>NZ_JBKQXN010000185.1:0-372093 GCF_046762905.1 Yoonia sp. R2-816 | reverse complement strand
TCAGATCCAACCGGCAGCACACTTTCCCCATAGACACCGCCAACCCCCGCGGCTTCCACCCTGAGAGATTTTCCAACGCGGGCCACCCTTACGGCCAAGCTGAGACCTCGCGCCATGGCCCGCATCAGAAAATCTTCATCTTCCAGCACTTTCGCCACACAGATCACGAAAGTCCGGTTCGGGAAACATCGTCTTTCACTGCACAGCGAATAAATTGGTAACATGCGGGACAAAACGGCCTTTGACGCAATTAGACTTAAATGTCCGATCTCCGGACTTATCTCTAGAAAACAAGCAAAGAGTTGCGACTAAATCTCTGTATCTGCTGACGTTTGATTGGCTATGCACCTCAGGTATCAGCGATTTCCGTTCTTCTTACTTGTTGACCTCGTTATCGGGATCGTAAGAGCTGATGTCGCCTAGCTGCTCAACCCTGAACAAAGTCAGTTCTGTCCTGCAAACAAGCCATTCTCGTACACTCCAGTTGTGGCCCACGAAGTTTGTGAACACATCAGGCCATTCGCAGTGTATTTTTCTATATTCCTCAAATGACGTTTGCGCGTTTTGCAAACGTTCAACAGCGGTTGGGGCCTGAGTTTCACGTTTGTCGAAGTCCTCCACGGCCACCTTTGCGACAAGATAAGCATCCACCATCTCTTGCTCCGCAAGTTCTGCAAGGGTGTGATAACAGCTATCGATCTCATAGAATTCCGTTTCAACGCACAAAGACAGACGATCGTTGAGGCTTAGTGTGCCGTCAGCCGATGCGGCAGACGTAAAAACCAAAACCGCACCCAAGGCAACGATGGTCCAAGCCAAGCCACGCCAAGGTTGCCCTACCTTCCATTCGTTGCATTTCGCCGGCATTGTCGGAAGCCCTTCATTGAACTGTCTGCTGTTAGAAAGCACACAACAGATACTTTTCCCACTGATAAATCAACAAAGACGCGACCGTTGGGGTGATCCGCAGAGTCTAAAATAAGGGTTGTCAGCCACTATTCGCCACATTCTGCATCGACGCCCGCGATGCACATTCTGAACTGTTCGGCAAGGCAGACTTTCGTTGCGTCGCAGAAATAAGGGCAAGAGGGCTCCTTGCGGTCGTCAGATGCGGCGCAGCATCGTATTGACAGGCCCGGATCTCGGCGATGAGGTCGGC
The DNA here is from genome assembly GCF_046762905.1 of Yoonia sp. R2-816. Classification (NCBI taxonomy): domain Bacteria; kingdom Pseudomonadati; phylum Pseudomonadota; class Alphaproteobacteria; order Rhodobacterales; family Paracoccaceae; genus Yoonia; species Yoonia sp. R2-816. Next base: position 370,934 of record NZ_JBKQXN010000185.1, on the reverse strand, counting down.
CCTTAGCGGACTCTGAGCCCAGGGCCAAATTGCCGCGTTTGCAGCCCGCAAAGCGGACATTCACGAATGCAAGAATTTGGAACCAGTCCTGCATACTTTCGTAGTCAGTTCCTAAGACTCCAGTGCCTCAAGTATGGCGCGCGATTGACGGCACTCAGCCAGACCAGGCCGGGTAACGAAATAAAATGACGTGGTAGCGCCACTTAGGCAGACAGCGCGTTCTGCTAGAGCTCCTTGTCGTGTTTTGGCGGCAAGCAGCAGTGCATCAAGTTCGTTAGACCAGATCAACTCAACGTCATCCATTGGTCGCGTCTCCCGGACATACGGCTCAAGCTCCGTTGAGTGCCGGGGCCATCCTTTTGGCAGACGGTTGGCGATAACGGGATCCACGCCGATGCTTGATTTCCGACCGTTGAGCGCAGGTGCAACCGCCTCGGTCGCGTCCGTCAAAACGTCGAAAGCGCGAGAAACATCGGGGAGGTACGCTGCACCCTCTCTCGTCAACAACAATCCCTGTGGCAGCCTCCGGAAAAGCGAAATTCCCAGAGACATCTCCAGCCGTTTAACCTGCTGACTGACGGCACCGGCCGTCACCCCTAGCTCGGCTGCCGCCGCTTTGAAACTCAGATGTCGCGCGGCCGCTTCAAACGCTTTGGGGCCTTCCAGGGAAGGAATTCGATAGGTCATGGGGTCAGCAGCGGTATCGATTGCCGCTGCGCGAGCCGTCATAGCCGACCTTCACTGCGCATAGGAAATACGATGAGAGGCGAATTCATCCCAGGCGAAACTTCTCCGGTATTGAGTATTTCTGATGTCACAGTATAACGCCGCTCCTGAAGCCCATTCAGCTCAATGAGCCGACCTTAATGTCCATGGCACTGCTGACGCGCCAAGGATTGGGCGCGGCTTTTTCTATTTCTCGCAAACGCGTGGCATCGTTTCCCAATCCTGTCGGCGGTGCTGACCGACTTCTTAGCGCGCGACAGCTATAGGTTTTGTAGAAAGTGCTGCTCGGAAGAATCTGCGACCATGCTCACCGGGGAGACAGCGTTGAAACCCATTGTCCGAACGCCGTTGCGATCAGGATTTTGTCTGAGCCGACGACAAAGCAAGACACGCCAGACTGCCGCCAAGACGCAACGAGCTCTGCGCATTCTGCCGGATCGGGCGAAAAAACGGGCATTATCACGGGAAGGCCGACGTCAGCCGCACAAGCGACCATTTCTGCCACAGCGGTGCGCACATCCGGGTGCCTCCAATCGCCGTTAAGCCCCATTGAAACAGACAGGTCGAATGGGCCGATCATCAGCGCGCGCAAGTCCTCGGTCGCGCAGATCTCGCGGATGTTGTCACGCCCTTCGACCGTTTCGACCAGAGCGATGATCCCGACGCGGGCCTCTTCTTTGGTTACGTAGTCCTGCCAGTTCCGAATGAAGTGCCCTCCGGACCGGCAACACGGGCAGGCGCCCCTCAGGCCGCGCGGGGCAAAGCGTGTCGCGGCCACAGCGCGCGCGGCCTCTTCGCCGGAGGACAGGTTGGGTACAACCACGTGCCGGATGCCTGCATCGAGCGCCTTCATGATCAGCACTGGGTCGTTTTTCGGCAACCGCACGGCGCAGCCGATGTCATTTGCGTCAGCGGCCCGAGCGAGGTTTTCGGCAGTCTCCATCCCGAAGACCCCGTGTTCGCAATCGATGATCGTGAACTGGAAACCGTTCAGGCCGATCAGGTCCACCAATTCTGGCGCGGCGATCTGGGACCATGTGCCAAGGGTCACCTCATCCGATTTCAGAAGCGCCCGAAGATCCCGTGTCATGCGTCTTCCAGTCCGAGGATGGCCTTGCATTTGATCTCGACCAAGATGCCGGGCATCGAGAACCCGTTGACGGAGAACCCGGTCCATGTCGGGTAGCGGTTGATGAAGTAGCGGTCTTTCACCGCCATGAAGGTCTTGAGCTCGTCCATCGAGCCTGCAAACCAGCTTTCCAGTTCCACCACATCGTCGAAGCTGGCCCCGGCCGCAGCAAGAACCTTGCCTGCATTCTCGAACGCCTGGGTGAATTGCGCCTCGGCGGCTTCGACCACGTTAAGGCCCGCGTCCCGGCCCACCTGGCCGGAGCAGTATAGTGTGTCGCCGACCAGAATGCCGGGGGCGTAATGATAGGTGTCATAGATGTTTTCCATCCCCTCTGGGATGATGACTTTGCGGGTGGGCATAGGGCTACCTCCTGTAGCAGACGGTTTTGACAGCCTCGGCGATGCGCCGGGCATTGGGCATGTATTGGCGTTCGAGCCGGTCGTTATAGGGCACGGGCATTTCCGGCGCGCCGATGCGAGCGACCGGTGCGTCGAGCCAATCGAAGGCGGCCTCGGTAATCGCGGAGGCGATTTCTCCGCCGAACCCGCCGAAAAGCGGCGCCTCATGGACGACCACGGCGCGGTTGGTTTTGCGAACGCTTGCCGCAATGGTGTCGATGTCGAGCGGCTTGATGGTGCGCGGGTCGATCACCTCGACGCTGATGCCCTCACCGGCCAGCTTTTCAGCGGCCTGGACGGCCCGCTCGACCATGGCGAGCGTGGCGATCACGGTGCAGTCGGCCCCTTCCCGCACGATCCGCGCGCGGCCCGGTTCGATCAGATAGTGCTCCTCCGGCACGGGCTGCGCCTGGCCGAGATAGAGCAACTTGTGTTCGAGGAACACGACCGGTCCGTCATGGCGAATGGCGGCACTCATCAGCCCTTTGGCGTCATAGGCGGAGGCGGGGGCATAGACCTCCAGCCCCGGCACATTGGCAAAGAACATCTCCAACGATTGGCAATGCTGTGCGGCCAGCCGGATGCCCGCACCTTGCGGGCCACGGAACACGATGGGGACCTTGGCCTTGCCGCCCAGCATAAAGCGCGCCTTGGCGGCCTGATTGACGATGGCGTCCATCATCAGGGTCACGAAGTCCCATAGCTGCGCCTCGACCACGACGCGTTTGCCGCGCATGGCTGCGCCGACGCCACAGCTCGCAATCGCGCCTTCGGAGATCGGCGTGTCGCGCACACGCTCCGGGCCGAATTGATCGAAGAGGCCACGGGTCAGGCCGAAAATGCCACCGGTCTTGCCGATATCCTCGCCCAGGATGATGACGTCCTCGTCGCGTTGCATTTCCTGCACGAAGGCCTCGGTGATGGCTTGCGCATAGGTGATCTCACGGGTGCCGAGTGCGGAGGGTGCGGCGTGCAGCAGCCGGCGGGGCGGGCTGACCAGCGCTATGGCCCCGTCCATATCGGGTTCGGCCTGTGCCTTGGCCCAATCGATGGCGGCTTCGACCTCCGCCTCGGCGTCCCGCGTCAACGACGTACAGAGCGTGTCGTCCAGTTCCGAGCGTGCCGCCAGATCCTCGCTCAAGCGGACAATCGGGTCGCGGGATTTCCACGCTTCTTCCTCATCCTCGGTACGGTAAGCCGGCAGGTTGGCACGCATGGAATGGTCGTCCCAACGGTAGGTCAGCGCCTCGATCAGGGTCGGCCCGTCGCCTGCCCGCGCACGCAAAGCGGCACGGGTTACGGCCGCATGGATGGCGGGCAGATCGTTTCCGTCGATCCGTTCGTTAGGCATGGCGTAGGCGTCGGCGCGGCCCGCAATCGTGCTCCCCGCCGTGACCGCCTCGGTCGGCGTTGTCAGCCCGTATTGGTTGTTTTCGCATAAGAAAATCAGCGGCAACCTCCAGATCGCGGCAAGGTTCATCGCCTCATGAAAAATGCCTTCATTCACAGCGCCATCGCCAAAAAAGCTGATCCCGATGGCGTCGGTGTTGTCGAGTTGTTCGGCCAGTGCCGCGCCAGTGCCGAGGCCCATGCCCGCCCCGATAATGCCGTTTGCGCCAAGGATGCCGTTGTCGAAATCTGCGATATGCATCGACCCGCCAAGCCCGGCGCAATAACCGGCCTCACGCCCCATCAACTCGGCGAACATGCGGCCCAGATCGGCGCCCTTGGCGATGGTGTGCCCGTGGCCACGATGGTGGGTCAGGATGAAATCGCGCGGCTCCAGTACGGCGCAGGCGCCCGCGGCAATTGCCTCCTGGCCGATGCTGGAATGCGCGGTGCCCTTGATGACGCCTTGCAGAAACAGCTCCTTCGCCCGGGTCTCGAACCGGCGGATGCGCAGCATCATCTTCAGCGCGGCAAGGCGTTCGTCGGGGCCGAGCGTGTTGGCGGTGGGACCAGCCCCAAGTGTATTCAGGATCGAAGGGTCAGCCATGGGTCACCCGTAAACCAAGCGCGGCAGCCAGAGCGACAGATCAGGCCACAGGATGACGATGGTCAGGGCCAGGATCTGCAACCCGATGAAGGGCCATTGCGCGGAGAAGATGTCTTGCAGGGTCACGCCCTCGGGTGCCGCCCCTTTGAGGTAGAAGCACGCGGGCCCAAAGGGTGGCGTCAGGTAGGCGATCTGCATCGATAGGTTGAAGACGATGCCGAACCAGATCGGGTCGTAGCCAAGCTCGATCAGAACCGGCAGAAAAATCGGCATGGTCAGGAACAGGATGCCGATCCAGTCGATGAAAAACCCCAGAAGGATGAAAACGCCGACCATAACAGCGAGGATGATTGACGGGTTGTCGGAAATCCCGGACAGGACGTCTCCGGCGAAAGCGATGCCGCCCATCAGGTTATAGACGCCGATCAGCGCGTTGGTGCCGAAGACAAGCCAGAAGACCATGCCGCAGGTACGCATCGCTTGAACCATCACTTCGCGGATCAGGGTCCAGGTCAGCACGCCCCGAACTCCGGCTGCCACCGCCGCACCGAACGCCCCCAAAGCCGCGCTCTCGGTGATCGAGGCGAAGCCGAAATAGATTGAGACCAGCACGCCGGAGGCTACGAGCACCGGCAGGATGACGCCTTTGAACAGCGCCAGTTTCTCGGCCAAGGGAATGTCGCGCTCCTCCGCCGAAAGGGCGGGGCCAAGCGCCGGGGTCATCCAGCAGCGGCCAAGCACATAGATCACGTAGAAACTGGCCAGCATAAGGCCGGGCACCAGCGTCGCCAGGAACAGGTGCGAAATTGAGACCTGCGCGGTCAGCCCGTAGAAGATCAGGATGATCGAGGGCGGGATCATCGTGCCGAGTGATCCTCCCGCGGTGATGATCCCGATGGCGAGCTTCTTGTCATACCTCAGCCGCAGCATTTGCGGCAGGGCGATCAGGCCCAGCAGAACGATTTCGCCACCAATAATCCCCGTTGTCGCTCCCAGCACGACGGCGACGAAGATTGTCACGACTCCGATCCCGCCCCGCAGGCTCCCGGCCCAGACATGGAACGCGTTGTAGAGGTCTCGGGCGACGCCGGACTTTTCCATGAAACTGGCCATGAGTACAAACATCGGCACGGCGATCAGTTCGAAGGACCCGACGAATTCCGCCGTGCGCGCCCCGATCAGGAACAGGCCGTTGGGCCCGAAACTGGCTACGGTCAGTACCACCGCGATGGCCCCCGACACGAAGGCAACCGGAACGCCCAGCACCAACAGGGTCATCATCGCGACAACGATGAGAATGGAGATGGTCCCGATATCCATGAGGGTCAGTGCCGTGGGCCTTCGCCCGTCTCGGGCGGGATGGTGCCTTGAGGGATGTCCTGGGGCGGATAGCTCTCCTCTCCACGGGTCAAGAGTCGCCAAATCCGGATCAGAACAATGATCAGAAACAGCGCCGCGGCCAGACACAACGCCACCTTGATGAAGGCCGGAAGCGGCGTGTTCCACGAGGTGCCGGAGCGTTCGGGGAACCATGTACCATTGGGCATGAAGCGGAACGCGGCGCTCTGGGCGAGGTTCCAGCCCGAAACAGCAAGCCCGGCCAGAAAGATGACGCCACACAAGTGGCCAATGCCCTCCAAGACCAGCCGCAGCTTGCGGGGCAACCGATCCGCGACGACGGATATCCGCATGTGGCTTCGTTCGGCCATGCAAAAGGCGCCACCGAAGAGGAAAGCCACCGCGCCCAATAATCCGGCGATTTCATGGGCCCAGAACGTGGGCGCATCGAAGCCGTAACGTGCGACGACCTCGACAACCATCATCAATGCGATGATGCCGAAACCGAAGGCCGTGACTGTGCCGACCATTTGGGTGAAACGCATCATGAGGCCACCTTGGGTTAACCCCGGCCCGATGTATCACGGCCCGGGGCATGTGAACGATCCTACGATCCGTCCAACTCGTTGAGGAAGGCACGGTGGCTTTCAACGATCTGCGCCGCGCGCTCGTTGCGGGATCCCCAATCGTCCCAGACCTCCTGCAACATGCTGCGGAAAATCTCGGCGTCTTCGTCGCTGAACGCGATGAACTCCACGCCCAGATCGTCGCGCGCTTCGGCGATGGCGGCCTCTTCCTGCTCGCCCAGTACGGTTTCAAGCGTGGCAGACAGGCCCTGGCAGGCCTCGGTGAAGGCCACCTGGTGTTCTGGTGCGAGTGCGTCCCATTTATCCATCGAAACGGACATCTCGGTGACCGGCATCGAATGTCCGGCGCGGATCGAATACGGTGCATTCTGATACATGCCAAAGGCCATATTCAGCCCCACATTGGCCAGGTCCGACGCGTCAAGCGCCCCGGTTTCGAGTGCCGTGATCGCGTCACCGGGTGTGAGGTTCACCAGCTGCGCGCCAGCGCGCGTCAATAGGTCGGACGGCAGCCCCCCGGGTGCCCGAATGGTGATGCCATCGAAGTCCGCAACCGAACGAATTGGAACGGTCGATGGGATCTGCTCACTGGGCCAATGCACGATGCAGATCAGATGCATCCCGTAATCGGCATAGAGCTCCCGACCCAACTCCAGCCCGCCGCCTTCACTGAACCAGCGCGCGCGTGTTTCGACGTCGGGATACGCCGCAAGCGTGTCGCCAAAGACCGCGAATGCGGGGTCCAGTCCCGCAAAGAAGGTTGGGCCAGTGTACTGGCCATCCAAGAGGCCATTCATGATGGCTTCCATCGTCGCGGTTGGTCCTACGACAGAGCCTGCGGGGAAGACCTGAATTTGCACCGCGCCATCGGTGGCTTCAGCAAGCTCCGTGGCCATGTCCTCGAAGGCCGTGGTGGTGGCAGCGGTGGCGCCCAGGAATGTCTGCATGCGGAAATCCTCCGCCAACGCAGCGGACCAGGTTGTGGCCGCCATCGCGCCACCCAGAAGTAGTGTCCTTATATTCATCTCTTTTTCCTCCCTGAGATGTCGGTTTTCGCTCGCGATCTCACGCCGCGATACGAGGGGTCTTCATGTTGAGTATCTGGCGTGTCTCAGCCACGGTCGCTGGCTCGCGCCCAAGGCTACGCGCCTGGTCAGCGACCTTGGCAATGACCTCGGCATTGGTCATATGCCGCGCGCCGTCCATATAGGCGTAGTCGCCAAGTCCGATGGAGACATGCCCGCCCTGACGGATGATCTTTTCGGTCAGCTCGAAAAGATCGCCCTTGTAGTTCACGACCGTCCAGATGGTTTCAAACTCAGGCGGCAGGAACGCGGTATGGGCATCCAGCCCGGCCTTGGTGCCCGGATGACCGGCGAAAATGATCTCATCGGTCATGCAGAAGCAGACATAGGCTGGCGCTTCGAGCACACCCATTTTAAGAAACTGCTCGATCTGGCGGGTGAAGCTGACATTCCAACTGACGAGATAGGGGGTCAGGTTGTAGTGCCGGATACGCTCAGCGAAATACATCAGCGTGCCAGTCGAGTTCTTGTAGATCAATTCGGTGGTGTCGTACTTGCCTTCGCCGGGGTTCCACCAATCCACATTCACGCTGCCAGTATCCATCGGCGCGAAATCCGGCGCGGTTTCCACTGATTTCATCATCTCCTCAATGGCCGCAAACCGTCCCTTCGCATCCGCGTCATTGGCGACGTAACCGAGCGTGGGGTGGATCAGAATGTTCGACCCGGCCCGGATCCCGGCGTTGGTCTCAAGATAGAAATTGGGATCATGGGACGGGGTTCCATCGTCATGTCGCCCATGGAAGTGCACAATCGAAGCGCCCGCGTCATAGCACGCTTTGGCATCGGCGATGATCTCAGAGGGCAGGAACGGCACATGCGGGTTGCCCACCCGCGTTGCCAACTCATTCACCCGCGCTTCGATGATAATCTTCTGCATTCCGCGCCCTCCCAAACGCGCCCGCATGCAAGCGAGTCGGCTTGACGATGGTCGAACAGGAATAGGAAATCCAGACTTAAGTTATAAACACGTTGCAAATGGTGGCAAAGAATATACCTTAAGTTATATGAATGAGTCAAATTCACCCGGGAATGTGGCGCACGACGTTGCTGATTTGTTAGGTGGCGCCTTTGCCGGCCACACAATGCAACGCCTTAGAACACCCGAAGGGAAGTACCGTTACAGCTATGTTAGTGCAGGGTTGAAAGCATCTTTCGGATTGGATCCGGCAGAGTTGATGCAGCTGGAGGATGTGGATCACAGGTGGCTTCACCCAGAAGATCGCCCCGGTTTCATCGCGGCGCTTGAGCATTCGGCCGCAGAGCTGACCCGGTTGGATGAAGAGGTCCGGGTGACCCATGCCGATGGTGGGTATCGGTGGGTCCGGTCCATCGGGAACCCCCGGCGTCTCGAGGATGGAACGGTCATCTGGGACGGCGTGGCGCTCGATGTAACAGATCGCCATGCAGCACGTGCCGCACTTGAACGCACATTGAGGCAGGTTCGACAGAACGAAACGTCGGAGGGTCGATTTTCGTACATCGCTGCGCAGGACGTTCTTGAGGGGCTGTCGCGACTACGCAACGCGGTTATACAGCTCGACGACAATGGTCCCAAGAACCTCAACGTAAAACGCGTCTTCAGTGAATTCGAACGCGCGTTGATCGCAGCTCGAGATTTGGTCGAGCCGTCAAATGTGGTTGTTGCGCGCGCGCCTGAAGACTCTGCCGATCTGTTGTCGAATTTGACGGCGCGGCAGCAACAGATCCTAGAAGCCGTGTCGCGAGGATCCAAAAACAGAGACATTGCGAACGAGATGGATATCTCGGAAGGTACGGTCAAACTGCACATCTCCGCCATTCTCAAGCGTCTAGGCGTGCAAAACCGAACGGAGGCGGCCCTGTTATGGAAAAGGTCTTAAGTCCCGCCCGTTTACGGCGTCGAAGGGCTTGATGATTTCGTCTGCATCAATTCGCTATGAGTAATAACGCGGCAGCGGGTCCTGGGATAGCTGCCAGATGCGCTCTGCATGTCCTTTTGGATGCAAAACGCGTCTAAGGCGCAATTTCGGCCCTTAGCCGACCTCCAGCATGGGTCATGTATGCTGCGTGTGCAGCCCGCATAGCGGACATTCAACCAGTGTCTCCAGTCTTTTCGAATCTCGGTAACGAGAAGCGTGAGAATTATCACTCCCACGGACGTCACTCGGAAAAGCATAGTCGAATAACTGTCTTTTCCTATTCTGCCGGCATCAATTCCAAGGGGTAATACGGATTTAGCAACGCAACAACGTACCCTCAGATACGTGCCTGACGTGGGAGGAAACTTCGCCGCCATAACAGCACGACAAGTGGAGCTTCAGTCAGCTTTCCTTAGTAACAGCGCGCAAACCAGAGCCACAGATCCGCCAAGTCCAAGCACGGAGAATGCGCCAGGCCATTGGAGTGTCTCCGGCAAGACGTCCAGAGTGATCCCAAAGCCGATCGGAGCCAATGCTCCGCTTCCGATACCCAATACGGATCGGACACCCAACGCGGCACCCAGCTTGTGGGCGGGCACCGTGTCCGTCATGGCGGAGGATAAGACCGCGGAATCTCCGATGATGACAAATCCATACATCGCAACGACGATCATCAAGGCAACCGGACCGATTGCTGGCAACCAGCCCAAGATGAATGAGCAGAGCATTCCGAGAACAGCAAACCCAATCAGCACGCTGCGAGCACCGAAGCGGTCCGATGCATAGCCCGAGAGAATAGACGAGAAAAATCCTGTCAGGTGCAAAGCGCAGGCAGTCCAGATGCCGATCTCGGTGAAGGATGTCTCTCCCGCGAGGAGGAGCGACGATGCCACAAAGGCAGGAACCCAGGCCCAGGCGCCGAACAACTCCCAGCAATGTCCGACATAGCCGACGGTAAGAAGTATGGTTTGGCGTCGGGCGTGGGCAGAGAACGGTGCGGCAGCGGGTAAAGCGGTTCTAGTTGGCTCTTCAACCCGAGCGGTTGCCAAGTATCCGAATGGAACGCCAAAAACGGATATGAAGGCTGTTAGCAGGAAAGCGGCTCTGTAGTCGAACCACTCCAGCATAGTGCTCGCAGTCAGGATCGAGATGACATAGCCTGCGGACATGCCGGATAGGACCCATCCCATCGCCGATGCCTTGCGCGCTGCCGCTACGTTGGCCGAAGCGAGCATCAATGCTGGCGTGTAGGTCCCGCCTTGAGCGAGACCGATCAAGGAGACCAGAAGCAATGCGGACGGCTGGGAACGCGCATAGACAGCAAATGCAAGAGCGGTCAGTGCAACGAGAATGGTGGAAACCCGGTAAACGAACTTCGCCCCCAATCGATCACAGGCGAGCGACGCGACCAGGAGCGACACCGCAAACGCCGCGGTGAACCCAGCCTGAACGGCCCCCGCCTGGGCCGCCGTCATGTCCCAGGCTTCCATCAAGGTCACGAGGCAGGCAGCGTATGTCATGAACACAGCAGTTGTGCAGATGCGCGATACCACGAGGAGGGGCAGGAACGAGCTATACTTTTTCATGGGGTGCTCTGTGCACGGGATGGCAGTTTGTCATCAGTCAAGCACGACGCGACCAAGTCCGCAAAGCTGGTCGGGTCGGATACGGGCCAGAGGTGGTCCGCTCCGGCGATCTCTCGGTGGTTGCCATTAAGACAGCCCGCCGCCGCACGGGACGGAACCGCCCACATTGGTCGCGAACATGCACCCCAGGCAACTGAGATGGGCACTCCCAACTGTGCGAGATTGGCCAACTCAGGCGCTTCGGCGTCGCCGCTTGTCTTGGTGCCTACCAGATGGGGCATAGTATGTGCGTTTTCGAGTGCCCAAGCTTGCAAGTGGTGCGGCAGGAGAGCGAACCGGCGGCCCGCTCCGGAGGCAGCTACAAGGTGTTCAACTGATCGCTTTGTGTCCCCGGCCGAAAGTGCAGCCATGACGGGAGCGAAAACCTCAAGGGCGTCCTCGTTGAGCATTGCCGCATCGTCGGGACTAGGTGCCAGCCATGGTGCGCTCGGTTCGTAGATCAGGACACCAGAGACGAGATCGGGACGGGCGGCCACAACACGCAGGGCGACGTTCGCTCCGTAGGACCAACCAACGACATAGGCCGGACCCGCATTGATCGTCGTCAGGATTGAGACGAGATCGACCGCATGCGCAGCTTCGGAGAAAGAAGGCCCGTCCTCTCGCCAGGAGTGCTTGCCAAACCAGCGCAAAGTGGGCGCGACGCAGCGAAACCGATCCCCAAGCGCTTTGACGACAGGCGACCATGTTCGGTGGTCGCTCGCCGCGCCATGAACGAAAAGAACGGGATGCCCGTCTCCCTGATCAAGACAAGGGAACTCGCCCCTTTCGGTTGTGATGTTCATCGCTCTTTCTTTCTGAGTTTGGACCCGGGATCGCGCGGGTTAGTGATACGATACAGCGGCTATAGGCGTGGAACTGTCGGAACCAAGCGTTTCTGGCCTGAATCCGCAGTGCGGAAGATATGAGACGTGGTGCTATAGTGACGGCAGACCATTCATCACGGGATGGTGCCTCGTCCAGTTGTTGCCTATCCGCAGGTAAAGCCAAGTTCTGAGGGCGCATGGCTCAACATCACAGCTCCATGAAGTAGCGCGCGACTGGCCAGCGGCGGAATCCGAAGCTCTCGTATGCGGCGCGCGACGCCTCGTGCCCGGGATCACCACCGGTCTCTACCATCACCATCTTCAATCCTGCGCGTCTGAACTCGTCATTGGCGAATGACATCAACGCCGTTGCGACCCCGCGCCGCTGATGCTCGGGCGCCACCGCGACAATGTGGATTTCCCCCATCTTGTCCTCTGGATGGACCCGCAGACCGACGAAGCCCACTAGGCTGTCTTTCGCATGTGCGGCCCACACTTCGCAGGTCGCATCCTTCAGGAGCGCCTTTATGTCCGCGACTTGACGCACTTCCCATCCATTGGGATAGAACGCATCCAGAACGAATTTGTCGTTGGTCTTCGCCATTGCTTCGAAAACGGGTGCCCAGGCTTGGAGGCTGAGATCGAGTAACTCTTCGGTATAGCGCTCGTCAAAAGGTCTGATTTCAATCGTCATATCCAATTCCTCAACTGGGTCGATGTATGGCATGTGCGTCGCCATGAACTTCGTGATCAGTTCACGAGCCAACGCTCCACCAAGTCATACTCTGCTGTTAGACAACGGCGACGCCCGCAATTTGCACATTCACCGGAACAAATGGGCTTTTTAGCCGATACTGATCGATTTCGCAGCTTGAGAAGCCAACGGCGCGGATCAGCGATGCAGTGTCCCGGTCCAGACAACACCCCTCGAACACATAACGCCAAGGCCGCCGCAGTAACCTTTGCAGGTGTCTCAACACTGATCCATGCGGCGCTTCTACATGTTCCACAAATAGAAACTTTCCACCCGGTTTGAGTATCCGGCGAACTTCTTCGAGGACCCTGCGCGGCTCACCAACAGTGCACAAAACGAGTGTGCAGACGACGAAGTCCACCGATGCTTCGGGCAAGCCTGTTGCTTCTGCGCCAACCGGGAGGATCTCAAGGTTTATGCTGCGCCGCGCCGCCCGCCGTTCTAAAATCGGGCGCATCTGGGCGTTGGGTTCGATGCCAATCACGCGATGCGCACCAGCCAGATACGTCAAGTTCGCGCCAACGCCGGGCCCGATCTCAACGACCGTGCCTGACAAGTCGGCAAAAAGAGCGAATTTCTTCGCATGTAGAAGGTGGTTCACGTAGCTATCGATGGCAGCGAGGAACCACGCGTTGAGACGGCCGCGAAGTGGGTTGTTTTGTTGAACGGACATGGAAACTCCAGGGATGGTTTTCTTAAGGCGCGATCATCGGATTGGCTGCTCTGTGCCATGTCCCCTGCAACCCGATGGGCTCAGACCGGGCCACGCATAAAAAATGCGAGGGCTACAAAGCCCGGTGACGCTTTCGAGCCGCCCGACGGCGCGCTGAAGCAAAGCGGCGGGACTATCGCGCCTCCTCGACCAGCAAAGTGTCGTAGTGCTGCGCGCGCGCGTCGTAGTGCGCCAGCACCTGGCGGGCATGTGGTGGGACATGAGACCTCTCGTAGTCGTCGCCGACAAAACCCTTCACGGCGTTGAGATCTCGGAAGCGCATGATCGTGATGAACTCCACGTCCTCCTCCCGGGTCCTCCGCGATAATTCAATGCCCTGGAAGCCGGGAATACTCATCGCCAGAATGCCGGGAATGACCTCGCCGGTGACGACTTCTTGGTAGCGGTCTGCGTTTTCGTGCGTGGCATAGCCATACCAGATGCGCGTGATCATCGGCGTCTCCTTCTCTGTAATCTTACCGGCTCAAAGCCAGTCTTCATGCCACCTGCGATACCACTGGAGCAGGCCGCATGTCCTGCCAAAGACCAATCGGGCATATCAAGGTATTGGCATGATTAGTGTTGAATTCGACGTTATTTGGCATAACGTGCCAATATGGATGATATTGACAAACGAATCGTATCGACACTTCAGAATGAAGGGCGTCTGAGCAATGCCGAACTTGCCGATCGCGTCGGATTGTCGCCCTCGCCGTGTCTGAGAAGGGTCAAACTGTTAGAGGGACAGGGTGTGATCGCTGGCTACAAAGCCATCATTGACCGTGAAGCGGTCGGGCTGGCGCTGACCGTGTTCGTAGAAATCACGGTTGCGCGCCATTCCCGGCAGAACGCGGCGCTTGTGGCGGAAAGCCTCTCGGGGATCCCGGGCCTTGTCGCCTGTCACATGGTTTCCGGCGATGCCGATTTCCTGGCCGAGATCGTTGTTTCCGATCTGACCGCTTACGAACGCCTGCTGACGGAGCAGATTCTGACGATCGACGCAGTCGAGCAAATCAGATCGAATTTTTCGCTGCGCGCAGTTCGCACATCGCAACCGTTGAACCTGGCGCCGGTGTAGATCAAGGACTGACGAGAGGTCGGCCAAATATGAGATCAGATCGGGTTATTCGGGCGCCTCATCAGAGGCTCATCGGTGTGATCGTAGGATCAACGCATCCTTGCGGTTCGCCGGAAGGCCAAAATTGCGTGGAGAGCGATCCCGAACAAAAAGAGAAGAGCGACACACAGCTGCATTCCAAGATCGCCAAACCTACCTGATACGAACAGCAAGAGCGGCGTGCCCAGCAGGTTGGCAGTGTTACCCAATTGGGCCATGAGACCATAGGTGAGCGCCTGATGCTCAACATCACTGTTCAACTCTGGAACCGCCGTAAAGCTCGCCCCCTGAACGAGTCCAAGAACGGCGAAAAGCGCAATCGCAAAACCGGCCCCGAAGCCCACAAACACGTTGAGCAACACAAGCGCGCCCGCGAGAGCAAATCCCGCCACAATGATCGCCACGCTGCCGGTTCCACGCAGTAGTAGCGGAACGATCATCAAGGAAACCGCTATGCTGGCCATCGGCATCATCCCGGCGACCTGAGCCGCGTTTTCCTATGCCAATTGCCCTGGCAGCAGCGCCAGTAGCGACACGAAGGTTAGTGTATAGGCAAGCCAGCCAGCGCCCGGTGCCGCGATAAACGGCGATGCGTAGGCACGACGATGGGCGACCAGAACACCGGTGTCGCGCGCGCCAGGAGCGGGCTGTGGGGTCTTCGCGTTCGGCAGGAACATTGACGCAAGGATGCCAATCGACAGCAAAAACGCGCCATGTCCCGCAAGAAGCGATGCCAAGCTGTTCACGCTGACAAACGGCATTATTCCCCACGCGACGACGGCAAACGAAACACCGAAAAACGTGCTCCATAGGGTCATGGCCGCGCCGACATATCTCCGGTCGCTGATCTGCGCGATCAAGGTTGGCGCGGCGACCACGATCGTAAGATGCGACGTGCCCTCAACGACCCTGCTGATCAGCATTGACGGAAAGGACGGAAGCATGGCCTGCCAGAATGAGATCAACGCTCCAAGCGCGAGACCGGATACAAGTATGCGCTTTGCTCCAAACCGTCCTACGACGCTGCCGGTGACAATACCGAGTATCGCGCCTACCAAGCTCACAAGAGACAAAAGCCAGCCCAGTTCCGTGCCGAGGTCTGGATACGCTTGGCGGAAAAGACCAAAGGGCACTGCAATCTTTGCAAATTGTGCCGCCGCGCCCAGGCCCGCAAACCAGAGCAGAAGGATCAGAAGAGGTTTTGGAACCCTTGCGTTCATGCCCCCAGCTACCCGACGGGCAGAGACCGGGCCACGCATAAAAAATGCGGGGGCTAAAGCCCGGTGACCAGACGTGCGGGTCGCCCGTCAGCGAGGTACAGCGTTCCCAAAGCATTCCGCCTGCGCTGATCTTCAATTCCGGGTAGATCGCCTCTGACGTCACGAGGAACTGAGGTTGCGGATGCTCTTCGTCCCACCAACCCTTGGCATCGAGTTCGGTTTCGGCACGGCGGATTTCCTCGGTTGCAAAACGCCACAAGGAAACACCGACCATACCGCGATCGGTTGAATTCCAGTCCTTTGCTCGGCTTTTGGAATAAGCCAGGCACTCGTGGCTGGCCTCATCCACGAGGTGGACACAAAACGATGCCCCTTCGACCAGTCGCTTTAGCGCAGCATCGGTAATGCCCTTCGGGGACAGGCATTCGAATGCCTGTCTCTGCACATCTGCATCCGGAGTTTGTATTCCGTTTTCCCAACGCGAAACGGTTGTCTGATTGACGCCAAGCGCATGCGCCAGGGCGTCCTGTTTGATCCCGCACGCGATCCTTTGCCGCTTCAGGCGCTTTGCGAATGCCGGGAACAGAGGAGTCAAAAGACCATTCATCTTCAAAGAAATATTACCATTAAAGTGTTTCTCCAAGCCCAAGGTGAAGGGGCGAAGCCACCACCACCATACCCGCGGAGGTCGGCCGGGAGCGACGGTCAGTTCCTTTGCTTTGTGGGAAACCTGGGTGAGCGCGGCTTAGATAGGCCTAACCCCGCTCGACAAATCTGGCGGCGGAAGGGAGAAGCTCGGCCGGATCACTAAGAAGGCCGATCGATACCTCCGCAAGATCTGGATGGTCTCGAACGCGCGCGACACAGATCCATCCGGACCTCTAGGCCGACTCAGCTTCCAGCGCTCGTCGCACGGTCGGACGTTGGGCCATCATTTCTCGATGCTCCGCTACCTTCGGAAACTGAAGAGGATCGACACCGTCCGGTTCCATCCACTGAGCAAAGGTAAAAAGATACGGATCGGCCACAGAGTAGCGTTGGCCGAGCACGAACGGCCCGTCCAAGTAGAAATCCTCAATATGTGAGTAGGCTGCCGCAACAGTAACCGGAACCTTACGCTGCATCGCTTCGATTGCCGCTTCATCGTCGACCCATCTATGCCCGCGCATACGATGGGCATGGGCAACGTGCAAAGTGGATGCCATGAAGCTGTTGAATTCTTGAAGCCTCGCAAATTGATACGGGTCGCCAACGGGCGCTAGCTGTGCATCAGGAAAGAGTTGCGAAATATAGACAAGGATTGCGGGGGTTTCGGTCAGAACACCCGACGGCGTGACCAAGGCAGGTACCCGGCCCTTCGGATTGATTTCAAGGTAAGAGCCGGAGTTATGGTCGCCCTGTTCGATCGATAACCGATGCAAGTCATACAACGCTCCGGCGTCTTCCAATGCGACGTGGGAGGCCAGTGAGCAGGTGTCCTGCGCATAGTAGAATTGCAAACGTTCATTCATGACTGCTTGGCCCCGTCGATGCCATCTGTTTCATAAATGCAGTAAAACTGAGTGGGTCACAATAACCAAGTCGGCCCGTTGCTCGATCCTGAAGAACGGCCATATTGGGCTTCACGAACGGCCCTAAGCCGACATCCGACCCGCTGTCTCGATTCTGCATCTGCAGCCCACATACTGGCCATTCGCCGCACGTGCAAAACCTGGCGATGATCGAACTCGCAGATCGCGGGACGTCGCTTTCGAAAGAGAATTGCTCCAAATGAGCACCTGGGACGGTACGAAAGCGTGGCAGTTCCAAAACAGCTATCGCTTTTTCGAGCGGTAGCCACGGTCTCGACGTAAGCGGCTCTCATAGGACTAGCTTGAACCGCTTTCCAAGTGTTTGATTTCCTTTTCTGCAAGGCTGATGAACTCTCGTGCCTGCGCGATCTCGTCTTTTAGAAAGGCAATGCGATCAAGATCGGGCTTCGGTTTTTGAACTGCACGTCGACGCTTGGCGACAACTTCTACCTGCACAGGGCCTGCGGTATTGCTCTTCCGTTTTGCTTTCGCTTGCTTCTTCTGAAGCTTGGTTTTGACCAACTCGTTAAAACCCGCTTGTTTGGATGCCCAAGCCTCGATTGTGCCAGCGCGGGCCACATCTTGTTGAATCTCATCTCCGATATTCTTTGGAAACTTCAGGCCTTGTTTCCTGTTCGATACACGGGCGTCGGCTGCGATATTCAGCAACATCTTGCGTTGCGCGGCTAGCGGCAGTGGCTTGGATGGCTTGACCGCTTTCTTGGGTCTTTTGGTTTTGTTTTTCTGAGCCCGCTTTGGTTCGTATCTGGTTTCGGCCGGATCAAACGAGCCAAAGGAACCATCTGCTCTGATGATAGTGTGGCCTCCGCTATACGATCCTCTCCTCAAACCAAATTTCTCCCCCACAATCGCAACCGAGCGTAGTCCTGCATGGCCACCGACAACATTTGCAGATTTCTGCTCTCACGCTGAATCACTTCACCGAAATGCTTATGGGCTAGCTGGGACAATCGGTTTTGGTTCAAATTGAGACTGAACAAAGGTAGCCTCCAAAGCAAGGCTAGTTACCCCGAACAGCAGACATGAGCTCAGAAAAGTCTGAGACTACATCATACTTTACCCGGTCATTGGGGACGCTATTCGCAATTTCCTCGAAGAACTTTCTGGCGCACTTGATTTTTTCTCGCTCCAATTCGCGGAACTTGAGGGACGGCTGGGACCCCTTTGTTTCCGCAACAAAGTAGATGTGCTGCACTGAGTGTTCTTTGAAGGCTATCGCCCAGTCGGGGTTGTAGTCGCCAACAGGCGTGGGGATCAAGAACCCCTGCGGCAGCTTCGAATAGACGACGATTTCATCGCTTGTATCCAGGTCTTCGACAAACTTGCGTTCGACTACAGAGTCGACCACGGCATAGTCATAGATGTGGTTTCGCAATTTCCCGACGGCCTGCGTTAGGTCGGTGCCACTCTGGGTCGCGGGGAAAATATCGGTGTCGTATCTGTCGGCAGTTGCATCATAGGTCAGATGCTCGATGACAGTCGTGGCCTTCTGCTCTTTGATTATGCGTGCTGCCTCAGAGATGAATTGTTCAGGGTTGGCCTGGAACGTCGAGAACTTCGCAGCGCTCATTCCGGTCAGAATTTTCCCGATCGTCCCACGCGTCAAGTCCGCACCTTCGGCAAGTTTGCCGATGACATCATATGAAACAAGCGAGTGGGCAGAGCTGCTTTTTTCGCTGCGTATACCAGATTGTTTGAACGCAGCTCCGGTTCGAAGCTGAGCCTCAGTCAGCTCATTCGAAAGTTGGCCTTCGGTGACGACGTATTGCAGAGGCGAGACAACGAGGTCTCGGTCCAAAGCATCGACGCAGCGTTGGACCAAATCGTTGGAGTCAAACTCGACCTGATAGACTGCCTTCCGGTTGATGCGCTGCCAAAGTTCCTGAAACTCCTTCCTTTCGAAGTTCTTGTTTCGCAGGTTCGGTTTGCCCTTGCGGCCATCGCCCATCATGTTCTCGAGCTGGCTTCCGTTGAAGACGGTATCGATCAGCTGCAGGATCTGTTCCTGTTGGTCGAGGAGTTCATCGGGCAATGAAGCCAGCGTGCCCGCCTCGCGCGCCTCATGATACGCTTTTGTGATGCCATCGTTGTCATCGATGTAGTCGTTCTTGATGAGATACCGCTCGATGCGTTTGGCCATGTCCTTGGACACTGTGGTTTCACTACCGTTGACGGTGATCGACTTGCCCTCAAAGTATTCAGCGTTCGCCTGGCGTGGCCGCTCCGACAGATTTTCCGCGATTTCTTTCTGAAGGCCGCCAACAAAGTCTTTGTAGCTTTCGCTGGCCACCACGGTCAGGACGTTGATGTCATGCACGGTTGATGCGTGATCCATGCGGTCGCCGTTCTTGTTGACCGAAATGCGGAGTCCCCGGCCAACCTCCTGGCGACGCGATATGGTGTTGTCGCTGTGCTTGAGCATGCACATCACAAAGACGTTCGGGTTGTCCCAGCCCTCGCGCAACGCGGAGTGGGAGAAGATGAATCGCGTCGGCTCTTCGAAGGAAAGCAGGCGTTCCTTATCCTTTAGGATCAGATCGTAGGCCGAAACGTCATCTGTCAAACCGGCGAACTCACCACGCGCTTTGACCTTTGGATCAACGAGCTTGCCCTTTTTGTCGATCGAGAAATAACCGTTGTGGGTTGCTCCGACGTCGATGCTGTCCAGATGCTTTCGGTAGGCCTCATCCTCCAAGGGCAACTCGCCAAGATACTCGGCTTTCAGCGCTTCGTATTCCTCTTCGAACACCCGAGCATATTCGCCTTTTTCGTCCTCAGCATCGTAGTCCCGATACTTGGCCACTTCGTCGATGAAGAAAAGCGACAGCACCTTGATGCCTTTGGCAAACAACTGCTTTTCGCGCTCAAGATGGGCCGAGATTGTCTCGCGGATCTGAATGCGGCGGATGTCGCGTTCGGTGATGTCCCCGCTCGCTTCACCGGCCTTCAGAACGGCCCCATTAGTGAAGTGCACTTCGTCGACACGTGCGTCGATGTCGGAGACGACGAAATCACGGTACTGATCGAGCCCCTTAGACAGGTCGAACAGGTTGCGGCCCTTTTCGATCTTGCGGAGCACCCGCTTGATGCCCGA
Organism: Yoonia sp. R2-816; assembly: GCF_046762905.1. NCBI lineage: Bacteria > Pseudomonadati > Pseudomonadota > Alphaproteobacteria > Rhodobacterales > Paracoccaceae > Yoonia > Yoonia sp. R2-816. The sequence goes on along the minus strand of NZ_JBKQXN010000185.1, from coordinate 350,830 downwards.
GTTGGTCTTTACCTCCATCTCAATCCGCGCCACCGGGTCGCTTTTAGAAATCTGGATGCCTTCCAGATAGAGATACGCATTCGTGCCCGTCAGACCCTTGGCCTGAATGCCACGCACTTCGATCTTCTTGACCAGCTTCTGGCTGAACGCATCAACCGCATCCAGACGATGTACCTTGTTGTGGATCGTCTTGTGGGTCGCCGAATAGCGCAGGATGAACAGCGGGTTGAACTTAGGCAGGGCGTTCTGTGTCGCCGTGCCTTCCATCTTCTGCGGCTCATCGAGGATCAGGATAGGGCGGTTCTTGGCAATCACGTCGATTGGCTTGCGGGACTGGAAGTCATCCAGCTCTTCGTAAATCCGTCGGTTGTCGGCCCCTGACGCGTTGAACGCCTGCACGTTGATGATCATCACGTTGATGCCTGCGTCCGAGGAGAAGCTCTCCAGCTCGTGCAGCCGCTTGGAATTGTAGATGAAGAACCGCGCCTTCTTGCCGTAGCTTTCAACGAAATGCTCTGCCGTCATTTCCAGCGACTTGGCCACGCCTTCGCGGATCGCGATCGATGGGACCATGATGATGAACTTGGACCAGCCGTAACGCTTGTTCATCTCGAAGATGGACTTGATATAGCAATAGGTCTTGCCCGTGCCGGTCTCCATCTCGATGTCGAGGTTGATGGCCGAACCGGGTTTGTAGCTGGCGGGTTTCGTGCGACCGTTTTGATCGACAAAGTGGGTCAGGCTTTCCGATAACGGCAGGTTTTGGCGCTGCTGCACCTTGCGGATGTTTTCCAGCACGGGAACAGCGGGGGCGATCGCCGCGTTGCTGAACCCGTCTTCATCGGCCCGGATCTGCGCGCGGCGGCCGGGGTCGATACGGTATACTTGGCCGGAGGTGTTGGGCTGGCCCTCAAAGCAATCGACCACGGCCTCGACCGCCGCTGTTTGGTAGTCTTGCGACTTGAACTTGATCTTCATGGGGTCAAATCGCCTTCACTTCGGTGTCGGGCGACATGGCTTTGAAGATCTGGCGCACGTTGATCTTGGTCTGGTCGTCGGCAAAGCCGGTGTCCTTGAATACGATCCGCATCGGGGCGTGGCTTGCCAGCTCTTTGACCAAATCCTCGGAGATGCCATCGTCGAAACAGGCCATCAGGGCGGTGTCGGCAACGAAGAAGACGGTTTTGCCCTGCACGGTCTCGCGGCGGATGGGCAGGGTCAGGTCAACGCCCCAATCGAGCAGCACCTGAAAGAGCAGATCCTCGGCCGTGCGGTCTGGTTTGATATTGTCCACGCGGGACAGCAGGTCGGCCTGAGAGGTCTGATCCGGCGTGTAGAACACATCCGCCATGTTGGAGCTGTCGATCTTGATCGAGCGAAAGCCTACGTCCTTGTTCCATTCGCTGTGACACTCGCCTTCGAGCAGCTTTGAGCCTGCACGACGAAGGCGCTCCCGAGATATTTCCGCGATTGTCTTGAACCCAGCTTTTGCAGCCTCAGACTTTGGGTCTGGTTCCTCGTCAAGTTGAACCAGCACAAATTTTCGCGCTTGTCCGTCCTCTGCGTTTGCTTGCATGACGGCATGTCCTGTGGTGCCCGAACCTGCAAAAAAATCCATGACAATGCCACCATCGGAATTGTTAGCCCATCTGACTAGTTGCTTAATCAATCGAACCGGTTTCTTCCCATTGGCAAAGGCCATTGAGCCTTCTTTCGCAACGTTCCCCATGTCCTGATGAAACCCTTTCCAAAGGTCACCACGGATAACCGTCCTGCCGAAGCGAGGTTTGTAGTCATCGGACATTCTAAAGTTCAGCGATAGCGGCATAAGCGCTTGAAGCGTTCCATTTTGGAGTGTCGTCAAATAGTAAGTACGATGTTCGGCTTCAAACTTTTCCCAACGACCCATGGGCGGGGTCTGCCCTCCCGCAGAAACTGGCGGGCGGTCGATACGAGCGATGCTTTCCAGATTTGAGTCGATGAACTCTTTCGCAGCTTCGGAAAGTGCCAAGAGCTGGTTTATATCGTTGATGCTGAAGGCATTCCGGCGCAACAGATCAAAACGCTTAATGTCGGCGCCTACTTTTTCATCGGCAAGAAGCTTTTCGGATAGCGTTCCCAGAGTTCCATCATCGTTCAGCCACACTGAATAGTGCGTGTCGTAGGTGTCTATGCCATCAAAAAGAGGCGTGTGTGGTTTTTTGTCAAACTCAGCTGTTCTTCTGTAAACATGTACAAACTCGACGTTTTTTACGATTGTACCTTGTTGGGCGTTAACCGTTTTTGGGCCGGACGTGGTCGACATCTCAACCGCAATTGTATCGATGAAGTTGTCTTCCCCAAAAACTTCATCCAGCAGCCGTTTGAGGTTGGCGGTTTCTGCATCGTCGATCGATGCAAGAATTACACCATCATCGGCAAGCAGGTTCCTTGCCAATTTCAGACGCGAGTACATCATGGACAACCAATCGGAGTGAAACCGTCCGTTTGAGAGCGTGTTTGCAACCAATCGGTTTCCGGATTCATCGACTTGGTTGGACCTTGTAAGAAACTCGTCTGAGCACTCCGAAAAGTTATCCGAGTAGATGAAGTCCTTCCCCGTGTTGTACGGCGGATCGATGTAGATCATCTTGACCTTGCCCAGATAGGTCTCTTGCAGCAGCTTCAGCGCTTCAAGGTTGTCGCCTTCGATGAACAGGTTCTGGGTGGTGTCGAAGTCCACGCTTTCCTCCCGCGCGGGGCGCAGGGTTTTGGCGATGGGGGCGTTGGCGGTGATCAGCGCTTCGCGCTTGCCCGGCCAGTTCAGGTGATAGCGTTCCTGCGGCCCCTCGACGATGCTGTCCGACAGCTCTTGGCGCAGCTGGTCAAAATCCACCGCCAGACGCAGCTTGCCATCCGCGCCCGCCGCCTCGGTCACGCAGCCGGGGAAGAGTGCGCGGATCTTGGCGATGTTGTCCTGCGTCAGGTCAGGGCTGTGCATTTTCAGCTTTTCGATCTCGTCACTCATTATCGTCCCTCTGCCTATTCCGGCTTTTTCAGATGCTCGAAGTCCGCCTGCGCGTCACGCAGCTGACCGTGCAGTGTCATTTTGATGTTGAATTGCGTCTCGCGTTTCAACTTGGATTTTAGCTGGCTGATCTCACGCTCTTTGGTTTTCAGGGCGTGCGTCCGGTCCATCCGCGCGCTCAAGGATTCCGCGGTTTGCGGCACAATCGGCATGAGCGCCGTCAGGATCTGTTCATAAAGCACGCCAAGGTTCAGCGCCACAGGCAATGAGCTGCGGGGCGTGCCCGCTGGCAGCCAATCCGAGCGCAGATAGTCCGAGAGCACCCATTTTGCCGCGTCCGCCTCTGACGGCCGTTTGTGGGCGGCGGCAATTTGGATTTGCCCGTCCTGTTCCAGCTCAAACAGGATCGGAAAGGGGATGGCGCGATCGATGGCCCTCAGCACGTCGTCCTGCGTCGCATCGGTTTTCAGCGTGATGCGGACCACCTGTATTTCCGGCACGGATTTGGTGGCAGGGAGGTTGATCGTTTCCGGTGCCAGCTTTGCCCGCCATGTGATCTGGTCCACTTGCGCGACGAATTTGTCCTTGAGCGCGGTGGTGGCCTGAACCCGGTCATAGATCCGCGTTTTGGGCACGACACGTTTCAGGAGCGTCGATTTGGGGTAATCGTAAAGCCCGGTCATGCAGCGTCCCTCACGACCATAAAGGCGAGCAGCTCAAAGTCATCGAGACCGGCGATGGTGTGGGTCAGCGCCGTTGTGTGCCCGCCGGAGAAGAGGCTGTCGAGGTCGCGCTCTTCCTTCACCTCAATCATGGATTTGATCGCGTCGCTGAGAAGTTCTGAGTATTTGCCCATCTCGCGCCCGTCTTTCGTTTCTGCATTGAAGGCATCACAGAGCGCTTTGATCGGCTGGTCGAGCCCCTTGCAGCTGGAGCGGATCAGGTCGAGCAGGCGTTTGACCTCGGTGTGGTCGGCGATGACGTTCGCGTCAGTGTCGAGGTAGATCAGATAGTATGGATGCAGCCGGTTCTGCTGGTTGACGTTCACATCCGGGTGGATGTTGCGCAGGGCAAAGATCACGCCGGACTGCAGGCCTTTCGCGGGGTTGGACGGGACGATAGCGTGCAGGCCTTTGGGTTGGCCCGCCAGATCGCCATTTTCCTTTGTGTAGTTCAGCAGGTCCATGCGGAAGTCGTTCAGGCCCAGGTCTGTGATCGAAACGCCGGTTTTGACGTCTTCGAGTTCAATCACCTCTTCCTGCAGGCGCTGCAACTGGTCCTTGCGGTAGGCGACGTCACTGCTTTTCGCCGTCAGCACGTTGTCTTCGCCGGTACCGGTGAGGTCGACGATGTGCATCCGGTTTTCGACCCGTTCCTTGAGGTTGATGTACTCGTCCAGCGAGATGTCGGGCCAGTAGTTGACCAGCTGAATGGCGGTGTTTGGCGAGCCGATCCGGTCAACCCGGCCAAAGCGCTGCACGATGCGGACCGGGTTCCAGTGGATGTCGTAGTTGATGAGGTAGTCGCAGTCCTGAAGGTTTTGCCCTTCTGAAATGCAGTCGGTGCCGATGAGGATGTCTAGCTCTTCTAGCACCTCTGGCATGATCAGCGCCTTCTCTTTCGCCTTGGGGGCGAAGAGTGTCAGCACCGACTGGAAATCGTAGTGAGGCTTCAGGGTCGTTTTGGGGTTCCCTGATCCTGTGACAATGCCCGTCTCGGACCCCATCGCGCCTTTGAGGGCGGGCGCAACGTGGCGATAAAGATATTCGGCGGTGTCAGCGTAAGCGGTGAAGATCAAAACCTTGCGATTGCCTGGGTTCAGGGGAGAGGCCATCTTCTGCTTGATGACGTCAATTAGGTGCTGGAGCTTGGCATCCTCTTCAACGCCAACCTTGTCCATCTCAGCCAAGAGACCCTGAATGATCTCGCGGTCGCCGCCCAGGTCAGCTTTCCAAGTCGGGATATCCATATCAGCGAGGTCGATTTGGATCTTCTTGCCGATCGTGAATTCGCCGAGTCCCGACAGGTCATCATCATCGGTGTCCAAGTTGTCCACGTCATTGAAAACGTCTTCAATCCTGCCGTTGCCGCCACTCGCCTCGAAACGATCAATGGCCGTCAGCATCGCGCCGATGTTTCGGTCAAGCGCACCCAATGTGAGGCGGAACGCCTCTACAGAACTTTCAAGGCGCTTCAGAAGGTTCGTCGTCATCAGCGCTTGCAGGCTGCGCTCGCGATCGGCCTGGCGCAGCGTGCCTTTGGAGCCTTCTGTTTTGGTGTCGTAGAGCGCCTCATATTTTCTAAGGCGGCTCGGTTGGATGTAGTTCACCGGCGCATAGACAGCCATTTTCAGCAGGGATAAGTCTCGATATATCTCGTCGAACCCCACGACATCCTCGCGGAACGTGATCGGGAGGTGATGGGAAATGGGCTTCTTACGCTCGGGGAATTGCCCGATGTCGGCCGTATCGTAGAATTGCTCGATATGCTTGCGAGAACGTGCAATCGTCACCGAGTCCAAGAGCTCAAAGAAATCAAGATCCAGCGCTCTGAGAATGGATTGTGCTGTGCGTTCCGCTGAAGGTAGCTCTGACCAAGTATTGAAGGCGGTTTGAGCCTTCCGGAAAATCTCTTCAACACTGGATTTGGCCTTCAGGTTTCGGCTCAAGGTGTCCGAATGCCCCTCGTATGCCAATGCGAGCTGGTTGCGTAGGTCGGTGAACCTGTTGTTAACGGGGGTCGCGGAAAGCATCAAAACTTTTGTCTTCACGCCGGATCTGATGACCTTGTTCATCAGCTTCTGGTACCGAGTTTCCCGATCTTTGTAGACGTCGTTGTTTCGGAAGTTGTGAGACTCATCGATGACGACCAGATCATAATTGCCCCAATTGACCCGATCGAGCGGGATGCCCAAAGACTCGCCCGATGTTCTGGAGAGGTCGGTGTGGCAGAGGACATCATAGTTGAAGCGGTCGCCTGCAAAGAGGTTTGTCTTGAGGTTCGTGTTGTAGTTGCGCCAATTGTCTGCAAGCTTCTTGGGGCAGAGAACCAGGACAGATTTGTTCCGTAGTTCATAGTATTTAACGACAGCAAGCGCGGTGAACGTTTTTCCCAAGCCGACGCTGTCCGCAAGGATGCAGCCGTCATAGGTTTCCAGCTTGTTAATTACCCCAGTGGCAGCGTCTCGTTGATAGTTGAACAGCTTGTTCCAGACGAGGCTATCCAAGTATCCCGTTTGGTCATTGGGCAGCACATCCTCGTCGACCTGCTCAAGGAATTCCCTGAAGATGTTGTACAGGATCAGGAAGTAAATCCTTTGCGGCGAATTCTCTTGGTAGACGGCCTCAATGTGCTGAAGGACTTGATCCGTCACATCTTGAACGTTTGCGGGGTTGGCCCAGACCTGATCAAACAACGAAAGATAAGTTTTTGCAGACAGATCATCTTCGAAAGCATGCGTGAAATTCGAAACAGCGTTGCCAGGCTGGTAGCCCAAATCGACGGCTGAAAACCCACTGATAGGCGAGAAAACCTTGTTTCCCTTGCGCGCTTCAATGGTCGCGAACTGCTGCATCGGGGCATCAGTAGCGTTGGATTTAAAGGTCGCTTTCCTCCGGATCCAGTCGGCGCACTGTTTTGCGATGGCTTTTTGGGTCAATTTGTTCCGAAGGTGAATTTCAAATTCTGTGCCGTAAAGAGCGGTTTCCCTGAGCTGTTTCGGGATAAAGAACTCTCGTTTCTCTTTCCTCGAACGACCGAGAGCTTCGTTCGGAATGAACGTCGGATCTGTCAGGATGAACTCGAGCTCTTCGACGCTTTCCAATTCATCCCGCAGTGCGTCGTATGCAAATATTGAGAAGCAATTGGCCGCCACCCGGATTTTCGCACCGGCTTCGGACCCTGCCTTCAGCTCATCTCCCAAGAGGACAGAAATGTTGTCGATGATTTTCAAGTGCAAACCTCAAAAAGTACTTTGAGGCTCAAGCTAACGTCCCCTGCCGGTGATGCACAGCCATGAACTGCCCCACGCCTCAACAGAAGGCGCGTCTTTCGGTGCTACAGCACTTGATTTAGCAGGGAATGTCAGCTTTGCTTAGTGCGATTGCGGGTGTGCGCACTTGCAGCGAAGGTCCGGTTCCCGCCCATGATCACGCCTCACAAGCCCTCTTCACCCCTACTGCAAATCCCCGAACGCTGTCTGCAACCGCCCGATTGCATCCTCGATTTGCGCCTTCGGTGCCCCGAGGTTGAACCGCAGGAAATTTTCTCCTCCTTTGCCGAAGGTCGGTCCGTGGTTGGCGGCGATTTTGGCGTGTTGTTCCACCCTTGCCGTGAATTCCTCCCGGCTCATCCCCGTATTCGCGAAATCGACCCAGGCGAGGTAGGTGGCCTCGAGAGGCATGGAGGCGAGGCCGGGGATGGCGTTGATGCCTGCATCGAAGTGTTGGCGGTTTTCATCGAGATACAGTCGGAGTTCATCCACCCATGTCGCCCCTTCGGGCGAATAGGCCGCTGTCGCCATGTGCAGCCCAAAGCTGTTGGGTGACATGCCAAGGCCCGCCATTCGTTTGCCGAAACGCGCGCGCAGGTCGGGGTCTTCGATGATCACGTTGCCGGAATGGGACCCTGCGATGTTGAAGGTCTTGGTGGTCGCCGTCATCATGATCAGCCGGTCGGTGATCCCGTCGATATGGGCCATGGGGATGTGGGTCTGCCCCGGCATGGTCAGGTCGTGGTGGATTTCGTCGCTGACCAGGATCAGTTCGTGCCGTTTGGCGAAGGCCGCGACCGCCTGCAATTCGGCCCGCGTCCAGACCCGCCCGCCGGGATTATGGGGCGAGCAGAGGATGACCATCCGTTCATTCCCCGTCATCTGGGCATCATAGGCGGTGAAATCCATTTCGTAGCGGCCATTGGTGTTGACCAGTTCGCATTCAACCACCTGCCGGTCAGCGGCGGCGATCACCCGAGCGAAGGCGTGGTAGACCGGGGTGAAAAGGACGATCCCGTCGCCGGGATTGGTGAAGGCATCGACGCACATTGCGGTCCCGTTGACGAGCCCATGGGTGGTGAAGATCCAGGAGGGGTCGATTTTCCAGCCGTGCCGTGTGTCCATCCACCATTGGATGGCGGCGAGGTATCTGCTGTCATCCCCGAAATAGCCGTAGACCCCGTGATCGACCATATCCTGCACGGCCTTCTGGATGCAGTCGGGGGCCCGGAACTCCATATCGGCGACCCACATGGACAGGCCCTCATCCGGGCTGACGCCGTAGTATTGCTCCATCCCGTCCCATTTCACGCAGTGTGTGTTGCGGCGGTCGGGGGCGTGGTCGAATGTCATTGGGCTCTCCGCTGTTGGTTGGCGCAGGCTACGGCAGGTGCGGCGGAGTGCAAGGTGGAAAATGCGACGGTTTAGGCATGGTCGTTCAGCGCCATGATCAGTTCGAACTGCCCCTGGGTTTGTTCGGAAGGGACGGCGCGCATGAACTGGGCGAACCCATGGTCGGCCGCGTCCACATTGATCAGCCGCAATTGTCCGGTTGGTGTGGCTGTCAGGGCGTGGTTGATCAGGGCGGTGCCGATCCCCTGCCGCCGTGCATCTGGGTGGACGCCGATTTGCATCAGGCTGCCGCTGTCGGGCACAAGCACGGCATAGCCGGAGAGGGTGCTGTCGTCATAGGTGGCAAAGCAGCGGACCTGATCAGCAATGGCGGTGATGGATGGATCGCTGTTCTGCCAGGACGGCCCCCAGTCGCGCAGCGTATTCACGGTGTCTGCGATATCGGACCAGGGAATTTCGCGGACTGGCGGTAGGTTCTCTTTTGCCGGTTGTGGTCCGGTCAGGGTGTAGCAGGACAGGTCCCGCCGCTTGCGCATGCCGAGTTTGCGGTAGAGCCGCGCAGCGGTGGTGTTTTCGACAAGCACTTCGGTTTGGAAGGTCATGGTACCGCGGCGCTGCAAGCCTTCCAGCGCACTGTGCGCGAGGTCTTTGGCAAGGCCCCGTCCGCGATGCTGCGGCACGGTACCGCTGGAGATCAGGTAGGATGCCTCCCCCCGCACCGAGACGAGCCAGATGGCTGCGATCTGGCCGTTGATTATGGCGATGCGTGACGCGTCGGGGCTGTACCCGCGTTGTTTCATGATGAACCGGAAGGTGGGCACCGTCAGGTTGATCGGAATGGCATAGTCCGAAAATGCGCTGGCCATGGCCGCGCAAAGGTCTTCTGTGCTGGCGGAGGCCGCATCGGTGATGATGGTATCAGTCAGGCTCATCCGGCAATTCAAACAGATCGTGGACGCTGCAATCAAGTTCCTCTGCGAGTGTCAGCGCAAGGATCGTGGAAGGGGTGAAGACCCCGTTTTCAATCGTATTGATCGTCTTGCGTGATACGCCCACCGCGTCGGCCAGTGCGGCCTGGGTCAGGCCGGCCTTGGTGCGGTGGGCGCGCAGATGCACGATGAGCTTGCCGCTCATTCAGCGCGGCCGCGCATGATGGAGACGAGGTAGTGGGCGGGCGGCACGGCACCAAGCACGGGTCCCAGCCAATAGAAGGCCATGGCCGGGTTCATCCTGTCCGTCAGCGAGAGGACAAGAAAGACGAGGAACACCGCAAGCACGGCCCAGAACCCGAAAATCAGGCTGTCGCGATGTGCCTGGTTGTTTTGTTCGTCCCATGCGGCATCTGCGGCATCGGGGTAACGCAGGTGCAGCACGAAGGATAGGATGGCGTATCCGATAGCGATACCCCCGATGATAAAGGCCCAGGTGAGCCCGGATGGCCCGATGGACAGGACAGCCGCAATTAATGCGGCGGCTGTGGTGATGACAATGGCCGCACTGCCGAGGAGACGAACGCGGCTGATGGGGTTGGCAGACATGAGTGCTCCTTTTCTTTTGCGTTTGTGGTGAGTAACCTTGAGGTTACGTGGGGAGGCGTTCATGTAACGTCAAGATTACATCTGTCCCGCATTGCAATTTATCGCCGTGCCGCCTAAATCCGGGGCATGACACTGCGTAATATCCTGATCCACCCCGACCCAAGGCTGAAGAAGGTCGCTGACCCGATTGCATCGGTCAATGACGACCTGCGCCGGTTGGCGGATGACATGCTTGAGACGATGTATAACGCGCCGGGCATTGGCCTTGCCGCGCCGCAGGTAGCTGTGATGTCCCGCATGATCGTGATGGATTGCGAGAAGGAAGAGGATGCGACGCCTCGCCCGATGGTGCTGATCAATCCGCAGGTGGTTTGGACCTCGGAGGATCGGTCGGTCTATGAAGAGGGCTGTCTGTCGATCCCCGATCAATACGCCGATGTGGAACGCCCCGCCGAGGTTGAGGTGGAATGGACCGGGTTGGACGGCAAGATGATGCGCGAGAAGTTTGACGGATTGTGGGCGACCTGCGTACAGCATGAGATCGACCATCTGGATGGCAAGCTGTTCATCGACTACCTCAAGCCGCTGAAGCGCCAGATGATCACCCGCAAGATGCAAAAGCTAAAACGCGAAATGGCCCGCAGCTGATGGCGGTTCTTGACCTGCGCTTTGACGGCGACCCGATATTGCGCAAAGCGGCCGCTCCGGTGATCCAGTTTGGTGAACCTGTTGATACCCTGATCGCTGATCTGTTCGAGACGATGTATGCTGCCCAGGGCCGTGGTCTGGCGGCCCCGCAGGTCGGTATAAGCCAGCGGATGTTCGTGATCGACACCACCTGGAAAGAGGGTGAAAAGCACCCGATTGCGTTCGTGAACCCCGAGATTGTCGAAGCCGCCCCATTCAGCCAATTGGGACCAGAGGCCTGCCTGTCGATCCCGGATCGCACATTCAATGTGGCCCGCCCTGTCTGGGTTGATCTGGGCTGGAACAGCCCTGCCGGTATTCGCCAGACCACCCGCTTTCACGGTGTTGGTGCCGTTTGTGTCTGTCACGAGCTGGACCATCTGAACGGCGTGCTGATCACGGATACCGGGACAGAGGTATGACCCATCGCCCTTACGTCATGTGGCCGCATCCGGCCCTGCGCACGCCTGCGCAACCGGTTGATGCGGTCACGGACGAGGTGCGGGCAATCTGGGATGAGATGATTTCGGCGATGGATACGATGCCCGGTGTCGGGCTGGCTGCCCCGCAATTGGGTATCGGGTTGGCCCTTGCCGTCGTCGATGCGTCTGAAACGCGCGGTCAGGCAGTGCGCATGGCCAACCCTGAAATTCTGCACGCGAGCGTGGAGTACCGTGAGCATGAAGAGGGATCACCCAATCTGCCCGGTGTCTGGGCCAAGCTGAAACGTCCCCGCGCCGTGACGGTCCGTTTCATGAATGAAGACGGGGTGTGGGACCGCAAGGATTTTGTCGGTCTCTGGGCTACCTCGGTCCAGCACCAGATTGATCATTTGCAGGGCAAGATGTTTTTTGACCATCTTCGCCGGGTGAAGCGCGATATGCTGATCAAGAAGGCGAAGAAGTTGCAGGTGCGCTAACTTTTCCGCAGGGCTGTGAATGCTGAGACTTGACCATTTGACCGTCATTGCCCCAACGCTGGCCGAGGGGGCGGCACATGTGCGCGACTGCCTTGATCTGGATGTGCCGTTCGGGACGCGCCACCTTTATATGGGCACGCATAATCACAGGTTGCAGCTGGGCGGGAATGTCTATCTGGAGATCGTTGCGCTGGACCCGGACGGGACCGCCCCTGCGCGTGCGCGCTGGTTTGGACTGGATAATCAGGAACAGGTTCGGGCCGACTGGGAGGATGGGCGACGTTTGCGAGGGTGGGTCGCCAGCACTGATGCAATTCAGACGGTCGTTTCCGCCCATCGCGCGATTTACGGCGATGTTGTACCGCTTCCGCCGGAGGAACCGGCCTTTGGCTTTGCCATTCGTGCCGATGGGTCGCTGCCGTTGGGTGGCGCGGCCCCATCGCTGATCGACCATCGTGGTGATCCGACGGCAATGGCCGACATTCCTGACATGGGTGCGCGTTTGCGGTGGTTCGGGCTTGCCTGCCCCGACCCGGTGGGGGTCGAGGCGCTGTATTATGACTTGTCGATTGATCGACCGCCCGCTGTCACGCAGGGACCAAGGATCCGTTATAGCGCACGGATTGACACACCAACAGGATTGAAAGAGCTCATCTGAACCGGTGTGTCGTTATTGTTGGTACCTATTCGTGCGGCGCTTCTTGTTCTTCATCTGCGCTGCCCATCGAGAAGACGATACCGCCGGCGATGATCGCGATCCAATGTGAAAAGCTCCAGACGATCGCGGGCAGGGTGATACCGACACGCGCCCAAAGATCCATGCCTTGCATGCCCATGACCAGGTCGGCGATGCCCCAAAGCACCAGAATGCCCCCAAGTATTTTGAACAACATTTTCGCTTCCTTACGGTTGTTAAAATATATGAGGTTTCATCGTGCCCAACGAAACATGGTTATTTTGCGGCGTGTTAAAGGAAATTTAACTATCGAGCCGATCCGTTGCTGCGTTGCGATATACGCCTGATTGGCCTAACTGAGTGCCGGAACGCGCGCAGTTGGCCGGGGGCGATATTGTGAAAATCATCTTTATGGGCACGCCTGATTTTTCGGTGCCGGTGCTGGAGGCCCTGCACGCAGCCGGTCATGACATCGTTGCTGTTTATTGCCAGCCGCCCCGTCCCGCAGGCCGGGGGAAAAAGGATCGTCAGTCGCCCGTTCAGCGCCGGGCTGAGGCGCTCGGTTTGATGGTGCGTCACCCGGTGTCGTTGAAGGGGGTGGAGGAGCAGGTGGCCTTTGCCGCGCTGGATGCGGATGTGGCCGTGGTTGTTGCCTATGGGTTGATCCTGCCGCAGGTGGTGCTGGACGCCCCGCGTCATGGGTGCCTGAATATCCATGCATCGCTTTTGCCGCGCTGGCGAGGTGCCGCGCCGATCCATCGCGCTGTAATGGCGGGCGATGCGCAGACCGGCGTGTGCATCATGCAGATGGAGGCCGGGCTGGATACCGGCCCGGTTCTGCTGCGCGAGTCGACGGATATCGGGGCGGAAGAGACGACCGGCGCCCTGCACGACCGTTTGTCGGGGATGGGGGCCCGACTGGTGATCGATGCGCTGGCCCGTTTGCCGGACCTGACGCCGGATGCGCAGCCCGAGGATGGCGTGACCTATGCCGCCAAGATCGACAAGGCCGAGGCGCGGGTGGACTGGACCCGACCGGCGGTTGACGTGGACCGTCTGGTCCGGGGCTTGTCGCCTTTTCCCGGGGCCTGGTGTGACGTTCAGGGTGAACGGGTCAAGCTGCTGGGGTCGCGGTTGGCAACGGGTGCCGGTGATCCCGGTCAGGTGCTGGGTGGTTTTACCATTGCCTGCGGGGAGGGTGCGGTCGAAGTGACGCGCGCGCAGCGGCCCGGCAAGAAGGCGATGTCGGCTGATGAGATCCTCAAAGGATTGGACCTGGGCGGTCAGTTGGACTGAATTGCCGGGGCAATACTGCGCTGGCGCTTCTTTCGTAATCGTTATAGTTCTAAGAAAAATGCAGAGAAGGTCGCCGCATGGATACGATTCCGCAGATTGGATATGGCACGTGGAACAGGCCGGATGGGGCGGCTTATCAAGGTACACTGGCCGCGCTTGAGGCCGGATACCGCCATCTGGATTGCGCCGAAGGATATCAGAATGAAGAATTCGTCGGCCGCGCCATCGCCGCGTTTGACCTGCCCCGCGAAGATCTATGGGTGACGACAAAGGTGGCCCCCGAAAGCTTTGGCCCCGGTCAGGTTCGCCAGCATGTGGAGGCATCGCTGGAAAAGCTGGGCGTTGGACCGGTTGATTTGTTGCTGCTGCACTACCCGTCGATCAAGGATGAATACGACATTGCGGATTACATGGCCCAGTTTGCCGCCGTTTATGACGCAGGCCTTTGCCGAAACATTGGGGTATCGAACTTTACCAAGCCCTATCTGGACAAGGCGCTGGACCTGTTGGGTGACCGCCCGTTGTTGACCAATCAGGTGGAATTACATGTGTATCTGCACAATCGCCCGATTGTAGAGCATTGCGCGGCCAAGGGTATCCGCATGACCGCCTATTCGCCGCTGGCGCGGGGTGCGGTTGTGGATGATCCGGTGCTGCAACAGATCGGGGCCGAGCTTGGTGGGACCGCGTCGCAGGTCGCACTGGCGTGGTTGATGTCCAAGGGCTATGTGGTCATCCCGTCTGCGGGCAGCCCGGCCCGGATCGCCGAGAATTTGGCGGCGAGTGATCTGACCCTGACGGCAGCACAGATTGTCGCGATTGATGCGCTGGACAAGGATATGCGTTTGGTGGACGGGCCATGGTGCCCGGTCTGGGACGCAGCATGACGGTCCCTTTCACCCTTGTGGGCATCGACCATGTGGTGCTGCTGGTCGATGACATGGAGAAGGCGCTGGCGTTTTACTATGACGTATTGGGCTGTGTGCAAGGCTATTCCTATCCCGCTCTGGGGATGGAGCAGGTCTGGGTCTGGGCCGGGGCCGCGCTGATCGTGCTGTGGGACACGACGCACCCGGGAGCCGCCCATGCCGTACCGCCGGTCGCGGGTGGTCGGAACATGGATCACCTGTGCATTGCCACATCCCCCTTTGCGCCGGACGCATTGCGCGCCCATTTGGCCGCCCACGGGATCAAGATTGACCGCGAGGCCGTCCATGGCGGGGCACGCGGCGTCGGGCATTCGTTCTACATCTTTGATCCGTTTGGGAACAAGCTGGAAATCAAGGGGCCTGCTGAATACGCGGACGGGCGTTGAAGGTGATCGCGGGCTGAGTTGGATGGCCGGTTTGAGCCCATACCTGCCAACAAAACTATTACGAGTTATTCTAGGTCGACCGGCGATATATGATGAATTCCAGTAGGTTCTGATCGGGGTCACGGAAGTAAATGCTGTCACCGATTTCTCGGCTTTGCGCACGCGCGCCTGTCCGTTCTACAGGCCCAAACTCGATTTGAACTCCCTTTTCACAAACGAATTCGACCGCTTCTTCGACCGTACCGTCCCACACAAAGCAAAAGTCGCCACAACCGGGTAACGCGTTGGGTCCACGCGGAAAATCTGCAGTTTTCCAAGTCTTTGGCTCATGGAAATTCAGACGGATATTGTCCAGCATTACCGCATGGATTGGAAGATCGTCATCGCCGAAGGAACGAACCGAGAAGCCAAGTGATGCGTAGAAAGAGAGCATCTCCTCGACGTTTCCAATTGGCACGGCGGCGTGATCAATTCCAGCTATGGTCATAAGGGTAGCTTAGCCACGATGACCAGCATGTCCAACGGTGACAAAGTCCCGCAAAACCGATGTTTCGTCTCGTCGATCTCAAAACGAAGACAACCGGGCTGGGCCCGGCTGTTTCGTTCAGAGGAGGGAGCGTGGTTTTCAGGCGTGGGCGGGTTGCAGCGTGACAGGTGATTTGACGATCCCGCGCGCCTCCATCACCCAGGCGGCGACGAGGGCGAAGACGATATGGCCCCAGAGTGCGACCCAGGTGATCCCGGTGAAGCCGAGGAAGGGTTTGTTGCCAGCCACCAGATGCGCCATGATGTAGAGCGCAAAGACCCACAGGACGACGCCATAGGCCGTGGCGGTCGCGACCCATGGCAGGGACGGCATGATGCGTTGTTGCAGGGGGCGTGCGATCAGCAGGTAGCCCAGCGTGTAGGCGACCATGCCGGTAAAGACATGTAGCAGATGGGCGAGGCCGGAGGGGCTGGCCCCGAAGACGGTCTTGATCGTCTGGTTGGCGAGGCCGACAGGGGCGAGCTTGGCATAGCCAAAGAGCGGTGACAGCCCCTGACCGAATGCGTCGAATGCGATGGTGGCGAAGGCCCCGGCGGCGAGAATGGTGAAGACGGTGTTTTTCATGGCGAGCGTTCCTTTGTATGCGATTGTATGCGGTTGTTCTGGGGGCTTTATCGGGGGTTTCGGGCTGGCTGTGCAGCCCCCTCACACAAGGGTGACGATCTTTTTCAGCTTTGAAACAGAAGCTGAAACAATGGGCAGGTCAGGCTGATATCGCCGTGAACGCGCCGTAACACTGTAACAATTTCGGGAACTGGGCCGCAGAGTGTGACGTTTTGCAACATATGTGTCTGGAAAGTCGCCGGGTGGTGTTTTGCCTTGTGTCGTCCGGGTGTTAAGAGGGGATTCGCTTGAAACAGGGTGCTGATTGATGACGATGACGACAAATATGACCAGACGGTCATTTGGGGCCATGATGCTGGCAACCACGGCGGCCTGCGCGCGGCCAGCGGCCCCGCCGCCCCTGCCGGATGCGCCCGAGTTCATCGACGGTTACGGCCCAATCCAGGATGCGGGTTACAACCTGCCCGGTATTCCCGACAGATATCTGCAGGGTGTGAATCGCCGGATGTCCGGCATTTATAATGGAGAACAAGGGCCAAATACGCTGGATGTCGATCCTTATGCGAAGTTTTTGTACCATGTGCGCCCAGACGGGACGACCACCCGCTATCCTGTTGGCGTTGGTCGCGCGGGCCGATCTATCCGTGGCAGTGCCACCATCAAGCTCAAGCGGAAATGGCCGGGCTGGACGCCCACCCGAAATATGCTGCGCACCGAGCCAGAGGTTTACGGGCCCTTCCGTGCCGGTATCCCCGGTGGCCTGCGCAGCCCGCTGGGCGCGCGGGCGCTGTATCTGTATCGCGGCAGCCGCGATACGTTTTATCGCATTCATGGCACGAATGATCTGGAATCAATCGGGAATTCTGGTTCGGCCGGGTGTATCCGTCTGTTCAATCAGGATGCGATCCACCTGTATGACCAGATTGACGTGCCGATGAAGGTACATATCCGGTCGCGTGAGGAATCTCTGCGCGTTGATCCGGAGAATTACGAGCGCGGGATCGAGTTGCCGCCCAAAATCATCTCGCCCGATGAACTGCTGGGGCCGGAGGCCGAAGCACTGGACCGCCCGCCGCAGTTTGACGGGTTCGGCGACGTCTAGAGCCGGATCACGTAATCCTTGATCGTGGTTTCCACCACGTCCCATGTGCCGCTGAAACCGGGCCGGATGACATAGCTGTCGCCGGCCCGCAGCGTGACGGCTGTTTCGTCATCGCCGGTGATGACGGAAACGCCCGCGATCATGCGGAAATATTCCCATTCATCATAGCTGATCCGCCATTTGCCCGGTGTGGCCTGCCAGATACCGGCATAAAGCCCATCCCGTTCCTCGATATTCCAGGTGGTAAAGACGGGGTCGCCCGCGATCAGTTTTTCTGGTGCGGGCCGGTCGGTTTCGGGCGTAGCCGCATCCTTGGTCACGGGGAGGAGCAGGTTGGTCATGGCGCTGGTTTCCAGTTTGGTGGGCCTGCCATTCATCCGCGCAACCCCTTCGCCTTGTCAATGCGCCTCGATACGTTGCGAATGGGCAGCTATTGTGCCCTATTCCCGGGCGCTGGGCCTCATGCGCTATTCCCTTCAATGCCCTCGTACCCATATAAGTTGCAGGACAGTGTTATTCAGGAGCCCGATATGGCGAATTTTGAAACCCAGATTGAGGAATCGCAAAAGCAGGTGGCGGAAGCCCAAAGCAAGATTTCCGAGTTGACCAGCCGCATTGAAACCGCCCGCACCAAGATGGCGCTGGGCACCGACATTTCGGTCGATATCGAAAATGCCAGCCTAGAGGACGTGCATCAGCATACCGAGCTGATGAACGCCAATATCGCGGAACTGATCATGGGCCTGGATGATGTCACATCTGCCTTTTCCAAGGACTTTGACGAGATGCGGTCAAAGACCGGGATGGAGAGCCTTATTGGTTTTTTCAGCAAGGCGAAGGCCGACAGCATGCGCCAGGAACGGATGCGCACCGCGTCTGTCGATGACAAGCTGCAGGATCTGATTTCGAAATCTGATGTCATCCTGAAACTGCTGGAAAGCCAGCTGGCCGTTCTGAACGAGCAGAAGACAAGCGTGGAAAAGAACCTGTCTGGTACGTTGGTTGAGCGGGAAGAGACCGTATCGACCCTGGAAGGGCTACGCGCCGATATTCTGGCGATGGATCCGAAGATCATCGAGCTGGAAGGCAAGATTTCGGTGGAACAGGATGCCGCCGCCCGCACCAAGCTTGAGACCGAATTGCAGGCCCTGAACGGCCAGTACAATGAGATGGTTCAGCAGGAGCAGGTCCAATTGGCGAAATCCCAGACGCTGGAACGCTATATCGAGAAGGGCAAGACCTGGATCGATTCATTGCAGAACCAGGCGGCGACCCAGATGGTGCTGATCAACAAGCTGCAGACAGACACCAAGCAGCGGGTGGTCCTGTATGATGCCCTGTCGAAGTCGTTGAAAACGGCCCAGCAGCAGGATGTGGCCCACCAGATCAACGAGATTGGGGTGCAGACCGACCAAGAGGCACAGACGGCCATGGCTGCCATTGGTTCGGCCACGAACGCCCGGATGGCCGACATGCTGGAAGCGCATGAGGACCACATGGTGTTCGCCCGCGAAGTGCTGGAGCAGAAGGCGAAAGCGGATGAACGCTTTATCCGCCGGTTCCAGAAGATCGTGGAGAAGCATGACAGCAATGAATATGGGGCTGAATGAGGTTTGGTGTTCAGCAAGCTGTATTAATCGCGGTCAGTGTGGGAACGCTTAACTCACCAAGGCTTTCTCAATTTCTTGGAGGCATAGAAGCGTGGCAATTACCTGAACACGTGAAGGTGTTCATGGTGTGCCTTATGAATGTTGCTGTTTTTAGGTACTTCTTTTGGTTGGCTTGGAACTCAGAACGAGGAGATAGGTTTTTTCTAACCGTCGGCCTATCGAGGGAGAGGATATTGCACGGCTTTGGTTCCAAAGTCCTTCGATGGTATTGCCACGTTGATGAGCGTGGTGCTGATCGAGATATGATTAGTTATGACAACAACTGACCTCCAAGCCGATCATATGAAGCTGGAAGATACCCGCGTCACGCGCCGGTATTTTGGCAAGTTTGCCAAGATCACAGGTTATCTGACCAAGGTGGCCGCGACGATGGAGGCGGAGGGGCGGTTTTCGCGCACTGATATCGAGGCCTTGGCCCGCTATCTGGTGGGGCTCAACTGGACCTTTACCGCCCTGTCGCACAAATACCATTTCTCGGGCCGGTTTGCGCATGCGGGATCGCTGACATTTGACCGGCGTGAAAGCGGTTTTCCAGTCTATCAAGAGCTGTTGGAGATGGCCAATGATGCGCTGCAGGCAGAGCGGCATCTGGCCTCGCAACCGTCTGCTGAGGCGCTGAAGGATCAGATGGTGCGTGTGATCCTGTCCGAACAGGAAATCCCGACCAAGTTACAATATGCGCTGTCACAGCGGCTGTATTATGAGGAGTTGTTGCGTGGTGATCAATTCTGGGCGCGTAATGATCCGCAGGCGGTCTGGATCGAAAACAAGGGCGACCGGCGTTTGTTTCAGGTGCATTGGGCGGTCTATGACAGCCAGGTGAACCTGCCCACGATCTACCTGATGGATCTGGAGGATACGGGCCGTACCGGCCTGCCCAAGGATGAACGCCGCTGGCCCGAGGTGCAGGCGCATCTGATGGCCCAATCGGTGGCGCATTTGAAGCTGCTGACCATCGCCAAGGGGTTTGATGAGGATTTTGGCGATTTGCATCCTGTCCGGCTGCGCCGTTTCCATATTGGCCCGATGTATTCCCATGCGTTTACCCGCCAAACGGGGCCACTGCGCGAGGTGCTGGAGGCGGCCAAGGCCCCGGTGGGCGAGGATTGGGCGCTGGTCTGGACCGAGGAAGAGCTTGTGTCGGATCGGGTGGAGCATGTGAAATCCGGCTGGTTTGGCACGGTGGAACGCCAAATCTTTGCGCTCGACCCTTTTGAGGGCGGCGGGACAGAGACGGGAGCTTCGCGAATGGAACGGTCGCTGATCATGCCCGAACGCCCCTATCAGGCACTGGCCGAGCGGAACCCGCCGGGGTTTCGGGACGTGCGCAAATTTGTGGTCAGCGATAGCGGCCGGGTGTTGAGCTATCGATAGGATGGGTCAAGACCCATCTTACGATGTGGCAAAGGAGGAAAAATATGGGCTTTCGTTTGGTGATGTTGATCGCTCTTGCCGCCTGTGCCCCGGCTGCCGATCCGCCCCCGCGTTTTCCCGTTGATGACTTTGCTGGCAACACTTCCTTTCCTGTCGATACCCAGGCGATCGCCCGGCAGGTGGCCTTGTCAGAACACCAAGATATTTTGAATTCCCCATAAAGCCGGAGAGAACATGAGCCAGACAAGTGATCAGATGGAACTGCGCGAGGATGATATCCGCAAGCATTACGTGCCCGCGGCGGAAATGCTGATGCAGCTGGATCATACCCCCCGGCTGGCGAAGGCCCGCCTGTCTGTTCAGACGCCCGAGAAATCCCCCGATGTGGCCGCCACCCGTCGCCGGTTCCGTTCGACCACGCCCGGTTTGCTGTCGCGCACATCTGCCCCGTCTGGCGGTGTTCGTTTGCTGGACCGGATTGCGGAAGCTGACGATGATGATCCGCTGACATCGCCCGCCCAGGCGGCGGTGGCCCATGCGCTGCGTCGTGCGGTGTCTATCGCCTTGACTGTGGCTGATGCCTATGCGGACCAGACCCCGCTGACCGAGCTCAAACGTATCAATCTGGAAGGTCGATTGTCTGCGGATCGGTCGGCTGAATTTACTGAATTTCTGGCGGCTGAATCGCTGGTTGCCCTTTATACCTTTGCCAATGCCACGTCGTTTCTGCTGGCACCGCAGGCCAGTGAAGTGAGTGTCGAGGTGGGGTCGGTCGATGAGGTGCTGACGGACAACGCGCCCCTTGCCCTGCATGGCGCCATTTGGGAGCTGGACCAGAAGCTGGCCCAGTTTGCCAAGGATGAGGGCACGCTGATTGCCACGATGCTGGCCTATGCCGAGCTGCTGATGGACAAGGTCGCGAGCCGCGCCAACACAGCGAGTCGTTTGGAATCGTTCAATAATTCGGCCTGGCGGGTGGAAGCGGATGACTTTGTGGTTGATGGGTTCAGCCCGGCGCGCAAGGCCAAGGGCAGCAGCCTGACCATGACCTTCAAGAAGCCAAATGAGGTCGTGGGCAACCATATTGCCAAGTATCAGGCGATGAAGCTCAGCAAGATGCTGATGGCCTATGATTTTGAGCGGCGGTTGAACCCGTTTGCCGAACTGGGTGGCTTCATTTTTACCTTCATGGGGGATGGTAAGCCGGGGACCGGTAAGACCACCCTGATCCAGATGATGGCCGGTCTGGTCAATGATTACTGCAAGGTGGCGGGCTATCCGTTCCGTTATCAGAACCTGAGCACCGACAATATCGACAGCTATCAGGGCAAGTCGGGTCAGAATGCCAAGGCGTTTATCAACAATGTGCTGGATCCGCATGTGATCGGGTTTGGTACGATTGACGATATTGACCAGTTGGCGGGGAAACGGGGGGATCGTCAGTCCTCTGCCGGGCAGTTGGAGATTACGGCTGTTCTGATGGAGAGTTTTGCTGGGGCGAATACCGTCGTCCGAGGCAATTGCACGTTCGGGATGTTTTCGAACTATCCGGAGAACGTGGATGACGCGCTGCGCCAGCGTGCCGGGGCCCGGTTTCTGGTGGATGGGCCGCAGACACGGGATGATTATATCGACATCCTTTATCTTTTGATGGGCAAGAACCACGACATCCCAGTAGGCGAACACGAGGTGTTCAGCGCGCAGGAGATCAAGAAGGCCGTCGCGGCCTCTTTCGAAAGCCACGCCCGTCCCCATGAAGAAGGGCTGCAGCGGGTGTTTGAACGGGTGCATTCCCAGATCGGTGAATTGGACACGATTGCCAAGCTGGGCACTTATCTGAAGGGTATTCAGGAGGCCGATGACCGGTTCACGGGCCGGGCGATCAAAAACATCACGGATGCGGTGAAGGTCAGGGCGATGGATTTCGAACTGCCGGATGAGTGGATGGAGGAGCCCGATCTGTTTCTGTTCAAGGACTACGAGACCAAGAAGGGAATGATTTCCGAACTGCGCCAGCCGATCACGGTGGACATGGTGATCCAGGAGATCAATCGCTATGCCGATAGTGAGTTCCGCTATGCCGACAAATCGGACGAAGTGGCGATTGACGCGATGGTGCGTGATTTTGGCCGTCAGGAGATTGCAAAAAAACGTTATCTGGAGAGCAAAGGGTGATCATTCTGCGGCACCGTCCCGGGCTTGACCCGGGACCTCAACTTCAGCTTCCGTCAAAGGTCCCGGATCAAGCCCGGGACAGTGGGCACTAGAATGGCCGCGGTTTCCGACAGCCTGTTCCTGCCTGCCGTCGTTCTGGCGATTTTGGCGTTTGTCGTGCCGCGCCTGTTGGGGCGGGTGTTGCCCGAAGGGGTGACGCCGCTGCTGCTCAACGCATTTTTGTCAGCGGTATTGTTGGTGGTGATCTCGGGCGGGTTCTTTTTCTGCCTCTATTTGTGGCAAGGGGTCAGCATGGCGCAGATCATGGAGCCGGGGTTGGCGGCCAATGTGGTTTTCTTTGGCCGGTTGGCCTTGATGTCAGCCATCATCTGGGCACCGATCATGGTATTGTCGGTGGCGGGCTTGCCGCGGAAATGGGTGAAAGAGACGTGGTAGCATTGCGCGCAAGATATCTTTTCTGGATTGCGTTGGCCGTTGCAGCGTCGGCGCATGCGCATGCCGATACCTCGGAGGACCTGCCGTATCAGACACTGGAGGCCTGTCTTTCCGAGAACTTTGTCTGGCCCGAGAACTGCCTGAATGCTGTTTACAGATCGTGTATGGGATCGACCCGGGGGTCCATATCTGATGCAAATCTGGCGCGTGAAACCTGCTGGACCGCCGAAAAACAGGCATGGGAGATGGCAATATCCGTTTCCAGATGGCGATTGGAGGCGAATATGTCGCCGACCGCGTTTGACGCATTTCTTGAAGCTATCGAAGGCTCTGCGGTTGACGGAAAGGTGTCTGACAGGTTTGTGGAGCAGTTTCTTGATCGGGATAATCCGCTTGATCGCTCTTACATCGCGCGGACCGAAGCCATCGCTGCACGTAACGTGGGGCTGCAGTTTTTGGACTATCAATCCTATCTCCGAGATGGATTTCTTGAAGAACTGCCGGAGGTGAATGAGTAGAATGCACCGACTGATCGAAAAAGGCCTGATGTTCGGCAACCTGATCCGGGTGGATTCACCGATTTTGGTGGAGCGCTATAATCGTGCGCTCAAGCATTTGACGGGCCGCCAGACCGGGCTGTCGGACTTTCATGTCGACATTTCCGGGTTCAGCCCCGAGATCGGGGATGAGTTGGGTGATGACCTTTATCTCAACCATCAGGGGGTGAACCGGCAGTTCATTCTTTTGACGACAGAACAGGCGAACGCTCCGCTGCTCAACGCGAAGTTTTCAACCTCGCGCGGGATCCTCAAGCAGTTTATCGAGGAAAACCGACAGCAGCTTTTCGCCCTGACCGCGCGGGATGCGGTGGCGGGCGAGATGGTGAATTCGGTTTATGTGGCTGACAGTCCTGCCCGCCTGTTTGATATCCGCAAGGTCCGGATCGAGGCAGATACGACCAGCGGGACGGTGGCCAATGCCGAAAAGCTGGGCCAGATGATTGATCGGTTCAAGACCGAACAGGACGCCTGGTATGATGATGTGCTGATTGCTGAGATGATCGGCATGGCCAAGCAGACCGGTGATGTGGTGCGCAACCCGGTGCGGTTGAAGCATATGGAGTTTGCGCAGGACAATTTCTGGACCGACCATTTCGGGGGCATCTATGTCTTTCGCGGGGTCGAACATCCGGCGGCGATTGTGGCAGGCAACAAGGGCAAAGTGGGCAAGCTTCCGATCCCTTACGTCTTTGATTTCAGCGAACGGTCGGCGATTGCGAAATTTCTGAACCTGAACGATCTGGTTGAGCCGATTACCGATGCGCGCGGCATCGATGCCGCCGCGATCCTGCATCAGAAGATGGATTTCATCGTGATGGCGGTTGCGGCCTCGATGAAAGAGGATCTGACCGGGGCGACCCGGCGTGATCTGCGCCGGTTGGGGCGGCAATATGCCAAGTTGCTGCCGGAAGCGTGGCAAGGGTTGGCGGCGTTGGCGCGCTGGGCCGAAGAGGATGGGCCGTGGCCCAAGATCACGTCGGAACACCCGGCCTATTTCTATACCCTGCGGGCCAAGCCGCATGTGGATTCGGATCTGGTAAACATGCTGCTGGCCGAGATGACGCCGCTGGATGTCCGGCAGTTGTTTATCTGCCACAAGGAGGTGTTTTATCGCGCCTATGCGAAGTGGCCCGAGGAAAAAAAGGCCTATGTCGTTGATTTTCTTGATCGCGAATACCAAGTCGATAAGGCGGGGACGCGCGATGCCCTGTTTGGTCACGAGGCCCCGATGGAGGAACCGCAAGCGGTCCCCCAACCTGATTTGATTACGCGTGTTGGCCCCTGGGGGTCTGTGGCGAGGAGAAACTGATGCAGTTTGTCAGACTTGTTGTGATCGGTTTTGTGGCGCTGAGCATCGTGTATTTTTCGGTTTCGCTTTATTCGCGGTCGGTTCGCAAGGAGCGGTTGGAAAAGGAATTCGATGCCGATCCGCCGGAAGGTGCTGACGAGGCGATGCGAGAGGCCTTTATCGCCGAGGGTATGGCCGAATATAACAGCTCGATCAGGCCCAAGCTGATTGCCCTTGTTTACGTGGTGCCGGTGGTTTTCTTTTCGATTGTGACTTATGTCATCAATGCCAGCTGAGGAATTATGATGCGCAAGATCAAGATCACCCTGCGGATATTGTTTCTGTTGATTTTTGCGACAATCGCGCATTATGCGCTGCCGCAGCACGATGTGGTCCGCGTTGTGAACACCTATCAGGAGCGGCAGGATCTGAACGACTGGACGCGTATGTTCTGGGCGCGCCCGGATGACCAGTCGGCCGAATTAATCAACCGCGATGTGCAGTTCATTCAGACGGTCAAACGACGCACATTCCTCTTGGGCTTCATCCCGCGCGAGGCGACAGAGCCCATGGTTTACCGGAATGAGGATACGGGTTTTTCATGGCCGTTCTATTTCAAGTTCGACACGGCCAATCTGCAAACCGAAGCCGACGATCTACGCTCGACCTCGGAAACGCCCAAATGGGCTGTGATGACCCATTATGGCTGGCGGAATGAATATATCTCGGCCTTCCCCAACGCCATTGCGATCCGTCCAGTGGATAGCCCTAATGTGACGATCATCCCGTGGTTCAATATCTTCTTCTTTATCTGTCTGGCCGCCCTGCTGTTGTTCATACGCGCCATGTGGCGCCAGTTTCGCGAGCGTTCGGTTGATCCGCTGTTGGATGCGGCCGGTCACCGCGTGGACGAGGTGCAGGCCGATGTGGCCGAACGCAAGGGCCGGATTTCGCGCTGGTTGGGGACGTGGCGCAAGAAGGACAACTCGCGCCTGCCGCCAGAATGACGGCTGCGCCGACGACATGATTGGATGGGGGAGTTGCCCCCGTCCCGTGCCGGGACTCCCCCAGAGTATTTTCGGAAGAAAGAAGTTTATTCGCCGTAGGGGATCCAGATGTTTTTGACCTCTGTTGATGCCTGCAGGTAACTCTGGGTGTCCGGCGTCAGGGCCATCGCGTTGTTGACCCATGTCCGTTTGAGGTTTCCGGCGCTGGCTTTTTCGATTGCGCCCGAGAGGTCGCTTGAGGAGAAGGACCAGACCGCGTCAACGTCCAGATGTTTGGCGAGTGTCGGGGCGAGTTCTGCGTGGCTGCCTGTCAGGATGTTGACGACGCCCGCAGGGACATCGGAGGTTTCCAGCACTTGGTAGAAATCGCTGGCGGCAAGCGGGAAAGGTTCGCTGGCGACCATGATGGTCCGGTTGCCCATGGCGATGGCGGGGGCCATGGTTTCGATCAGTCCGGCGAGCGGTTTTGCATCGTCGCAAAGAATGCCGATCGTGCCGACCGGTTCTTTCATTGCCAGTGCCACGCCCCGGATCGGGACCCCATGCACCTGCCCGTCATATTTGTCGGACCATGCGGCATAGGTGAAGAGGGTCCGGATGCTGGTTTCGACTTCGTCCGCGCCTGACCTGTTACCAGTCATGTTGTTGATCCGGGTTGCGAATTCGTCGGCGCGGGCTGACAGGTTCTCGGCGATGTAATAGAGGATTTGCGCGCGCAGGTGGCCGGTGGTTTTGGACCATCCTTTGGCCGCATTGCAGGCCTCGACCGCGTTGCGGATATCCTTGCGGTTGGCTTTGGAGGCGTGCCCAAGCAATTTGCCTTTGGGGCTGTAGACCGGGGTGGAATAGCCGCCATCTGGCCGCGCCTGCTTGCCGCCGATATAGAGCTTGGCCGTCCGGTCCAGCGGATCGGCCGGGTGGCCGTCTTCTGTGGTGTAGGCGTCGATTTTCTTGAGTGGTTTGGCGGTGCCTTTGGGTTTGGTGTAGCCTGAGAGCCCTTCCCAGCCACCTTCGCGCCCGAAGCCGCTTTCGCGCACACCGCCGAAACCGGCAGCGGCGTCCATCATGTTGGTGCCGTTCACCCAGACGATCCCACAGGCGAGTTTCGGGGCGATATCGAGGGCGAGGTTGATGTTTTCCGACCAGACGGAGGCGGCCAGCCCGTAGCGGGTATTGTTGGCGATTTCGACGGCTTCGGACGGGGTGCGGAAGGTTGTGGCGACGAGGACGGGGCCGAAGATTTCCTCTTGCATCAGGGTCGATGCGGGGGAGAGGCCGGTGATGAGGGTTGGCGGGTAGAAACAGCCTTCGGGCGCCTTGGTCTGGTAGGTTTCGCCTTCGGTGTTGGCGCTGACCATTTTGCTGATCTGGTCAAGCTGGACCGGATCGACGATGGCGCCGACATCGATGCATTTGTCGAGCGGGTCGCCGATGCGCAGACCGTCCATGCGGGATTTCAGTTTGGTGTAGAACCGTTCGCTGATCCCTTCCTGCACCAGAAGGCGTGATCCGGCGCAGCAGACTTGGCCCTGGTTGAACCAGATCGCATCGACGAGTCCTTCGACGGCTGAATCCATGTCGGCGTCGTCGAAGACCATATAGGGGGATTTGCCGCCGAGTTCGAGGGAGAGAGCCTTGCCCGATCCGGCGGTCACTTCGCGGATCTTGCGGCCCACCTCGGTCGAGCCGGTGAAGGCGATTTTGTCGACCTCAGCGTTGACGAGCGCCGCACCTGTTTCGCCGTCGCCGGTGACGATGTTGACGACGCCGGGGGGCACGCCGGCCTCTGTACAGATTTCGGCGAATACCATGGCGCTGAGCGAGGTGTATTCGGCGGGTTTCAGGACGACAGTGTTGCCCATGGCCAGTGCGGGTGCGATTTTCCAGGCGAGCATCAGCAGTGGGAAGTTCCACGGGATGATCTGCCCGCAGACGCCCAGCGGTTCGCGGTCGGGTAGTTCGGTGCGCATCAGCTGGGCGAAACCGGCGTGGTGGTAGAAGTGGCGGATGGCAAGGGGGACGTCGATGTCGCGGCTTTCGCGGATCGGTTTGCCGTTGTCGAGCGTTTCCATGACGGCGAGCAGGCGGGAATGTTTCTGCATCAGACGCGCAATGGCATAGAGGACGCGGGCGCGTTTGTGCCCGGACTTGGCCCATGCGGGTTGGGCCTTGCGGGCGGCGTGCACAGCTGTGTCGATTTCCTCTGTCGTGCCTTTGGTGACGCCTGCCAGCTTTTCGCCGGTGGCGGGGTTGTTGGAGGGAAAATCGTCGCGCAGCGGGCCCCATTTGCCGTTGATGTAGTGACCCGCGATGCCGCCACGATCGGCGAGCCATTGCAGCGCTTCGGCGCTGCTTTCGGGGGCGGGGCCGTAATCCATGGTGTCGAAGATTTCTTTGATGGTCATAGCGCGTACACCTCTAGGAGTTTGTACCATAAAACCAGTACAGAAAAGAATTGGAGTGCCATCCACCGGTATAAAGTGCGCAAGTTCCGATCAACTTCGTCTGCATATTCATCGAATTTTGTTGGCATATTGGCTCTGTCTTTTCGTTTCAGAAATTTCGCTCGAAATTCCTGCAGGTCTTCATCGCTTAATTGCTGAACAACAACAGACTTTCTCCGTAGCATACGAAAAACTGAAAGGATAAAGGCTACCGAAACGATAAAGAAAAATAGAAAATGCGGTGTGAGCATCAATCCGATGGTTTCTTGCATATCGGGTGAATTCAGCCAATCTTGTATCATTCCCTACCCAATCGCATGCCGCCACTGCGCCGAATAGGCCCCCGTGACGTGGTGTTCGAGTTGCCGTTCGATGTCGCCCAGCAGGCTGGACGCGCCGAAGCGGAAAAGGTCGGGTTGCAGCCAGCGGTCGCCCAACTCGTCCTTGATCATCGACAGGTAGACCAGCGCGTCCTTGGCTTTGCTGATCCCACCGGCGGGTTTGTAGCCGACCTTGATCCCGGTCCGGTCCTGATAGTCGCGGATCGCCCGGATCATCGTGAGCGTCACGGGCAGGGTGGCGTTCACCGGTTCCTTGCCGGTGGAGGTCTTGATGAAATCGGCTCCGGCCATCATGCAGACCAGCGATGCGCGGGCGACGTTGCGCAGGGTGCCGAGTTCGCCTGTGGCAAGGATGGCCTTGACATGGGCATCGCCGCAGGCCTCGCGCATTTCCTTCATCTCTTCATAAAGCGCCTGCCAGTTGCCGGTGAGCGCGTGACGCCGGCTGATCACGATGTCGATTTCCTGCGCCCCGGCGGCGACGCTTTCGCCGATTTCCGCGATGCGCAGGTGGAAGGGTGACAGCCCGGCGGGAAAACCGGTTGAGACCGCAGCGACCGGAATGTTGGTTCCGGCCAGGGCATCAACTGCGGTGGGCACCATGTCGTGATAGACGCAGACAGCGCCGGTGGTCAGGCCCTGCATGCCGAGTGCTTCCAGCAGTGGTTGCGCGACAGGCTGGCGCGCCTTGGCACACAAGCGGCGCACGCGGCCTTCGCTGTCGTCCCCTGATAGGGTGGTCAGGTCCATCAGGCTGATCGCCTTGCAAAGCCATGCGGCCTGATGATCTTTCTTCACGCTGCGCCGTCCGGGCAGAGTAGCTGCGCGCCGTTCGATGGCGGATGTGTTGGCCTGCACAGCCATGACCCAGTCAAGATCGAGCGGGATACCATCGTTACGCTGTTCCTGGACCTGCGGCAGCTGGGTTGCGGTCAGCGAAGGGGAATGAGTCGTCTGCAAGGGGACCTCCTGCATTGCCGGGATAGCGTGGCATGCTGCCGGGTTCTTGGCAAGTTTTGACCGTTTGGTCAAATACTATGTCGGCTGCACGACGTGACGTTGATATTTCTGCCGGTATTGCAGGGGTGTCAGCCCGTGGGCCGTGCGGAAAAGTTTGTGGAAATGCGACATGTTTGGGATGCCGCAATCGGCCGCGATCTGCGCGACGGGATCCCCGTCGGTGGTCAGCGCGCGGGCGGCATGGGCCATGCGCAGCCGGTTGATATAGTCGGACGGGGTCACGCCCATGAATTTACGCATGATCCGGCTGACATGCGGATGCGCCTTGCCAGTCAGGGCCACGAGCCCGGCGGAGCCATCGCGAAAGACCGCCGGGTCCTTGGCCGCGGTGCAGGCGGCCGTTAGCCATGCGGGCGCGTCGTCCGGATAGGTGCCGGCGGTCAGATCGGCGCAGAGCGGCAGCAGAAATGCCTCGGCCGCGAGGGTGTCGCAGGCGCTGCGTTCCAGTTGCACGGCGGCGTGGTTGAGTGCGGCGAGTTGCCGGATGTCGCGCCGTGTTTGCACCGGGCCGCCGGGTGACCAGAACAGACGCCCTTTGAGGCCTGGATGCCGTTTGGCCAATGCCTTGACCGTTGTTGGGTGAATGCAGAGCGACACGACAAGCGCGTGTTCCCCGCGCCCCTGCACGGCGTGCGGCTGGCCCGGCTGCAGAAAGATCACGTCGCCTTCCCGCAGTGTGTCGCCCCCGTCTGGCAGATGATGCCGGACCGTGCCATTCTGCACCCAGAAAAGTTCGTAAAAGTCATGGTCGTGCAGGGATTTTGGTCGCGCTGTGGTCAGCGTGGCCCGTGTCAGGCGAATCTGTGCATCGTTCTGCAGGATGTCCCGGTGGAGCAGTTTGTGGGTCATGGCTTAAAATAGCATATGATAACTTTGCATGCAGCATCAAAATATCAAATTTGCACGGAACTTGTGATCTGGGTAGCGCGGCGGCCAATCGCCGGGTGACAATGCCGATGATGCGCGCTATTGCCCGGACGCGCCAATATTGAAGGGAAGCCCCATGTCCTTTGACCGTTCGATCAAGATCGCTCCGTCCATCCTGTCCGCCGATTTCGCAAATTTTGGGGCCGAGTGTGAGGCGATCGAGGCGCAGGGCGCCGATTGGGTCCATGTGGATGTGATGGACGGCCATTTCGTGCCCAACATTACTTTTGGTCCGGCAACCTGTGCCGCCATCCGTCCGCATATCAAGACGGTCATGGATGTGCATCTGATGATCGCTCCGGTCGATCCTTATATCGAGGCGTTTGCCAAGGCCGGCGCCGATATCATCACCGCCCATGTGGAGGCTGGCCCTCATATCCACCGCACGGTGCAGGCCATTCGTGGGGCCGGTGCCAAGGCGGGCGTCGCGCTGAACCCCGGTACGCCAGCCGCTGCCGTGGCCGAGTTGTTGGATATGGTCGATCTGGTCTTGGTGATGACGGTGAACCCCGGGTTTGGGGGCCAGAAGTTCATCGACATGACCGCCAAGGTTCGCGCGTTGCGCGCGATGATCGGCGACAGGCCCATCCATATCGAGATTGACGGCGGCGTCGATCCGACAACCGCACCATTGGTGGCCGCCGCAGGGGCCGACGTGCTGGTCGCCGGTTCTGCCGTGTTCCGGGGCGGGTCGGTGACTGACCCAGCACCTTATGGTGCCAACATCCGGGCGATCCGCGCGGCGGCGGAAGCCTAAAGCGCCATATCTCTACGCAAAATCTGCACACTTGTACAAGCTGGTCTGCACGCTGCTGTCCTAGCCATGGCTCTCAAAAGACGTGAGAGGGACAATGATGGTTGTGAGAGGCGTGCCAGAGCGGTTGGCAAAGGATGCGTGGTGGCTGGATGAGGGCGGGGCGAACCCGATCAGGTGGTTGCCCGGGGGGCTGTTATTGGCGGCAGTTGCGCTGGCGGATGCGCTGAATTGGAATGTGTCGGCTGGTCTGGGGCTGATCGTTTGGATTATGGTCGTCGGCGCGGCGGCACAGATCATCCTTTGGGACAAGGTCAGCCTGCGCCGCAGTCTGGCAGCTTGGGCCGCCTTGCTGATTTCGCTGATTCCGGCGGTGGATCTGGTTCAGGCGCTTTCGATCCTCTTTGCCGTGTCCGGCCTGTTGGCATTTGCCGCGATCATGGCGCTGGGCCGGTGGGATGTGCCCGCGATCTTGCGCGCCATGCTGCGGTTTCCGGGTGCTGGTGTGTTGCAGAATCTGCGCGATGTCAGGGGCTTGCGTGTGTCGGCCCCGTCGGCTGGGACGATCAAGGCGGGCTTGCGTGACTGGCTGATGCCGCTTGGGATTGGCACGGTGTTTGTTGTGCTGATGGCTGCGGCAAACCCGGTGGTCGATGTCTGGCTGCAGCGGCTTGGCGCGTTTGATCCGGGTGTTTCGCTGAATTTTGGCCGTTTGGCGTTTTGGGCTGTTGTACTGTGCGCGGTCTGGCCGTTCCTGCGCCTTTCCGCTTTGGCTGATAGACTTGGCCGTGCCCCGGCCAGCCGAACTCGTATCTGGCGCAGTGGGCTCCTGAATGACCGGTCGGTCTTGCGCGCATTGGTGCTGTTCAACCTCATCTTCGGGATCCAGACGCTGCTGGATGTCGGCTATCTGTGGGGCGGCGTCGCCTTGCCCGAGGGGATGACCTACGCGGATTATGCTCATCGCGGGGCCTATCCGCTCTTGGCGACCGCGTTGCTGGCGGGGTTGTTCGCGCTTTTGGCGCAGCCGTTTCTGGAGGCGCGGCCGGTGCTGCGTGCGTTGCTCTATCTTTGGGTGGCGCAGACGGTCTTGTTGGTGATCTCTTCGATCTTGAGGCTGGATTTATATGTGGATGCCTACGGGCTGACACGGTTGCGCTTTGCAGCGTTCATCTGGATGGTTCTGGTGGCGCTGGGGTTGGTGTTGATGATCATGCAGATGATCGGTCGTCAGACGGTGGGCTGGTTCATGCTGCGTGCGGCCGGGCTGGGGCTGATCGCGCTTTATGGTGTGTCGCTGGTCAATGTGGATGGTTTCATCGCCCGGCATAACCTGGCTGCGGGCAAGGCAGACCCCTACTATCTGTGTAACCTCAGCGAAGGCGCGGCACCGGCGATTGTGGCAGATGGCCAGTTGATCTGCGGGTACAAGGTGAGCGCCCCGGATGACTGGCGCGAATGGGGGTTCCGGAATGCAAGGCTCCGCCGTAGTTTGGCGGCAATGAATGAGGTGCTGGGATGAGTGGTCAGATACTGGTCGCCGATGATGACAGGCAGATTCGTGATGTGGTGCGGATCGCGCTGGGCCAGGTAGGGTTTACGGTGGCCGAGGCGGCGGATGGCCAGCAAGCGCTGGAAATGGCGCGCAGCCTGACCCCCGATCTGATTGTGCTGGATATCGGGATGCCGGAAATGGACGGGCTGGCGGTGTGCCGTGAGTTGCGCAAATCCTCTGACGTGCCGGTGGTTTTTCTGACCGCCCACGGGGACGAGATTGACCGGGTTGTCGGACTGGAACTGGGCGCGGATGATTATGTGCCCAAGCCGTTTTCCCCGCGCGAGCTGGTGGCGCGAGTACGTGCGATACTGAAGCGCGCGTCCCCTGCGCAGGCCGCGCAGGTCGTGATGCGCCGCGGGGTGCTGAGCATCGATCCCGACCGTCACCTGTGCCACGTGCAGGATGCGCCCGTCACCCTGACATCCCGCGAGATGGAACTGGTCGTGCATCTGATGCGCAGGCCCGACAACGTGATGTCGCGCCCGCAACTGGTCGATGCGATCTATGGCACCAATGTGCATGTCAGCGACCGGACGATGGACAGCCATTTACGCAATTTGCGGGGCAAACTGGCCAAGGCCGGATGTGTGGACGCGATTGAAACCGTGCATGGCGTGGGTATCCGGATGGGTGCATGCCGCGCCGGGTGACCCGGAAATGGCGCCCGCCGCTCGCCTTTGTGCTGGGGGGGACGCTGGCGGCGGTGTTTTTCCTGCCGATCATCGGCATCGCCTATTTTCGGGTGGCGGGTGGCATTCTGGGTTGGGCCGAGACCAGCTGGATGATCGCCTGGATGGCGTTTGTGGCGACGGCGGTGCTGGGTTATCTGCTGTGGCGGCTGGTCTTGCAGCCGGTGCGGGCACTGACCGCATATGCCCAAAGCGAAGGCGAGGCAGAGGTGCCGGAGCATTTCGGCACGCCGGAGTTTTCCGATCTGGGACAGGCCGTGATCGGCATGACATCGACCTTGCGTGGCCGCGAGGCGGTGCTGCGGTCTTACGCGGATCATGTCACGCATGAGTTGAAATCGCCGTTGACCGTGATCCGGGGCGCTGCCGAGTTGCTGGATGATCCCGGGCTGCCGGATGCGGACCGGGCCAGGATGCTGGGCAATATTGGCGAGGCCGTGGGCCGGATGGAGGCGCTGCTGGACAGCCAGCGCGCGCTCGCCCGCGCGCAGGAGCCGATGCCGCCGGGGGAATGTATGTTGTCAGAGGTTTTGGCAGATCATGACGTGGTTTTGCCGCGTGATGGGACCGTGCCGCTGCCGCACGAGGTGATGGACCTGGTGGCGACCCATCTGATCGGGAATGCGCGCGCGCATGGGGCCAGTGCGGTGACATTCGATCTGCACAGTGACCGGCTGCGGGTCAGCGATGACGGGCCGGGGATATCGGACGGGAACCGGGACCGGGTATTTGATCCGTTCTTTACCACGCGGCGAGAGGATGGCGGGACCGGGATGGGCCTGCCGATTGTGCGCCGGATGTTGCAGGCGCAAGGGGCGGAGATCGTGCTGCGCGATGGCGCCGGAGCCGTGTTCGAGATCAGGTTCTGATGGGTGAACTCACACAACCTACGCATACTGCAAAGCCCAGATAGCGTGCGAGAGATGAAAACGCTGACATGGAAATTCTTTCTATTCTTTACCAGATCAAATCTGATCGTACCTCTTGAAGCCGAAGCCTGTGAAATCCGCTGCCGCTAAGGCATCGAACAATTCGTTGCTGACCAAACGGCCAATATTAAAACGATCATTCCAGGCATGATGAGAACCAATTTTACTGGAATCATAAATTATTTGATCATTACCATCATATGCTGGCATGTATTTTGCACCTTCTGCGACTGGCGGCACGCACAGATCCTTTGCAAGCGTGTCGAGACGATTGCAGACGTAAAAGATGTAACGGTCGGCGATGACTTTGCCGCGTTGTTCAATCTGTATAGGAAAGAACTGATGAACGCCCGCCTCAAAGCTCTCCACAATTTCTTTAAAGCGATCAGTGACGAGTAGACCGCCACCCCACATGTTATCAACATCGTAGAGAGGGCGACCCTCGTTCCCCTTTCTTCGTAACCGCGTCGGCATATAGGTTGGGTCAACAGGCCGACCACTATACCCACCGCTGAATGTTACCCCGTATTTGCCATCAGGACTGGTATCTTTCAGTTCGAGTTTCTTGTAATCCCCATCAATCGGTTCAAGAATTTCGGTGTGTTTCAACTCGACGCGTGGATCGCGGCTACCACCTGCAATATGGTAAGGCATCTATTTGTCCTTTCTATCCTTTCACGGCACCGTCGCTGAGGCCCGAGACGAGGTAGCGTTGCGCGATCAGGAAGACGACCGTGATCGGCAGGCCTGACAGAATCGCGGCGGCGGCGAAATCGCCCCAGAGATACTGGAATTCGTTGAGATACAGCCTTGAGCCGACGGCGAGGGTCATCTTGTCCTCTGACCGGATCAGGACGGATGCGATCGGGTAGTCGTTGATGAACCCAATGAAGGCCAGCACGAAAACGACGCTCATGATCGGGACGGCGAGCGGCAGAAAGATGAAACGGAAGGTTTGCCAAGGTGTGGCACCGTCAATCGCAGCGGCTTTGTCGAGGGCGGTGTCGATGCTGTCGAAATAGCCCTTGATCGTCCAGATATGTAAGGTGACCCCGGCCAGATAGATCAGCACAAGTGCGGTGTGGGAATTGAGGCCGAGGAATGGGCTGACCTCGCCCAATGCGTCGAAGATCGCGTAGATTGCGACCAGCGCGAGCGTGGTGGGGAACATCTGGATCAGGAACAGCCCATCCAGCATCGCGCCCTTGCCCTTGATCCTGATCCGACTGAACGCATAGGCCGAGATCGTGGCGATGGCGAGCACACCAAGACCTGCGATCAGCCCGATCTTGATGGAGTTCCACATCCACAGCATGACGGGATAGGGCGGTTCGACAACGGTGCCGTCGGCCCGCGTGTAGTCGAGGCCGAAGGCGAGGTACCAGTGTTCCAGCGTCGGGTTTTCAGGGATGATGGAGCCGACGGAAAAGTTCCCCTCGCGAAAGCTGATCGAGAGAACCATGAAGAAGGGGAACAGGATTAGCGCCAGAAAGATCAGCATGAAGCCGTGGGCGAGGATTTTCTTGACCAGCAGGTCCTTTGGGCGTTCGACAATCATGCGCTGACCCTCCCCGATCGTTTTTGCGCCGCGCGGCGCATGGCGACGAAATTGGCATAGGATATGGCTGCGACCACAAGGAAGATCAGCAGGGTAATCGCGCCCGCAAGGCCGAATTGCTGGCCTGCATTGTCGAAGGCCAGCCGGTAGGTAAAGCTGGCGAGGATGTCGGTTTCGCCTGCCGGGATGACCGTGCCTGGGATGTCGGGCAGCCCGCGCGTGAGCAGGAATATCAGCACCATGTTGTTAAAGTTGAACGCGAAACTCGCGATTAGCAGGGGCAGGAAAGGCGGGATGATCTGCGGCAGGGTGATGGTGAAGAATACCCGCAGCGCGCTGGCCCCTTCGAGAGCTGCCGCTTTCTTGTGATCCTCAGGCACTGCCTGCAGGAACCCCATGGCCAGCAGCATCATGTATGGATAGCCGAGCCACGTGTTGACGATCAGCACCATGACCCGCGCCAGATTGCCATCAGTGAACCAGCTGGGGCGGACGCCGAACAGCGCCTCAAGGATCAGGTTGATTTCACCGAAATTCTGATTGAACAGGCCCTTAAACACGAGGATTGAGATGAAGGCGGGTACGGCGTAGGGCAGGATCAGCAGGATCCGGTAGACCGCCTTGAACCGCAGATGCGGCCACTGGAGTATGACGGCAAGCGTGAGCCCAAGGGCAAAGGTCAGGACGACCGAGGCGATGGCGAAAACGAAGGTCCAGATGAAGATGCTGACCATGGGGCCGCGGATACCTTCGGAGGTGAAGATGCGTTCGAAATTGTCCCAGCCGATACCGACACGCCAGCCGGGTGGGACCTGATCACCGTTTTCATCGGCGAAAAAGCCGGTTTCGTGATTGGCAGTCAGAACTGCCCCATCAAAGCGGGTCAGCGTGTCGGGTCCGGTCTGGACGTAATCGGGTGTGACCGTGCCGAAGGTGCGAAGACTGGCATTCTGGATGATCGTGCCATCCGGCGTGGTCAAGGTCAGCGCCTGCAGACCGCTGCGCAGCTGGATTGCATCGCGCCGTTCCAGCAGGTCAGTGGGTTCAGCGGCGGGTAACAGGGTGGCTTCGGCATCGCCATCAAGCGCAACCGGATCAGAAAGCAACCCGGATTCGGGCAGCCAGATGCGGAATTGGTCACCATCGCGGGCCACGGCAAAGGGCTGTTCGGTGTCAGGATCGACAGAGCCGCGCGAGGTCAGTACCTCAACCGCGCGGTCATAGGTGAGCAGGTTGAAACTGCTGTAATTCGTGAAACCGATATAGATCGTATAGACAACCGGGAAGGCGATGAAGATCAGCACGGCCGAGACACCCGGAAAGATGAACCGCGCGCCGTAGTACCGATTTGCCCCAAAGATGATCGCAAAGCCGGTGGCGAGCGCCAGCATGATCACCCCAAAAAGGGGCTGCGCAATCTGGTAAAGGAAGAAGGCCGCGAAAAGCAGGGCAATCGTGACAGCGCCAACGATGATCAGGCGCGGGATTGGTGATCCTTCGATCACGGGGGTGTCGGTGGCTGCGGTCATCGGTGCGGTTCCTTGCGGTGCAATCCGACCATGGCCCAAGCGAACAGGGCATGCGGGGATGCGTCAAGAGAAAGCATTTGACGGGCGGCGGAGGGAGGTCCGCCGCCTGTTTCTGGGTTCACTCGCCCAGAATACGCGCGGCGGCGTCGTTCAGCGCGTCGGCAGGTTCAGCCGCGCCTGTCGTGATGTTGGTCAGCGCAGGACCCATCGCGGCCCAGAATGCCCCCATTTCAGGGTTGGACGGCATCGGCACGCCATTGGCGGCCACGGCCAGCATATCTGTCACCAGCGGATTGTTCTGTGCCACAGCAGCAGAGGCATCGGCCAGCGCGCCAAGCCCATTCTTGGCATTCCAGATTGCCAGCCCATCATCGGTGGCCAGATAGTTTTCGATCAGTTCCACCGCGAGGTCCTGATTGGGCGAGGCTGCGTTGATGCCAAGTGCCTGCACACCCAAGAAGGGGGGCGAGACTTCACCATTCACGGTTGGGATCGGGGCGACACCGAAATTGATGTCCGACCCTTCGAATCCGGCCCAGGACCATGGGCCGTTCAGGACCATGGCGACTTCACCGTTATTCATGGCCCCGTCCATGACGCCGTAATCGACGCCCTGCGGCATGACACCATCGTCAAAGAGCGATTTCAGCACCTCTGCACCGGCAATCGCTCCGTCGGTGTTCACACCCGTCGTCGAGCCGTCATAGGAGCCATCGACCTTTTGGAAGGCGTAGCCGCCACCGGCCATCAGCATGGGCATGGTGAAATAGGTGTTGTTGTAGTCCCAGAGGATTTTCTGACCTGCGATGTCCAGATCCTTGATTTCCTCGAAAGAGGCTGGTGGCGTGTCGATGATATCTTTGTTGTAGATCAGGGTCACGGCCTCGACTGCCAGCGGGTAGCCCCATGTTTTGCCATCGAACTGCATCGCATCCATCGCTGCGGGCAGGATGTCTTCGGACCAGCTGGCCGATGGCTGCACCGGCGCGATCAGGCCACCGCTGGCCCATTCGCCGAACCGGTCATGCGCCCAGAGCACGATATCGGGGCCATCGCCGGTGGCCGCGGCCTGCTGGAATTTCTGGGGCAGATCGGGGTCCACGATTTCGACGGATACTTCAACGCCAAGGTCATCGACGAAAGGTTGCACGGCCTCAAGCAGCGCGTCGCGGTCCCGATTGTCGCCGGTCCAGATCAGGATCTTGCCGTCTTCCAATGCGGCGGCGGGGGCGGCTGTGGCGAGCAACAGCGCGAGGGTTGATAGGGTCTTTTTCATTTTTCTCCTCCCAGAGAGTTGGATCAGGCGGACAGGGCGAGCGCCCCGTCATGGTTCAGGTAGGCAAAGCCGTTGCCGGGTAGTGTCAGCGTCGGCCCATCAAGATTGGCGTGGCGGGGCCCAGTCAGGGTCGCCGCGCCGGTCAGTTGGATGACCTGGCTGTCCTTAGACAAGTTGAACGCGCAGGTGATCGTCTGCCCGTCTGCCTTGCGATGAAAGGCCAGCAGCGGTTCGGGCAGGTTGATGAATGATGTCTTGCCAGCGGTCAGCGCAGGCTGTGCTTTGCGGAAGGCAATGGCGCTTTTGTAGAAATGCAGCGTGCTGTCATTGGCGGCCTCTTGCGCGTCAACGGACAGGGCCGCTTGTGGTGCTTTGACCGGCAGCCACGGGCGCCCGGTGCTGAAACCGGCGTTGGGCTTGTCCTTTTCCCAGACCATCGGGGTCCGGCAGCCATCGCGCCCTTTGATCGCTGGCCAGAAGCGCAACGCGGGTGGATCTGTCAGCTCGTCATAGGTCAGTTCGGTTTCGGTCTGGCCCAGTTCTTCGCCCTGATAAATGCCAATGGTGCCTTCGAACGACATCAGCATCGCGCAGGCGAGCCGGGCGATATCGGTGTCGCTGACGGCATGATCGGCCCAGCGAGTGACATGGCGGGGCACGTCGTGATTGCT
Organism: Yoonia sp. R2-816; assembly: GCF_046762905.1. NCBI lineage: Bacteria > Pseudomonadati > Pseudomonadota > Alphaproteobacteria > Rhodobacterales > Paracoccaceae > Yoonia > Yoonia sp. R2-816. The sequence goes on along the minus strand of NZ_JBKQXN010000185.1, from coordinate 311,630 downwards.
GAACGACCATTTGGGGTGACCATCGGGTGCGCCTTGCTGGAACCCTTCGATGCAGCTGCGGAAATGATCAGCGGTAAAGTCAGGGCCGAGCATGGCAAAGCTGTAGGCCATGTGCAGGCGGCTGGTGCCGACGGTGTAATCGCCCATGATGCGGATGGATTTTGCGCCCATTTCACCGACCTCGCCGACCATCATGATGTTATCATACTGATCGGTCAGCGCGCGCAACCGTTCGAGAAAGTTCAGGTTCTCCGGCCGCGTCTTGTTATAGATGTTGTCCTGCATCCCATAAAGATCGGTCGCCATGACCTGTGGGCGGGTCTGCGCGGGCGGGTTTGAGCGCAATTGCGCGTCGTGGAAATAGTAGTTCACCGTGTCGAGGCGGAACCCATCCAGCCCCCGATCCAGCCAGAATTTGCAGGTCTCAAGGATTGCATCGATCACTTCAGGGTTGTGAAAGTTAAGATCTGGCTGGGCAGCGAGGAAGTTGTGCAGATAGTACTGCCCGCGCTGCGGATCGAACTCCCAAGCGGGCCCGCCGAAATGGCTGTGCCAGTTGGTGGGGGGCGATCCGTCGGGCAAGGGATCGGCCCAGACATACCAGTCCGCCTTGTCGTTATCGCGGCTGACCCGGGATTCGCGGAACCATGGGTGTTGGTCGGAGGTGTGCGACAGGACCTGATCGGTGATGACCTTCAGCCCCAGTTCATGGGCGCGGGCGATCAAAGCGTCGAAATCTTCCAGTGACCCGAAAAGCGGATCGATGTCGGTATAATCCGACACGTCGTAACCCATGTCTTTCTGCGGGGATCGGAAGATCGGGGACAGCCAGATGCAATCGGCACCGAGGGCCGCGATATGGGGCAGGCGGCGTGTAATCCCCTTCAGATCGCCAACGCCATCGCCGTTGTCGTCCTGAAAAGAGCGCGGATAGACCTGATAGATCACCGCGTCGCGCCACCATTCTCTCATCCGGGTGCCTCCTTTTGATTCGGGGGTAAGTTAACAAATCAGTTTCATAATTCAAAACGTTTTAATTTGTGATTTGAACTAGGAATTTGCGGAACTTTGCGATAATCTGCGTCAGTAATGCAATCGCTTTGAGGAGGAAGCGTGTGGCAACGCTTAAGGATATAGGCGCGGAACTGGGGTTGTCGGCAGCCACCGTCAGCCGGGCGCTGAACGGCTTTCCCGAAGTGAATATCAAGACCCGCGACAAGGTCCGCGAAACCGCTGAACGGCTGGGGTATCGTCCGAATCGCGTGGCGCAGCGGCTGGTCACCGGTCGGTCCGGCATGGTGGGCATGATTATCAAGATCAGGGCTGATATGAGCGCGGACCAGACGTTTTTCGAGATGCTGACTGGGCTGACCGCCGCACTTGGCGCGCGTGATGTCGATCTGGTGTTGGCCGTCGATCAGGATGACGATCCTGTCCTCCCCTACCGCAAACTGATGGAGCGTGACATTCTGGACGGCTTTATCCTGAACGCACCTGTGCCGGATGATCCACGGGTCGCGTTCCTGCGCGAAAAGGGCATTCCTTTTGTGATGCATGGGCAGACAGCACCCGATGTCGATTATGCCTGCTATGGAATCGACAACGCTGCGGTGTCCGAAGATGCGGTGAAATTGCTGGCCTCGCTGGGCCACAAGCGGATTGCCCTGCTCAACGGGCAGTTGCGCTATGCCTATGCCGTGGATCGCCTGCGCGGGTTTCGCGATGCGGTCGATGCGGAAGGGCTGATCGTGCCCGACGCCTTTGTTGCCGCGAATGCCGAGACGGAAATGGACGCCTATAAGACCGCGCTTTCCATGCTGTCGGGGCGTGATGGTGCCCGCCCTACGGCGATGATCTGTGCCTCAACCCTGATCGCCGCTGGTGTGATCCGTGCTGCAAAGGATCGTGGTTTGCTTGTGCCCGACGATCTGTCGGTCATGGCGCATGACGATGCGCTGCCCCTGATGCGCGCGGTCAGTTTCGACCCCGCCCTGACCGTGACGCGGGCACCGTTGCGCGATGCCTGCGTGCCATTGGCGAACCTGCTGATCGACTTTGTCAGCGGCGCACCAGCCGAACAGAAAATCGACCGGGCCGAGCTGATCGTGCGCGCATCGACCGGTCCCGTCCCGAAGGAGGAGCAAGACCCATGGCCTTTGACGTGAGCATGCAACCGGCGCTGGAAACGCGCGGATTGGGTAAGTCCTACGGCGCTGTCGAGGTACTGCGCGATATCGATATCGAGATGGCGCAGGGCGAGTTCCTTGTGCTGGTCGGCCCGTCCGGCTGCGGCAAATCCACCCTGCTGAACTGCATCGCGGGGCTGGAGGAAATCACCGCCGGGTCGTTGATGATCGGCGGGCGCGATGTGACGCAGGAGCCACCCAAGGACCGCGATATCGCGATGGTGTTTCAGAGCTATGCGCTCTACCCCACCATGTCGGTGGGCGAGAATATCGGCTTTGGCATGAGAATTCGTAAGGTGCCGAAGGCAGATATGGACGCTAAGATTCTACAGGTGGCAACGCTGTTGCAGATTGATCACCTGTTGGACCGCAACCCGTCCCAACTGTCCGGCGGTCAGCGCCAACGTGTTGCCATGGGCAGAGCATTGGTTCGCGACCCCAAGCTGTTTCTGTTCGATGAACCCCTGTCGAACCTCGACGCCAAGCTGCGGGTCGAGATGCGGGCCGAGATCAAGCGCCTGCACAAGACGACTGGGGCCAGCATCGTCTACGTCACCCATGACCAGATCGAGGCGATGACACTGGCCAGCCGGATCGTGGTGCTGAAAGGTGGCGATATCCAGCAGATCGGCACCCCGCAGGAGATTTACGACCGCCCTGCCAATACATTTGTCGCGGATTTCATGGGGTCACCACCGATGAATATTATCCCGGCCAAGGTCGATGGTGCCCGGTTGGCGATGGGTGATGTGACCCTTGCCGCACTGGCGGGCCTGCCGCAGGCGGTACAGGTGGGGATCCGCCCGGAGCATTTGATGCTGGCGGTGGGCAATCCCGATATGCAGGTCAGCCCGACGATGATCGAGAACACCGGCGCCGAATGCTATCTTAATTTCGCGCTGAACGGGGTGACAGTCACCGCACGATTGCCGGGGCGGATGGATGAGGACAGCACCGATGTGGTCGGTCTGTCGATTGCGCCGGGTGCGCTGAATTTCTTTGACGCCGAAACGGGGATGCGGATCGATCTTTGAACCGCGATGGGTTGAAACCCATCTTACGATGTGGCCTCTGTCGGGCATGCATATGACATGGTTTGAAGAACTGACCGGTATCACCGACGAGACGCCCGCGCGCGTTTATGAAAACCTGTCGCTGGATGGAACGGTGATTGTGTCGGATATCACCGGGTGGCGGGCCGAGACTGGCAAGCTATCCACCCCATCGCTGAGCGAGCTGCGCGAAAGCGTGACGCCCGCAGACACTGGGCCTGTTGACCGTTCAGGAAGTCGTCGCCGACATACAACGCCTGCATATGCGCCCGGAGAATGAGTGCGCGACGTTTCAGGTCGCCTCGCAATTCAATCTGCTCGAGATGATCGGCCCGTCGGTAACACCCGAAATGGGTGTTGGGCGGTATGAACATGATCTGACCCAAGGTCCGGCCTGTGCGCTGGCCTGTCTCGCGGGGACCATCTATCGCAACTATTTCGTCCCACTTGATGGCGGGATCGGTCAGACCGCTGATCGCCAGATTGATTGCCTCGCGGATCTCGGGCGGCTGTTGGGCAGTGATCGACATTTCCTGTGGGAGATGCGCAATGGCTATGCGTTGCCCACCGCTGACAGTCTGCGTGTCATCAATGCCCAACTGGACCGGTTGGACCGCGATGCGGTGCGTACCGCATTGCGCGTGGGTGTCCATAGTGGGACCCAGGTGACCATCAATGATGCCGCACGTCTTGTGTGCCAAGTGTATTGCAGCGCGATGCCTGTCGCCTATTCTGATGTGGATGCCGGTTTGTGGGCACCTCTGGCACAGATTGTTCTGGAGGCTGCGTATGAGGCGACACTGCTTGCCGCAATCCGGAACGCGGCGCAGACCGGCAATAACCGCGTGTTTCTGACGATGCTGGGCGGTGGTGCCTTTGGGAACAGGCAGGACTGGATCGAGGCTGCGGTGCTTCGCGCATTGCGATTGCATGCGAAGAGCGGGCTGGACGTGCATCTGGTCAGCTATGGGCAGTCAAGCACCCTGGCCCGCCGTATCATCGCAGCGTTTGATGCGACGTAAGATGGGTTTCAACCCATCCTACGATCCGGCCTGATACCACGCGATCAGTTTGGCCCGGTCTTCGGCCCTCAGGTTGGTGATATTGGCGGGTGGCATGGCGTGGCTGACACCGGCCTGCAGATAGATTTGCCGCGCGTACCGTGCGATGTCGCTTTCGGTTTCCAGGAATACGCCCTTCGGTGCCCATTGCATGTTCCCCCAGACCGGTTCGCGCGCGTGGCACATCGAACAGCGGCCGATGACGATGTCATGCGCCTCCTCAAACCCTCCTGCGCTCGCAAAGCGTTGTTCGTAAGGGGTCAGCGCGCGCGCCTCGGCCTCTTCATAGCTATCATGCCCCGGTTGGGTGGACAACCACGCAATCAGGATGAACAGGATCACGGTCACCGCCCATGTCCATGTCGGTCTGCCTTTACGGGCATGCATGGAGTTAAAATAATGCCGGATCGTGACGCCCATCAGGAAAACCAGTGCGGCGATGATCCATGCATATTCGGTGCCGAAAGCCAGCGGATAGTGGTTCGACAGCATCAGGAAGATCACGGGCAGGGTGAGGTAGTTGTTGTGGGTCGACCGCAGCTTGGCGATCTTGCCGTATTTGGCATCAGGCGTTCGCCCGGCCTTCAGATCGGCCACCACAATCCGCTGGTTCGGCATGATGATAAAGAAGACGTTGGCGGTCATGATTGTGGCGGTGAAGGCCCCAAGATGCAGAAGCGCCGCGCGCCCGGTGAAGACCTGATTGTAGCCCCATGACATCACCACCAGCAGGATGAACAGGAGCACCATCAGGGTTGTCGGCTGTTCGCCCAAAGGTGATTTGCACAGGAGGTCATAGACGATCCAGCCCAAGGCGAGCGACGCCGCAGAGATCAGAATACCTTGCCAGATCGCCAGATCGGCCTTGCTGGGGTCGATCAAATACAGCTCTGCCCCGACCCAATAGACGACCGCCAGCAGGGCGAACCCGGACAGCCATGTCCAATAGCTTTCCCATTTGAACCAGGTCAGGTGTTCTGGCATCGCGGCGGGCGCCACTAGGTATTTCTGGATGTGGTAAAACCCGCCGCCATGGACCTGCCATTCCTCACCATCTGCGGGACCAGCGATATCGCGGTTCAGCGACAGGTCGAGCGCGATGAAATAGAACGATGACCCGATCCACGCGATCGCCGTGATCACATGCAGCCAGCGCACCGCAAAGGCGATCCAGTCCCACAAGATAGCGATGTCATACATGGCACGTCCCCTTTTGCGCCCAGTCTAGTCAGGGCGTTGGTTTTCTTGTATTCCCTGATATTGCAAGGCTCTATCAAAAATTGCGAAATAATGTCGTATCTTGAGAATATCCGGACCTTCGTAAGGGTCTATGAATTGGGGTCAATGTCGGCGGCTGGCCGCGATTTGCGGATATCGCCTGCGGTCACCTCGGCCCGGATATCGGCACTGGAGGATCATCTGGCGGTCCGCCTGTTCCAGCGGACCACCCGCAGCCTGACGCCAACCGCACAGGGCAAGGCGTTTTATGGCGGGGCCTGTTCGGTGCTGGATGCGGTGGACTATGCCGAGGCGCAGGTGACCGATCTGACCGAAAACCCGAAGGGGTTGCTGCATGTGGCCGCACCCTTGGGCGTCGGGCGGCGATTGATCGCGCCGCATGTGCCGGATTTCACCGCTGAATACCCGCTGATCGGCGTGCGTCTGCGCATGACAGATCGGAATGTGGACATGACGGCAGAGGGCCTTGATCTGGCGTTTCATCTGGGCAAACCCGCCGACAGCAACCTGCGCATTCGCAAGATTGCGGATGTGGCGCGGGTGCTGGTCGCGTCGCCTGCCTATATCGCGCGGCGCGGGCATCCGGCGGATGGCGCGGCGCTGGTCGGTGATGGCCATGAATGCCTGAACCTTCGGTTTCCGGGCGCGTCGGAGTTTCAGTGGCGACTGATCACGGCGGACGGCCCGCAAAAATTCCGTGTCGCCGGGCGGTTGGAAAGCGATGATGGCGATGTGCTGACCGATTGGGCGTTGGCAGGGCAGGGCGTCGCCCTGAAACCGCGTTTCGAAGTGGCCGAGCATCTGGCGTCCGGTGCCTTGATCCCGGTGGCAGAGGCGACTCCGCCGGAACCGGTGCAGATGGCCTGCCTCTATACCCATCGGCGGCATCAGGACCCCAAGACCCGCCTGTTCATGGAATTCATGATAGGCCGCATTGCCAGCGCGATCAAAGCCGCCGAAAGTGTTTCGTGAAGAATTTGAAAAACGCTTGGGATCTTTCAGATTAACCTGACAATGAATGGGAGTAAGCGCGTGAAACGATATCCACGTGACATGACCGGCTATGGGGCGCACCCGCCTGACCCGCAGTGGCCCGGCGGCGCGCGGATTGCCGTGCAGATTGTCCTGAACTACGAGGAAGGCGGCGAGAATAACGTGCTGCATGGGGATGCCGCATCAGAGGCCTTCCTGTCCGAGATTGTCGGCGCTGCTGCATGGCCTGGTCAGCGCCACTGGAACATGGAAACCATCTATGAATACGGGGCGCGCGCCGGGTTCTGGCGGTTGCACCGGATGATGGCTGACCTGCCGGTGACGGTTTACGGGGTCGCGACCGCGCTGGCCCGCGCACCGGAACAGGTCGCGGCGATGAAGGATGCGGGCTGGGAAATTGCCAGCCACGGGCTGAAATGGGTCGAATACAAGGATGCGCCGGAGGATGTGGAGCGTGCCCATATGGAGCAGGCGATCCGCCTGCATAGCGAGGTGGTCGGCACACCCCCGCGCGGCTGGTACACGGGCCGCTGTTCGATGAATACGGTTCGGCTGGCCGCGGAAACCGGGCAGTTTGCCTATGTCGCTGACAGCTATGCCGATGATCTGCCTTACTGGATGGAGTTCGGGCGGCGCGACCAGTTGATCGTCCCTTATACGCTGGATGCCAACGACATGCGTTTTGCCACGCCGCAGGGGTTCAATGCGGGCGCGCAGTTTCTGGACTATCTGAAGGCCAGTTTTGATGCGCTGTACCGCGAAGGCGGGCGGATGATGTCCATCGGGTTGCATTGCCGCCTGATTGGGCGACCCGGACGGGCAGAGGCGTTGCGGGAGTTCATTGAATATGTCCAACGCCATGAAGGGGTCTGGTTCGCCACCCGCGAACAGATTGCCGACCACTGGGCCAAAACCCATTCGCATCAGCGCTGGGCGCGCCCGTCGCAGATGGACAAGGCCACTTTCATGCAGAATTTCGATCATGTCTTCGAACATTCACCATGGGTGGAAGAGCGGGCCTTCGATCTGGAGCTTGGCCCTGTTCATGACACAGCGACCGGGTTGCATAACGCCATGTGTCGGGCATTCCGGGCTGCGTCCGAGGAAGAGCGGCTGAGCGTCTTGACAGCCCACCCTGATCTTGCAGGCAAACTCGCCACGGCCAAGCGGCTGACGGCGGAAAGCACGGCAGAGCAGGCCAGCGCGGGGCTGGACGCGCTGACGGACAATGAACGCGCCGAATTTGCGGCGCAAAACGCGGCATATACCGAGAAATTCGGCTTTCCTTTCATCATCGCCGTGCGAGACCATGACAAGGCGTCGATCAAGGCTGCATTCGCGGCGCGGCTGGAAAATGATCGGAAGACAGAATTTGCAGAGGCCTGCCATCAGGTCGAACGCATCGCCCTGCACCGGCTGAAAGACATGCTGCCCCGATGACCCATGACATCAGCATAACACCCCTGACCACGCAAGCATTCGCGCCATTTGGGGATGTGCTGAATTGCGAGGGGGATCCGGACAAGATCATCAATGCGGGGCTGTGCGGCCGATTTCACGACCGGGCCAAGGTCGATTGTGATGGGCGTGTCGGCATCAGCCTGTTCCGGTCTGAACTGCGGCAATTGCCCTACAAGCTGGATCTGGTCGAACGACATCCACTTGGGTCACAGGCCTTCATTCCGATGAGCATGGACCCATTTCTGGTCATTGTCGCCGACACGGACCTGCAGCCACAGGCCTTCATCACCGCCCCGGGAGAGGGCATCAATTTCCACCGTGGGGTCTGGCATGGGGTGCTCACCCCTTTAACCGGCCCCGGTCTTTTTGCCGTGATCGACCGGATAGGCAAAGGCGACAATCTGGAGGAGCATCATTTCACCACGCCTTACCGCGTGATTTTCGACGAGTGACCGGCGCGTAAGATCGGCAACAACAGGGGACGATCAATGACAACTTCATCCATCGGGACGCCGGACCAACTGCGCGATCCCAATTATACACCCGCCCTGTACAGGGCCATACCGTTGGGTATCCAGCACGTGCTGGCGATGTTCGTATCCAATGTCACGCCAGCCATCATCGTGGCAGGAGCTGCGGGTTTCGGGTTTGGATCAAACTCGCCCGATTTTCCAGAACTTCTGTATCTGATCCAGATGTCGATGCTGTTTGCGGGCGTGGCGACACTGCTGCAAACCATCTCAATCGGACCGGTTGGGGCCAAGCTGCCGATTGTGCAGGGCACATCCTTTGCTTTCATCCCGATCATGATCCCATTGGTCGCGGGCAAAGGCGTGGACGGGCTGGCGGCACTTTTCGGTGGCGTCATCATTGGGGGCCTGTTCCACGCTGTCCTTGGCGTGTTCATTGGCCGGATCCGGTTTGCCTTGCCGCCGCTGGTCACTGGGTTGGTGGTCACGATGATTGGTCTGGCGCTGGTTAAAGTCGGCATCCAATACGCGGCTGGCGGTGTGCCTGCCATCGGGACACCCGAATATGGCTCGCTTTTGAACTGGTCTGCCGCGCTGGTCGTGATCATCGTCACGCTAGGCATGAAGTTTTTCACTTCCGGCATGCTTTCCGTGTCAGCCGTGCTGATCGGTCTGATCGTCGGCTATTGCTATGCGCTGGGCGTCGGTATTCTGGAATGGTCTGCCGTGACCGGTTCGTGGGAACGGTCTGCCGCCTTCGCATTGCCGCAGCCGTTCAAATATGGGTTCGAGTTTAGCGCTGCTGCGATTATCGGCTTCTGCCTGATGGCCTTTATCTCTGCCATTGAAACGGTGGGCGATGTGTCCGGGATTACCAAAGGTGGGGCCGGGCGCGAGGCCACGGATAAAGAGATCGAAGGGGCCACCTATGCCGATGGTTTGGGTACCGCAATTGCCGGTATCTTTGGCGGCTTTCCGAACACATCGTTCAGCCAGAATGTCGGCCTGATCGCCATGACCGGCGTGATGAGCAGGCATGTCGTGACCTGCGGCGCGATCTTCCTGATCATCTGTGGGCTGGTGCCCAAGGTCGGCGGCGTGATCCGCACCGTCCCGATTGAGGTGCTGGGTGGCGGTGTGATCGTCATGTTCGGTATGGTGGTTGCTGCCGGTATCTCGATGCTGTCAGACGTGAACTGGAACCGCCGCAACATGGTGATCTTTGCGATTGCCCTGTCCATCGGTCTTGGGCTGCAACTGGAACCCGGTGCCGTTGCTGGCCTGCCGGATACAGCGCGCATCCTGATGACGTCGGGCCTGCTGCCCGCAGCATTCATCGCGATTGTGCTGAACCTGCTCTTGCCCGAGGAACTGTCTGGCGAAGCAACGGATGAGGTTGCCGGTGGTCTGTCTGGCAACGGGCAAGGATCGCTGAACGGCGACTAATCGCTGTTACTCGAACAAAGAAAGCCCCGCATTTGCGGGGGCTTTTGCGTTTCGCAGAATTCGCGCCTAAAAATCAACCTCGATTGCGACGCCCTTTTCAACGGCCCGATCAACGACTGAGGCGGCAACAGCGAGGTCCTGCAAACCCACACCGGTCCCGTCGAACAGGGTGATCTCGTCATCGCTGTTGCGCCCGGGATGCGTGCCGTTGATCACGGCGCCAAGTTCGGTGATGTCGTCCTTGGTTTTCAACCCAGACTTCACCGCATGTTGCGTCTCGCCCAAAGTCACGGATTGTGCGATCTCATCGGTGAATACGGTGGCCGTGACGACCAGATCGGTTTCGCATTCCTGTTTGCCGATAGTATCAGTCCCCATGCAGGCCATATGAGTGCCGGGGCTGATATGGGCCGCGCCGAAGATGGGTGAGAAGACGGAGGTGATGGAGATGACCACATCAGCCTCGACCATACCGTCAAGGCTGACCTCTTCGAATGGCACGCCTGCTTCCTTTGCCACTTCGGCCAGACCGGGCAGCATTTCAGGGTGGTAGTTCCAGCCGATGACCTTTTCGAAATTGTGGGTTTCCAAGGCGGCGCGCAGCTGGAATTTCGCCTGATGGCCCGCGCCGATCATGCCCATGACCTTGGCGTCTTTACGCGCCAGATGTTTGATCGACACGGATGATGCTGCTGCCGTGCGCAGGGCCGTCAACAGGTTACCGCCGACCATGGCGGCGACTTTACCGGTATCGGGATCAAACAGAAACACCGTGGACTGGTGGTTGATCAAGCCGCGTCGTTCGAGATTGTGCGGCCAGTACCCGCCCGCCTTAAGGCCCAGCGACATGCCCTTGCCATCAAACCCGCCCTTGAAGCCGTAAAGCGCGTCTTCGTGGCCAATCGCCTCTCGGACCACGGGGAAGTTGTAGGCATCGCCTGCAGCCATGGCTGCAAAAACCTGTTCAACGGCGGTGAAGGCGTCGGCGCGTGTGAGGATATCCGCAATCGCGGCTTCGGGGACGATGATCATGGTGGGTCTTCCGGTATTGGGTGCAACGCGTCCCGGGCTTGACCCGGGACCTCGTGGAGTGACGTGGAGGCCCCGGATCAAGCCCGAGGCGGGTGTTGTTTAATACGCCTTGCCGCGTGCGGATACGGGCCAGAGCGTTTCGACCTTGCCGTTCCGCACGCCCACATACCAGTCATGCACGTTGCAGGTCGGGTCGCAGTGGCCGGGCACCAGCTTGAGCTTGTCATTGACCTTGAGCACACCATCGGGGTCGGCCACGACACCATGTTCGTCGGAGCATTTGACGTATTCCACATCGTCACGCCCGTAGATCGTGGGCAAGCCGCTATCGACCGACTGCGCCTTCAGCCCTGCATCCACGATGGCCTTGTCCGCCTTGGCGTGGCTCATGACCGAGGTCAGGATGAACAGCGCGTTTTCCCATTCGTTTTCATCAATCCGGTTGCCATCCTTGTCGAGGATACGGCCATAATCGGCATCCATGAAGGCGTAAGACCCGCACTGCAATTCGTTGAACACGCCCGAATTGCTTTCGAAATAGTAGGACCCGGTACCGCCACCGCCGACGATATCAGACTCGATCCCTTCAGCCTTCAGCATGTCGAGCGTTTCGCGGACCTGATCGATGGCGATTGTTGTTTTGGCCTTGCGCTCTTCATAGCTATCAAGGTGCTGCATCGCGCCCTGATAGGCCTGGATACCGGCGTATTTCAGACCGGGGGCAGCGTCGATGGCCTTTGCCAGATCAACCACCGGCTGACCATACTGCACGCCGCAGCGGCCCGCGCCCACGTCGATTTCCACCAGGCATTCGATGATTGTGCCATGCTTCTGCGCGGCGGCAGACAGGTCGGCCACATTGTCGATATCATCAACACAGCAAAGGGTCCGCGCTCCCAGCTTGGGCATCCGGGCCAGACGGTCGATCTTTTGCGGATCGCGGACCTGGTTTGAGACCAGCACATCCTTGATGCCGCCACGGGCGAACACCTCGGCTTCGGAAACTTTCTGGCAGCACACACCGACAGATCCGCCCAGCTTTTCTTGCAGCAGGGCGACATCGACCGATTTGTGCATCTTGCCGTGGACCCGGTGGCGCATACCGTGGGATTTGGCGTAGTCGCCCATTTTCTTGATGTTGCGTTCCAGCGCGTCCAGATCCAGCACAAGGCAGGGGGTCTGGATATCAGCCTCGTCCATGCCAGGGATGGCCGGGACGTCATAGCCAACTTCAAGGTTTTTCAGGTTGCTCATATCGTTCATTTTCTTCCTCCTCAGCCCTGCATCCAGGGCAGCTTATCCAGATCGACATTGCCGCCGGTGATCACCACACCGACGCGTTTGCCTGCAAAAAAGTCGCGGTTCTTGATGATTGTGGCGAGTGGCACGGCGCAGCTTGGCTCCATTACGATCTTCATGCGCTGCCAGGTCAGTTTCATCGCGTCGATGATTTCCTGCTCTGACGCCGTGAAGATATCGGTCACATGATTGCTGACGAAATGCCAGGTCAGCTCTTTCAGCGGGACCTTCAAGCCATCCGCGATGGTGACCGGGGCATCATCGGCGATGATATGACCGGCCTTGAAGCTGCGATAGGCGTCGTCGGCCTGTTCTGGCTCTGACGCGATGATCTGCACCTCTGGCGCGATGTTCGACAGGGTCAGGCAGGTGCCTGAAATCATCCCGCCGCCACCGATAGGGGCAACCATGATGTCCACGCCATCGGTCTGTTCCATGAATTCGCGACTACAGGTGCCCTGGCCCGCAATCACACGGGGATCGTTATAAGGATGCACAAAATCGCCGCCGGTCTTGGCCTGAACCTGGGCAAACACCTCCTCACGCGATGTGGTGGATGGCTCACATTCCGTGATGATCCCGCCATAGCCTTCCACCGCATCCTTTTTCGCCTGTGGCGCTGTGCGTGGCATGACCACGTTGCAGGGGATGCCACGGCGGCCGGCCGCGTAGGACAGGGACAGCGCGTGGTTGCCGGACGAATGGGTGCAGACGCCTTTCTTGGCGTCTTCATCGCTCAAACCAAATACCGCGTTGGACGCTCCGCGCACCTTGAACGCACCTGCCTTTTGAAAGTTCTCGCATTTAAAGAACAGCTCGGCCCCGGTCAGATCATTCAGATAGCTTGAGGTCAGGACAGGGGTCCGGTGGATATACGGCTTGATCCGTTCATGGGCGGCGATCACATCGTCATAGGTTGGAATATACATGTCTGTGATATCTTTCATCACGCTGCATCCTTGAGTTTTTGGGCCGTGTGCCCGCGATAGTAATCCTGAGCTGCCGCGACGCCCGAGCCGAGTTTGATATCCAGCCCCAGATCGACCATGCACATTTCCGCCGTTGCGATACCGGACAGGGCCATGACGTCGGTCATGCTGCCCAGATGCCCGATGCGGAATACCTTGCCTGCGACCTCGCCCAAGCCGGTGCCAAAGGCGACGCCGTATTTTTCGGCGGCCAGTGTCACGATGTCCGAGGCATTGAACCCTTCAGGCGTCAAGATAGCGCTGACAGAGTCGGATTCCACATCCGGGCTGGCCGCACAGAGTTTCAGGCCCCACGCGTCAACAGCAGCCCGCACGCCGGACGCGATGCGATGGTGGCGGGCAAAGACATTGTCGAGCCCCTCTTTCAGCAGTGTTTCGGTGGACAGCAGCAGCCCGTTCATCAGGCCGACAGCGGGTGTGTAGGGATAAGCGTTGGCGGCATAACCAGCGGTCATGTCGTTGATATCAAAGAAGGTGCGTGGCAGTTTTGCGGTCTTGGTCGCATCCAGCGCGCGCTGGCTGAACCCGACAATGGCAAGACCCGCAGGCAGCATGAACCCTTTCTGCGACCCGGTCACGGCGATATCCACGCCCCATTCGTCAAAGCGGAAATCCATTGACCCGATGGAACTCACGCCGTCTACGAATAGCATTGCGGGGTGCGCTGCGGCATCCATTGCATTGCGGATCGCGCGGATATCGGATTTCACGCCAGTGGCGGTTTCGTTATGGGTGGCCAGCACCGCCTTGATCGTGTGGCCGGTGTCGGCCATCAGCGCTTCGGCCATTTCGCCGGCCGGAATGCCCTGACCCCAAGGTGTTTCGATCACCTGCATATCCAGCCCGTGACGCTGGCACATGTCGATCCATTTATGGCTGAACATCCCGTTGCGGCAGGCCAGCACCTTGTCGCTGGGCGACAGCGTGTTGGTCAGCGCGGTCTCCCAGCCGCCGGTGCCGGTGGATGGAAAGATGAAAATCTCGACACTGTCAGATTTCAGGACTTGCTGCACATTGGCCCGCACGGGGTGCAGGATCTGGCCAAACAAGGGCGACCGATGGTCGATCGTGGGCATGTCACACGCCTTGCGGATCGCCTCGGGCATGTTGGTGGGGCCGGGAATAAAGACGGGGTTCTGAAAACTCATTGGCCTATCCTCCATTAGGTTGATGGTGTTTTGCCAGATGCCCCTGCGTCACTCAATTTTTTTGAAATTATTTTTCAAGAACTTGGTGGACTGGAAAACCGTTTGTTGTCAGGTGGTTGTATTTTTCATAATGTGAAATTGTTTTTCATGCGGAGGAAGAGAATCGTGGAAGAGGATACCAAACGCGCCCGTGGCCGCCCCAAAGCCTGGGATGACAAGGGCCAGCAGAACACGATCAAATCGCTGGATCGCGCGCTGGAGGTGCTGGTGGAACTGGGAAACATGGGCGGCGGCACCTTGTCAGAGATTGCGGGCGCTTTGGATCAGTCACCCGCAACGGTTTATCGCGTGCTGACGACATTTCAGGGCCGCGGCTTTGCTGATTTTGACGAACAGTCACAGGTCTGGAACATCGGCGCTGCGGCCTTCCTGACTGGCTCGCAGTTTCTGCGCCGCACGTCGCTGGTCGAACGGGCGCGGCCCATCATGCGCGAGTTGATGGAGGCGACAGGGGAAACCGCCAATCTGGGCATCGAACGTGATGGCAAGGTTCTGTTCCTTGGGCAGGTCGAAACACATGCCACGATCCGCGCCTTCTTTCCGCCCGGCACCGCGTCAGCCATGCATGCCTCTGGCATTGGCAAGGCGCTCTTGTCCCGCATGGACGATGCGCGCCAGCGGCAGGTGCTGGCGGCGAGCAAGCTGGAACAATTTACCCCGCATACGCTGACCGACCCTGAGGCGATGATCGCCGATCTGCATGCGGCCAAGGCGCGGGGTTATGCGATTGACGGGGAGGAACGAAACCTTGGCATGCGCTGCATAGCTGCCCCTGTCTATAACGTGTTTGGAGAGGCGGTGGCGGGCATTTCCGTATCGGGCCCCACATCCCGCATTACTGAGGATCGCATTGCCGAACTGGCCGAACCTGTGATGGCGGCTGCGGCACGGCTGACCACGGCTATTGGCGGCAATAACCGCCCTGCGGGGTGATTTACTTTGCCTTGTCCTGCCGCCAGACTGGTTGCGGGAGGATAGCGTGAAGACACAAGTTGCCATCATCGGCGGCGGCCCTTCGGGGCTGCTTTTGGGTCAGCTGCTGCATAAGCGCGGCATTGATACGGTCGTGCTGGAACGCAAGACCCGCGATTATGTATTGTCCCGGATCAGGGCTGGTGTGCTGGAACAGGGGCTGGTTGATCTGATGGAGGAGGCGGGCTGCGGCGACCGGATGCAGCGCGAGGGTATCCGCCATGATGGTACGCTGATTTCCTATGGAGATCAGATGTTTCGGGTGGATTTCACCGAACATACGAGCCGCCCGGTGATGGTCTACGGCCAGACCGAAGTGACCCGCGATCTTTACGATGCCCGCACCGCCAAGACGGTGTTCAATGTCGATCAGGTCCGGATTTGTGATGCGGACACTGACGCGCCTTATGTGACCTATAATGTCGATGGCGCGCCTCAGCGGATCGACTGTGATTTTGTCGCCGGATGCGACGGGTTTCACGGGGTCAGCCGCAACACGATCCCGCTGTCGGTGCGGCGCGAGTATGAGAAGGTTTATCCGTTCGGCTGGCTTGGCGTCCTTTCGGAAACGCCACCGGTTAACGAAGAGTTAATTTATGCCAATTCCGACCGCGGTTTTGCCCTCTGTTCCATGCGCAACCCGCAACTCAGCCGCTATTACATCCAGTGTTCGCTGGCCGATAGCGTGGCCGATTGGACCGATGATGCGTTCTGGGCCGAGTTGAAACGCCGTTTGCCGCCTGATCAGGCGCAGGCCCTTGTCACCGGGCCGTCGATTGAAAAATCCATCGCCCCGCTGCGATCGTTCGTGACCGAACCGATGCGCTGGGGTCGTTTGTTCTTGTGCGGTGACGCCGCCCATATCGTGCCGCCCACAGGGGCCAAGGGGCTGAACACGGCGGCGTCGGATGTACATTACCTGTACCAAGGTTTGCGCCAATACTATGAAGATGGGGTTACCGACGGGATCGACGCCTATTCCGAACAGGCGCTGGCGCGGGTCTGGAAGGTGGAGCGGTTCAGTTGGTGGTTCAGTTCGCTGATGCACCGCTATCCCGATCAGTCCGAGTTTGATCTGCGGATACAGCGGGCCGAGTTGGAGTTCCTGCGCAGCAACGCCGCCGCGCAGGCGGCGATGGCGCAGAATTAC
This sequence comes from Yoonia sp. R2-816, assembly GCF_046762905.1. Classification (NCBI taxonomy): domain Bacteria; kingdom Pseudomonadati; phylum Pseudomonadota; class Alphaproteobacteria; order Rhodobacterales; family Paracoccaceae; genus Yoonia; species Yoonia sp. R2-816. The sequence continues at coordinate 295,072 of NZ_JBKQXN010000185.1, read as the reverse complement.
GTTGGATTGCCATATTAGGGGATTGTCATGGACCGATATGAACAGGGAGAGGCGCGGCGCAGGCAAGTGCTGGGTGATGCGCATGTAGATGTCTCTCAGGCGCGCCAGACCGCATTGGATGAGCCGTTTCAGACACTTGTGACCGAAGGCGCCTGGGGCACTGTCTGGTCATCCGACGCGATCAGTCTGCGCGAGCGGTCGATGATCACGTTGGCGCTGCTGGCGGCGACCAAGAATTTCAACGAAATCCCGATGCATATCCGCGCCACCGCCAATACCGGGGCCAGCGAGCGGGATATTATGGAGGCGTTTCAGCATGTTGCCATCTATGCGGGCGTGCCTGCGGCCAATCACGCGGTGAAGATCGCCAAGGAGGTTTTCGCGGAGATGCGCGGTGAATGAGTTTCCACCACGGGATCGGGCGCGGCATCCGCCAGCGCTTTATGAGCCTTACAAATCGACGCGGCTGCGTGCCCCGCAACAACCGTTGTTGCTGATGCCGACCAGCCCGGCAGAGGAAAGCGGGCCGGTCTTTGGCCCTGATCTGATTGGGCAGGAGGATGCTGATCTTATTCACAATTTCGCGGCGGAAGGTGGGGCGGCCATCGGCCCTCGGATCGTGGTGCATGGCCGCGTGATGGATGAGTTTGGGCGCCCGGCGCCGGGGGCCTTGCTGGAGGTGTGGCAAGCCAATGCCGGGGGCCGTTACCGCCACAAGCGCGAGGGGTATCTGGCCCCGCTTGATCCGAATTTCGGCGGCTGTGGGCGCGTGGTGACGGGCGCTGATGGGGCGTATCGGTTCCACACGATCATGCCGGGGGCCTATCCTTGGCCGAATGGGCCGAACAGCTGGCGGCCCGCGCATATTCATTTTTCCCTTTTTGGTCAGGCCTTTGCGCAGCGGCTGGTGACGCAGATGTATTTCGAAGGTGACCCGCTGATCCTGCTTTGCCCCATCGTGCAATCGGTGCTGGATGCGGATGGTGTCGCTGCGTTGACCGCAACGCTGGATATGGATGCGGCGGTGCCGATGGACAGCCTGGCCTATCGGTTCGATATCGTGCTGCGCGGGCGGCGGCAGACACCGTTTGAAGACAGACCGGAGGGTATGTGATGGCGCGCGAAACACCGTCGCAGACGGCAGGGCCCTATGTGCATATTGGGCTGATGCCCAATGCGGCAGGGATTGCTGGGGTCTACGGCCAAGACATTGGGACTGTTATGGTTTCTGACCCTGATGCAGTCCTGACAGGGTGTATCTACGACGGCGATGGCGCGCCGGTGACCGATGCGGTGGTCGAGGTGTGGCAGGCGGATATCGGGGCGTTTGGGCGCTCTGCGTCTGATGCCGAAACGGGTGAGTTCCGCATCGAAACCCGCCGCACGGAGGATGTGTTTCTGACGCTTTGGATTATTGCGCGGGGGATCAATATCGGACTGCATACGCGGGCCTATTGGCCGGGGCAGGTGCCTGATGTGCCGGGGCTGGATGGAACGCGGGCGCAGACGATGGTGATGCACGAGGTCGGGCCGGGTGCATACCGGTTTGATATTCATCTGCAAGGGCCGGGGGAGACGGTTTTCCTTGATGTCTAGGCAACGTTCGGTGGGGTGCGCAACACCGGCGCTTTGCCGGTTTTCGCGGTTTTGCGGGAATCACCTGTTAATATTGGCGATGGGGCGAAAACGGGCTGTCGGCATCGCGTCGGATTTGCGTCGGCAAAGCGTCGGACCCCTTTGCCGTTTTTACCCCCTTTAATGCCGCGCACGGTCGAATTGTGAATGCGCTGTTAAGGTTTTGACGCCACTGCGCAAATTCCGTTTGTCAGACCGGATAATCTGGTTCTAGGCTTCCCGAAACGGGAGGAGATGCATGGATTTTGGCCTGAGCGATGAGCAGGAGATGATCGTCTCGACCGTGCGGTCCTTTGTCGAGAATGAGATTTATCCGCATGAGGATCTGGTCGAGCGCACGGGTGAGGTGCCCCCTAACATCGCCGAGGCGATCAAGGCCAAGACGCAAGAGCTTGGCTTCTATGCCTGCAATTTTCCAGAAAGTGTCGGGGGCGCGGGCCTGTCTCATGTCGATTTCGCGCTGGTAGAGCGTGAGTTGGGCCGAGGGTCCATGGCGCTGACCCATTTCTTTGGCCGCCCGCAGAATATCCTGATGGCCTGTGCGGGGGATCAGGTTGACCGGTATCTGCTGCCCGCGGTGCGCGGCGAACGCATGGATGCGCTGGCGATGACGGAACCCGATGCCGGATCGGATGTGCGCGGCATGAAATGCAATGCCCGGCGCGATGGCGGCGATTGGGTGCTGAACGGGACCAAGCATTTCATCTCGGGCGCGGATCATGCCGATTTCTTTATCGTGTTCGTGGCGACGGGTGAGGATGACACCCCGCGTGGACCCAAGAAGCGGATCACGACCTTTCTGGTGGATCGCGGTACGCCGGGCTTCACGGTGCGCGACGGCTACAAGTCGGTCAGCCATCGCGGTTACAAGAACATGATCCTCGAGTTTGACGATTGCCGGTTGCCTGATGCGCAGGTTCTAGGGGCCGTCGATGGTGGTTTTGCAGTGATGAATGAGTGGCTTTATGCCACGCGCATCACCGTGGCGACGATGTGTGTGGGTCGTGCCCGGCGTTGCTTTGATCTGGCATTGCAGTATGCCGCCGAGCGCAAGCAGTTCGGCCAACCGATTGGCAAGTTTCAGGGCGTCAGTTTCCAGATCGCCGATATGGTGACCGAGATTGATGCCGCGGATCTCCTGACGCTGGCAGCGGCCTGGCGGCTGGATCAGGGATTGCCTGCCAACCGTGAGATTGCGAGTGCGAAGGTTTATGCCTCAGAGATGCTGGCGAAGGTCACCGACACGACCTTGCAGATTTTCGGCGGCATGGGGTTGATGGATGACTTCCCGGTGGAACGGTTCTGGCGCGATGCGCGGGTGGAACGGATCTGGGACGGGACCTCGGAAATTCAACGCCACATTATCAGCCGCGAATTGCTGCGTCCGCTGGGGGCCTGATGGAGCGTCTGCTGCGGCCCGCGTCGATTGCAGTGGTTGGTGGGGGTGCCTGGTGCCGTGCCGTGCTGGAACAGACCCGCAAGATCGGGTTTGCCGGGCCGGTCTGGCATGTGCATCCGACGGCTGAAGGGGCATTTGCCACGCTGGATAATCTGCCGGGCGTGCCGGATGCGGTTTATGTGGGCGTGAACCGGCAGGCGACCATCGGGGTTGTGGCCGCGCTGCGCGCGATGGGGGCGGGGGGTGCCGTCTGCTTTGCCAGCGGGTTCAAGGAGGCCGCCGATGGCGCCGGTCTGCATGACGCGCTGTTGGAGGCGGCGGGCGACATGCCGGTGCTGGGGCCGAATTGCTATGGCCTGCTGAATGCACTGGACCGGGTTGCGCTTTGGCCGGATCAGCATGGTCTGGTGCCGGTGGAACGGGGTGTGGGGATTATTGCCCAGTCGTCGAATATCGCCATCAACCTGACCATGCAGCGCAGGGGACTGCCGATTGCCTATGTCGTGACAGCAGGCAATCAGGCGCAGCAGGGGATGGCGCAGATTGGCGCGGCCTTGTTAGGCGACGACCGGGTCACGGCACTGGGTCTTTATGTGGAGAGTTTCGGCGATGTACCGGGGTTTGAGGGTTTGGCGGCGTTGGCGGCAGAGCTTGGCAAGCCGATTGTCGCGCTGAAGGTCGGACAGTCGGATGCGGCACAGCGCGCGACCGTGTCGCATACCGCGTCGCTGGCTGGAAGTGCGGCGGGGGCAGAGGCGCTGATGGCCCGGCTGGGGATCGCGAGTGTGTTGTCGCTGACGGTTTTTCTGGAAACGCTCAAGATCTTCCACTGCTTTGGCAGGTTGCCCGGCGTTCGCATTGCGTCCCTCAGTTGTTCGGGGGGTGAGGCGAGCGTCATGGCCGACGCCGCGGCCCGTCACGGGCTGATATTTCCAACCCTTTCAAGTGCGCAGCATGACGTTCTTTCGCAGCATCTCAGCCCGCTTGTTCAACTGACCAATCCGCTGGATTATCACACCGATATCTGGCGTAACAAACCGGCCATGACGGCGGTTTTCGCGGCCATGGTCGGGCCGGATCTGGACCTGACGATTGTGGTGCTGGATTTTCCGCATGCGGACCGGTGTTCGGTTGCCGACTGGATCACGACGGTCGAGGCGATTGAGGCTGCAGCGGCAGAGGTTGGCCAGTTTGCCGTGCTGGCGACTATGCCGGAGAACATGCCGGAGGAGACTGCGACCCGTTTGATGGCGCAGGGTATTGTGCCGCTATCGGATGTTGATCAGGGGTTCATGGCGATCCGGGCTGCTGCATCGCCAGTTGCGTCACCTTTGCCCCCGGTCTGGCCCGTTGCGGTGCTGGACCGGACCCGGACATTGACCGAAGGCGAGGCCAAGGTCGCCTTGGCCGCCGCCGGAATGGATGTGCCGCGTCGTGTGTCGGGCGTGTCGCGGGATGGGTTGGCAGGGGCTGCCGCTGAGGTTGGCTTTCCGCTGGTTTTGAAAGGCGAAGGGGTGGCCCATAAGACCGAGAAGGGCGCGGTGGTCGTGGGCCTATCCGATATGGCGGCGGTTCTGGCTGCGGCGGATGCAATGCAGGCGGACACATTCCTGATCGAAGAGATGATCGGCGGGGCGGTTGCGGAGTTGCTGGTCGGTGTCGTCGCCGACCCCGCGCATGGCTTTGTGCTGACCCTTGCGGCTGGCGGTACGTTGACCGAATTGCTGCAGGATCGCCAATCGCTTTTGTTGCCGGTTGATGCGGATACCTTGCGCGACGCCTTGGGCTGCTTGCGCATCGCGCCAATCTTGCAGGGTTATCGCGGTCAGCCGGGGGCCGATCTGGACGCGATTGTGCAGGCTGTCATGCAATTGCAGGACTACGTGGGCGCGCATGGCGACGTGACAGAGATTGAGATCAATCCACTGATCTGTACAAAGGACCGGGCCGTCGTTGCCGACGCCCTGCTTGTGAAAGGGACATCATGACCAATCCGATCAAGACCCGCCGCGAAGGTGGCGTGCTGGAGGTGACTCTGGACCGCCCCAAGGCCAATGCGATCGATCTTGCGACCAGCCGGATCATGGGCGATGTCTTTGCCGGTTTTCGCGATGATCCTGAGTTGCGTGTCGCCATCGTGACCGGTGCGGGCGAGAAATTCTTTTGCCCCGGCTGGGATCTGAAGGCGGCTGCGGATGGTGACGCGGTGGATGGTGATTACGGGGTTGGTGGCTTTGGGGGCCTGCAGGAACTGCGCGATCTGAACAAGCCGGTGATCGCCGCGGTGAACGGGATCTGCTGCGGTGGCGGGCTGGAACTGGCCTTGTCTACCGATATCATTCTGGCAGCGGATCATGCGACATTTGCCTTGCCCGAAATTCGGTCGGGGACGGTGGCCGATGCGGCATCCATCAAGCTGCCCAAGCGCATTCCCTATCACATCGCGATGGAAATGCTGTTGACGGGCCGCTGGCTGGACGCGGAAGAGGCGCATCGCTGGGGCTTTGTGAACCAGATCCACGCGGCCGACGCGTTGATGGATCAGGCCTGGGACATGGCGCGGATGTTGGCCAGCGGTCCGCCGCTCGTCTATGCGGCGATCAAAGAGGTCGTGCGCGACGCCGAGGACAGCAAGTTTCAGGACGCGCTGAACCGGATCACGGGGCGGCAATTGCGGACGGTCGATGTGCTTTATGGGTCAGAGGACAACCTGGAAGGCGCGCGCGCCTTTGCCGAAAAACGCGATCCGGTGTGGAAGGGCAAATGAATGCCGCGCCAGGCCAGATCGCATCCGGTGATGCGTGCAAGGTTAGTGGCTGCGATCTGGAGCAGCGACACGCCAGCGATTGGAGAGTAAAACGGTTCATCTATTAAGTACCGGGTTATCGTCAATCGCTTCTTAACGTCCGAGCGCTAGACGGTCCTGCACATGGCACTGCAGGAGCGTTTGATGAAATCGCCGTCTATCTCAAATCGGATCAATATTGGCTTTGCGGCCACGACCACCCTTATTGTCTTCGGCGCTATTCTGGCCTTTGTGGCGGTTAGCGCGCTGGGGGACAGCTACAAACGGTATCGGCTGACGGCAAAACAGAACATCGTCATTACTGCCTTCGTTGAGGACTTGTTCGAGGCGCGTGTCGCCTCGCTCAAATACCGTGCAAATCCAAATGACATTGCCCGGAACGAGGTCACAAGCAATATCGGAGAGATTATTCGCGATGCGGCATCCGCGCCGGAGTTCGCAAATGATCGGGAAACTGCACGCGAGATTAGCGAGATTTCCGACCTGGCTGAGGCTTACAGGACAGATTTTTTGGCAATGTCCACCAGGCTGTCTGACTCCAGACGCAATGTCACTGATCTGATAGCTGTTGGTGAAGCGGCCCAGTCGGCCTTGGCAGATCTTGGCACCTTGGCTGTGCCCAACGATGATGCGACGCTCATGGGATATCAAAGCGATGCGTTGACGCAGGTACTTCTTGGGATCGCGGAAGAGCGACAGCTGCGGGGGGCTGAAGGTCCGGACGCGCAGGACCATATGATTGCACATTTTGTTGCGGCTGATGCAGCTTTGGCCAATGCCGAAGCGCATCTGGCAGAGGGCGGGGTGATCGCGTGGGAACGGACCGCTCAACAGGCCATCGCAGAGGTGCGTAGCGCCGTGGCCGATCTGCAAGGCATCGCCGAGACACTGCACACAAACCTGGCTGAGGCGGCACGGCTGCAATCCTCTTCGCTTGATCGGATCGGGCCAGAGATGCAGAACCGGCTGGAGGTCATGGCTGAAAAAATTGTCGGAGAACAGGATACGCTTGGGCCGGAAGGGCAGGCCGTGGTTGGGCGCGTTTTGGGTGTCACGCCATTTGTTGGCGGGTTTGCCGTTCTGGCCGCGGTCTTTGCGGCGTTCATGATCGGACGTTGGATTACCCGACCCATCCGCGGCCTTGCCCAAACCACCCAAGCCCTGGCGCAGGGAAACACCGATGTTGCGATCGAGGGAACACAGGACCCGCATGAGCTGGGCGACATGGCCCGCGCGCTGGAGGTGTTTCGCGAGGCGCATATTGAGCGCACCCGGATCACGGCAGAGCGTGAAAAGAAAGCCGAGGCCGAGAAACAGGCAGTGGCCGCGTTGTCCAAAGGGCTGCAGCTTATGGCGGCCGGTCGGCTGGATGCCCGGGTCAATGAAAAATTGGGCATTGAATACGAGGAACTGCGCCAGAACTTCAACAGCGCCCTGACGCAATTGGAAGAGGCGATGGCCGGTGTGATCGCAGCCTCGCACCGTATCGAAGGCAATGCCGTCAGTATCAATGCGTCGTCTCAGGACCTGTCACGCCGCACAGAAAATCAAGCTGCGACATTGGAAGAAACGGCCGCGGCACTTGACGAGTTGACCGCGAGCGTCAAATCCTCGGCCGACCGTGTGCAACAGGTGGCCTCAACCGTGCAAACCACGCGGTCAGAGGCAAAGGACAGCGGTGCCGTCGTGAGTCAGGCGGTGAACGCCATGGGCAAGATCGAACAGTCGTCGGAACAGATTTCCCAGATCACGCAGGTGATTTCCGACATCTCGTTCCAGACCAATCTGCTGGCCCTCAATGCCGGGGTCGAGGCGGCGCGGGCAGGCGACGCCGGCAGGGGCTTTGCAGTCGTCGCGTCAGAGGTCCGTGCGCTGGCGCAACGATCATCAGAGGCTGCCAAGCAGGTGTCTGAACTGATCTCGACCAGTTCCATGCATGTCGAAGAGGGCACCAAACTGGTGAACAATGCGGGCACAGCGCTGGGCACATTTATTGAAAAGGTCGATCATATTTCGGATTTGATCGCCGAGATTGCATCGAATGCGGGCGAACAGGCCTCTGGCATCTCGGAAATCAATATTGGTGTGAACCAGCTGGATCAGGTGACCCAGCAGAATGCCGGTATGGTGGAATCTTCGCATCAGCAAGGTCAGCAACTGGTCAATGAATCCAAAGAGCTGGATCGCCTGGTCAAGGTATTCCGCTTGTCACCCGGTGTGGCGGAAAAGGCCGGTTCCATAGCACCCACAAATGTCGTGAAGATGGACCCGCCCGCAACACCGGAGTTTGTCAGACACGATCATGCGCCGCGGGCCAAGGCCGTCGGTGATCCTGACGCCTGGGAGGATTTCTGACCATGGCGGCTAGCACCTAAGATCAGCCACACCCGGTCTGGCGGAGCAGCTATAACCAGCCCCCCGGATCAGTGACCATTCCGGCTCAACCGCCTTTCTGGGGGCTGGGCCGGGTTGTAGCAGTCAGGCCGGATTGCCCGTCTGTATAATGAGCCAGCAGAATGCGCAGCAACTGCCGATAAGATGTCCGATGCCTGTTGCGCATATTGACCCCTGCAAAAACCGGCTGCGTGATCGTCGGGGCGTTGCGGACACGTCGGCAGTGCCCTGTTCCACACAGTTCTTCCGCCGAATGGCGCAAGACATATGCCGTCCCCGACAGTGATTTCAGCAGATCGACCATGGCGGCATTCTGCCCGATCGACAGCGATACATCCGTGAGCGCCGGCAGGATGGCCGCATGGGTATGGGCAAAGGCGGCGGCATAATTGGCCAAGATGTAACTCTCCGGGCGCACATCGGCCAGATTGTCCGTTTCAGTCGACACCATGACATATGCGACCTCGCCCAAGGCTTCAAAATGCAGATCGGGATGGGTTTGCGGTGAATAAAGCACCCCCACATCCTGCGCGCCCGATACCAGATCCACGCACATCTGGTGCGAATAGTCAGCCTCGAAATAAAAGACGGTGTCGGGCAGAACCCTGCGGAACCCGCCGATTAGCGCGTCCATCGCGATGGCGACAAGATCATGCTGCAGACCGATGCGCATGGTCACCCCGGCCATCCCGGTGTCACGCGTCGCGTTCAATGCCGTGACCCAGGCATGGCGCAATGCGCGGGCATGCGGTTCAAACCGCAGACCAGCTGTTGTCAGCGCAGTGCCCGACCGTGACCGTTTGAACAATGGGCGACCCACATGGCGTTCCAGCGACTTGATCCGACCAGACACAGTGGACTGGGTGACACCCATCCGGTCGGCCGTCTGGTTGAAACTATGCGTGCTGCACAGGTCCAAGAAGGTTTCGATCAATTCAATCTGCATGGCTTACTCTGTCCTGATCGGAACTTCCGATCAATATTGTACTGCTATGCGAATTGATTGAAAGCCATCATCTGCGGATACTTCCCATATCGAGGGAGGATCCATTGGCTCGGATTGACAGAAAAGGGCGGAGCGGGGGCCGCGCGGCCCGCGTCGCGCTGCGCAATGCACCGCTGGCTGAAGAGTTACGCCCGGTCAGGGCCGGCTTGCCCGGCGGCCAGTACAAGCCGCTGACAGATGCGGATGTCGCGCGTATCCACGCCGCCGCACTTGATGCACTGGAACAGATCGGGCTGTCGCAGGCCCCGCCATCGGGGATCGATGTCATGACACGTGCCGGCGCGATTCTGGGCGATGATGGCAGGCTGCGATTTCCCCGCGCCTTGGTCGAGGATATGCTGGCCAAGGCCGCGCGCAACATCACCTTGCACGGGCGCGACCCGAAACATGACCTGCATCTGACCGGATCAAACGTCCATTTCGGCACCGCCGGTGCTGCCGTCCATGTTGTCGATATCGAAACCAACACCTATCGCGACAGCACGGCGCAGGATCTGCATGATGCCGCCCGGATCACCCATGCCCTTGATAATGTGCATTTCTTTCAGCGTGCCATGGTGGCGCGGGACATCACCGACAATCTGGAGATGGACCTGAACACCATCTACGCCTGCTGCGCGGGCACGACCAAGCATATCGGCACGTCCTTCAGCGAGCCGGATCACGTGGCCCCCGGCCTCGAGCTGATCCATCGGATCGCGGGGGACGAGGCGACATGGCGGGCCCGCCCGTTCATGTCCAACTCCAACTGTTTTGTGGTCCCGCCGATGAAATTCGCCGAGGAAAGCTGCATCGCCATGGAGCACTGCATCAGGGGCGGCATGCCGGTTCTGCTGTTGTCGGCCGGGCAGGCGGGTGCCACAGCCCCGGCCCCCATCGCGCTGGCCATCGTGCAGGCGGTGGCCGAATGCCTGGCCGGGGTGGTCTACGTCAACGCACTGGCCCCCGGCCACCCGGCAGTGTTTGGCACCTGGCCCTTCGTGTCGGATTTGCGGACCGGAGCGATGTCAGGCGGGTCGGCGGAACAGGCGCTTTTGACAGCGGGCTGTGCCCAGATGCACCGGTTTTACAACCTGCCGGGGGGTGCTGCAGCGGGGATTTCCGATAGCAAGCTGCCCGATATGCAGGCAGGTTGGGAACAGGGGATCACCAATGTTCTGGCCGGGTTGTCGGGGCTGAATATGGTGTATGAATCCGTGGGCATGCATGCCTCGCTTCTGGGGTTCTGCCTGGAATCGCTGGTGCTGGGTGATGATATTCTGGGGCAGGTTTTGCGCTGTGTGCGCGGCATTGATGTGACCGAAGACAGCACCTCAATCGAAGCGATGAAGGCGGTTTGTCTGGACGGGCCGGGGCATTATCTGGGGTCGGACCAGACGCTGCAACTGATGCAGACCGAATATATCTATCCCAGCCTTGGCAACCGGATGAGCCCCAAGGAATGGGGCGAGGCGGACCGGCCCATGCTGTTGGACAAGGCGATCGAGCGCAAGAATGACATTCTGGCCAAGGCGCAGATCCAGATCGATCCGGGCCTCGATGCGGCGATCCGGGCCGATTACAACATCTACTTTCACTAGGGGCGAGTCATGCATTACGGCTATATCGGTCTTGGCAATCTGGGGGCGAATTGCGCGGCCTGCCTGCTGCGGGCAGGAATGAAGGTCACCGTCACCGATCTTGACCGTAACGCTGGCGATGTGTGCTGCGATTTGGGCGCCACCTGGGCGGACAGCCCGGCAGAGGTTGCAGCCAGCGCTGATCACATTATCACCTGCCTGCCATCCCCCGCCATATCCGAACAAGTGCTTGACGCGGTTTTGCCTGCGGCCAAGCCGAGCACACATTGGATCGAGATGTCGACGGTCAGCCGCGATGATGTGCTGCGACTGGCGGAGAAGGCCGCCAAACACGGCGTACGCATGATGGAACTGCCGGTGACCGGCGGCGTGCATCTGGCGGCGCAAGGCAAGATCACCATGCTGGCGGGCGGTGACAAGGACATGTTCGATCTGCATTTGCCTGCGCTGCAGGCGATGGGTGATCAGGTGTTTCACATGGGCCCACTGGGATCGGCATCGATCATCAAGGTGATCACCAATATGCTGGCCTTTATCCATCTGAAAGCCTGCGGCGAGGCGCTGATGCTGGCCAAACGCGGCGGGCTGGACCTTGGGCAAGCCTGGCATGCGATCAAGGCGTCGTCTGGCAATTCATTCGTGCATGAAACCGAAGGGGCGCTGGTGCTGAACGGGTCTTATGACGTGGCATTCAATATAGATCTGGCGCTGAAGGACCTTGGGTTCGCCATGGGGTTCGGCGAAGAATATGAGGTGCCGCTGGACCTCGCCGCCGCGACGCAGCAAACATATCGTGCTGCGCGTGCAGCCTATGGTGGTACGGCCCAGTCGCCGATGATTGTGAAATTGCTTGAGGATTTGCTGGAAACGGACCTGCGCGCGGAGGGGTTTCCAGACAGGCTTACCTGAAATGACGCTGCGTCAAATTGACCTAACGTCAAGTTAAACCAGCCAAAAATCGCCGCTAAGCTGACCCTTACGTCAATCAATAGGGAGGATAAGACGTTGGGATGGTTTAGCTGGATCAAAAAGGTTGTGGACCCCGTGGTGCAAGCGGTGGAGCAGGCGACCGAAGTATTGATACAAACTGTGGTTGAGCCGGTGGTGGAGACGGTGACCGCTGCTGCGTCATCGGTTTGGGAGGCCGTGACAGCAACAGCTGCAGGGATCGTGGACGCAGTGACAGAGGCGGTTGGCGGGTTGATCGACAATGTCAGCGAGGAGGCGTTCGAGGTTGCGATCAACACGGCCGACCATATCTTCGAAAACGGCTATCAGCCGAACAACCCCGATCTGTCCCGGTTTGAACCCGTGGTGCCAGAGGCCGAACAGGTCCAAAGCATGACCATCGATAGCGCCGCCTGGACCACGGACGAGACCACCGAAATCCGCGACGCCGTTGTTGTCGCCCAGATCGGCTATGCCGATTATTCCGATCTGTTTGCCGCAGGCGCGATCAATGCCGATGGCTATGTCATCAGCACAGAGGCGGTCTATGCCGAGGCTGGTTGGCTTGATGGCATCGTCAACTGGGCCAGCGAACGGTTCGAGATCATTCGCATTCTCGAAGATGCCAGTTCCAGCCTCCTTGGCGGGTTCGAGGCGAATGTGACTCTGACCCAGAATATTGTGACCGGTGATTACTTTGTCGGCATCGGCGGGACCAGTTCCTTTGGCGACATCCTGTCCGACCTGAGCCTTGTCCTGACCGAAGATACGGGTGCCAGTGAAATTGCGATCACCCAGATGATCGGCCAGTTCTTTGCCGACGATATCGAAGACGGTGCAACGGTGAACCTGTCGGGCCATTCGCTTGGCGGGGCAGAGGCCGTGCTGCAATACCGCGATGATCCGGACATGTTCGATCATGTCTATGCCATTCAGTCGGTCGGGATCGGTGGTTTTGACGGCACCTATTACGATCAGGAAATCTGGGACGGTGTGGGTGATGCCAACATCACTGAAATCACCGGCGATGATCCGGGCACCGATTTCAACGATCTGGTGACATATTGGGGCCATATTGGGGCCGGTACGACGTACCATGTGGCCGAGGTTGAAAATGCTGTGGATGACGGCAATTTCTTTGAAGACCTTGAACTGGTCGATGCGCATCTGCTGGACAATCTGTGGGCATCACTGCCCGGCGGGCAGGACCCGGTTGTGCCTGATCCGGTCATGACAAGCGACGGTTTTGATTTCGTCTGAAACCTCGCGCCGCCCGACATCAGGGCGGCGCATCACTATAAGGCCAGTTCGGCCAGCATCGCCTCTGCACTGATATCGGCCTTATCGGCGCGCCGTTTGACCGTACCACGGGTCATGACGACAAACCGATCACCCAGCCCATAGGCAAAATCGAAATTCTGTTCGACCAGCACAATCGCCATATTGCCCTGTTCGCGCAGCAGGCTGATGGTCCGCCCGATTTGCTGGATGATATTGGGTTGGATCCCTTCGGTCGGTTCGTCCAGCAGCAGCACCTTGGGCCGTGTGATCAGCGCGCGGGCGATGGCCAGTTGCTGTTGCTGCCCGCCGGACAGATCGCCGCCGCGCCGGGCCTTCATATCCAGAAGCACGGGGAAGAGCTGGAAAATTTCGGGCGGGATGCTGCGCTGATCCTTGGGCAGGCAGGCAAAAGCGGTTTCGAGGTTTTCCTGCACGCTCATCAGCGGAAAAATCTCGCGGCCTTGCGGGACGTAGGCCACACCGGCACGGGCGGCGGCGAAGGCCGATGGGTGGTGCAGCACCTGCCCGTCGACCGACAATGTGCCGCCGGAATAGGGATGCCGCCCCGATATCGCCTTGAGAAGGCTGGTCTTGCCCACGCCGTTGGTGCCCATGACTGCCGTCACGTCGCCCACATTGGCGATCAGGTCGATGCCATGCAGGATCTGGCTTTGCCCGTAATGCAGGGTCAGGTTTGCAACATTCAGCATTTAGCGCCCCAGATAGACATCGATGACGGTCTGGTTGGCGGTGACATGGTCAAGCGACCCTTCGGCCAGAACCGACCCTTCGTGCAGAACCGTCACCTTGCAATCAAGGCGGCGGACGAATTCCATATCATGTTCCACCACGACCACGGCCCGGGTTTCGGCCGCCCGTTTCAAGAGGTCGGTTGTGTGTTCGCGTTCCTGTGCGGTCATGCCTGCGGCAGGTTCATCGACCAGCAAAAGGCGCGGGTCCTGCGCCAGCAGCATTCCGATTTCCAGCCATTGCTTTTGCCCATGGCTAAGTTCGCCCGCGATGCGGGTCAGTTCCTCGGTCAGACCAACCTCTTCAGCGATTTCTTCGATCCGCCGCGCGCCCTGTTTGGTTTTCTTGTAGAACAGCACCGCAAAAGGCCCGCGCGGATTGCGCAGCGCCATGGCGAGGTTTTCGCGGACTGTCTGTGCTTCGAACACGGTGGGTTTCTGGAATTTGCGCCCGATGCCTTCGCGGGCGATCTGGCTTTCGGACATGCCGAGAAGATTGATGTTCCTGTCACCCCAGATCACTTTGCCCGCGTCCGGTTTGGTCTTGCCGGTGATGATGTCCATAAAGGTTGTCTTGCCTGCCCCGTTGGGGCCAATCACGGCGCGTAATTCCGGTTCACCGATCTGGATCGAGAGGTTGTTGATGGCCCTGAAGCCGTCAAAACTGACCGACACACCGTCGACTTCCAAAAGCGTGCTCATGACGGTTTCCTCACCAGATAGTCAAACAGACCGCCGATGCCCTTGGGAAAGAACAGGGTGACGACGACAAAGGAAAAGCCGAGCAGGACCAGCCACCAATCCGTCCACAGGATCGTGTAGAACCCAAGGTCGATGGCAGGCGCCCCGCCCCCGGTGAACCAGCTGGATAGGAGCGACACAAACGCCGCTCCGATCACGGCCCCGTAAAGCCTGCCGCGCCCGCCAATGGCGACCCAGACGGCAAGATAGATGGAGGCAATCGGAGCAATCTCGGCCGGGTTGATGATGCCGGCTTGCGGATAATAAAGCGCGCCGGCGATGCCCGCGATGATGGCGGTCAGGGTGAAGACGAAAAGTTTGTAGCTTTCCACGTGGTAGCCTAGGAACCGCACCCGCGCCTCATCATCGCGGATCGCCTTGATCACGCTGCCCATCTTGCCCGACACGACCCAGGCGAACAGCACATAGCCCAGCCCCAGCGCAAGCGCGGAGGCGTAGAAAAACGCCAGCGAGATTGTTGATTGCGGTGTGCTTTCAAAGCCGGGGATATTCTGCAGACCCGACAGCCCGTTATTGCCGCGCAGTCCGCTGTCGTTCTGGAACAGGTAGAGCGCCAGTGCCAATGTCATCGCCTGGGTGAGAATCGACAGATAGACCCCGGTCACACGGCTGCGGAACGCCAGCCAGCCAAAGACGAGGGCCAGCAAACCGGGTACTAGGACGACCATCAGAAGCTGCAAAAACAGACTGTCCGCAAAGGCCCAGAGTACCGGAAAGTCAGAACTGCCGACGACGCCGAAAATCTGATTGCCGATGGCCGCTTCGATTTCGGCGGGAGTGGGCGGGATGACCTGTGTTGAGAGGCTGTCCAACACGATCCCTTCGGTGCGCGCATACATCAGCCACATGCCGATGGCATAGCCGCCGATCCCGAAAAAGGCGAAATGCCCTAGGCTGAGGATGCCGCAATAGCCCCAGACCACATCCATCGCGATGGCGATCAGGCAGAGACAAAGCGTTTTGCCCAATGTCTTGACGAACGAGGTCGAGATCACGCTCATCCCCGCCTCAGACAGGATGGTCACGCCAATGGTGAAAAGGCCAAGGGCGAGCAGGAACCACAGGACAGACGGGTTGCGGGCGATGAAGCTGTTATGCATTTGCGCCGCCTCCGGCGCCGCCACGCTGGAGGGGCGGTGCTCCTCCAGACCTCCCCGAGGGATTTATGAACAAAAGAAGCATGAGATCAGTCCGCTGCCGCCCGGCCTTTGAGCGCGACAATGCCGCGGGGCCGGAACTGGATGAAAAGGATGATGAAGAGGATCATGTAGGTCTGGGCCGCCAGCGTGTTGGACGGGTTCAGCCATTCTATCCCCTTTTGCAGGAACCCGATCAGGGAGGCCCCCGCCAGCGTCCCCCAGACATTGCCGACCCCGCCGACGACGACGGTCATGAAGGATTGCACGATGTAATCGGCCCCCATTTCCGATGTAACCTTGGCATAAAGCCCGATGGCCACGCCAGCGATCCCCGCGATGCCGGATCCCAGCCCGAAGGTCAGCATGTTGATCCGGTCCGGGTTGATCCCCATGGAGGCTGCCATGCCGGGGTTCTGGGTCACCGCCCGCACCTCAAGCCCCAGCCGTGTCCGTTTGAGGGTGAACAGGATCAGGCCAAGGAAGATCAGCGCCAGAACAAAGATCGCGATCCGGATATAGCTGATCTGGATCACGTCGCTGAACACCAGCGCGCCGTCCAGCCATTCCGGCGAGGTGAGCGGCCGGGCCTGCGTGCCAAAGATGTTCTTGGCTAGTTGCTGTAGGGCGATGGAAATGCCGAACGTCGCCAGAAGCGTTTCCAGCGGGCGGTGATAAAGATGCCGGATCACGAGGCGCTCCATCAGCACCCCCGCCCCGAAAGTGACGGCAAAGGCAAGCGGCAGGGCGATGATGATCGAAACGGTGTAGCTAGGCACAAACAACTGCACCACATAGCCGGTATAGGCCCCCATCATGATGAATTCGCCATGGGCCATGTTGATGACCCGCATCACGCCAAAAGTGATGGCGAGGCCGATGGCGGCCAGAAAATAGATCGACGCGAGCGAGAGCGCATCAAGTGCGAGATCGGTGGTCTGGCCAATCGCCACCCGTGTTTCGACCGACGCAAGGGCGGCTTCGGCAGCGGCGGTGATATCGGCGTTATCCTCGTCATAGCTTTCGAAGAATGCGAACTTTGCCAAGGCCGCATTGCGATCAATCTCGGTCACCAAGGGCGGCACGCTGCCGGCTGCCGCGAGCATCGCATAGGCCCGTTCGCGGGCGGCATCGGTGCCCAGTTGCGCGACAGGGACGTCGCCAACACGGCCATCGACGATATTGGCCTCAAGTGCAGTGCGGATTACGCTGGGCGGCGTACGGGGGGCCGCCAGATCGTCGGCTACCAACAGGGCATAAGCCTCATCCTCGGTCATATCCTCGCCGGGGGTCAGGAGACGCGCCAGATTGATATCCTCGGGGATATCGTCGGCCAGACCGGCGCTGGTGCTCAGGATCTGGTTCAGCACCGCGCGCGCCTCGACACTGGTGTCGGTTGCCAGGCTTTCGATGGCCGCGATCCGGTCCTCGGGCGCGTCGGCAAAGCGGGCGGACAGGAAGTTGGCCAATTGTATCTTGCGGGCGCGCAGGGCGTTGTTTTCTTCGCTCTCGACCGAGGTCAGCAGCGGCTCCAATTGCGATGCGTCCGGCCTGCGGGCAATGGACTCTACCGCAGACAGACGGCGCGACAGGTCGGGATCGGATAGCTGGAACTGCACCAGTGCGGTGCCGATCACACGGCGCACACCGCCATTCGGTTTCAATTGGGTGAAACCGGCCTTGTCCGCAACGCTTTCGTCGCCCGTGTCGATATCCGTCAGTGCCAGCGCGTCGCCATCTTCATCGGCGATGAAAAACAACCCGTCATCATCGCGCTGCCAGACGGATTTATCCTGCCATTCTTCCAGAAACGGCGTGACCTGCGGCAGGCCGGAGGCCACCAGATCATCCAGCACCACCCCCACGGTCCGCCGACCGGGGTCTGCGACCTCTTCGGCGTGGGTCTGCAGGATCGTTTGCAGGTCCTGCGCCTGCGCAGCCGGGGTCAGCCCGATGAACAGGGCGAAAAGGACGAAAAGGCGATACATGGAATGTCCCGATAATGGGGTGGGGCGCAGGCGGACCTGCGCCCGGTTCGCTTAGTAGTTCGAGGTCAGCTGCACGCAGGTCTCGGTTTCGGTGTTGTACATGCCGCAACCCAGCGTCTGCCAATCGGATTTCAGCACAGCGCTTTCCGGCAGGAAGTCGGTCCAGGCGTCGCCCGGCACTTCCTCGGTCTGGCTGATGATGTCGAACTGACCATCATCCTGGATTTCACCGATCAGCACCGGCTTGGCCAGATGATGATTGGGCAGCATCACGGCGGTGCCACCGGTCAGGTTCGGGAATTCCTGGCCGTACATCGCCTCGCGGACCGCATCGACATCGGTCGTTTCCGCGGCGGTCACCGCGTTCACCCACATATTGAAGCCGATGAAATGGGCCTCCATCGGGTCATTTGTCACGCGCTCTTCACCGGCGAATTCTTTCCAGGCGGCGATGAATTCCGCATTGGCGGGGGTGTCGGCGGACTGGAAGTAGTTCCAGGCGGCCAGATGGCCCACAAGGTTGGAGGTGTCGAGACCGGAAAGCTCTTCCTCACCTACCGAGAAGGCGACGACAGGGATATCGTCGGCAGACACACCGGCGGCCGCCAGTTCCTTGTAGAAGCCGATATTGGCGTCACCATTGATGGTGGAAATCACGCCGACCTGTTTGCCATCTTCACCAAGGGCCACGACATCGGCGACGATGGTCGCCCAGTCGGAATGGCCGAAGGGGGTGTAGTTGACGAAAATGTCTTCCTCGGCGATGCCATTATCCTTGAGATATTGTTCAAGAATGTTGTTGGTCGTGCGGGGATATACATAGTCGGTGCCGAGCAGGGCGAACTTTTCGACGCCCAGTTCTTCAAGGAAATAGTCAGTCGCAGGGATCGCCTGCTGGTTCGGGGCGGCGCCAGTGTAGAACACGTTTTTAGAGCTTTCTTCGCCCTCATACTGCACCGGATAGAACAGCAGGCCATTCAGTTCCTCGATCACCGGCAGGACGGATTTGCGCGACACGGATGTCCAGTTGCCAAAGATCACGTCGACCTCATGCACGGTCAAAAGCTCGCGGGCCTTTTCGGCAAATAAGGGCCAGTCAGAGGCCGGGTCGACCACGACCGCCTCGATCTCGCAACCCAGAACGCCGCCTGCGGCGTTCTGCTGTTCGATCAGCATCAGCATGGTGTCTTTCAGCGTGGTTTCCGAAATCGCCATCGTCCCGGAGAGCGAATGCAGCACGCCCACCTTGATCGGTTCAGCACAATCCTGAGCTGCGGCCATGCCGGTGCTGGCGAGAAGGGCGGCAAGAATGGACGCACTCAGTGAATTTCTATTGGTCATTGTAACAATGTCCCCCGTTCGGCGCTGCGGTGCCCTATCCATGGGCGCGGCCAGATGATATCGGGACCCCGCAACAGTGATGTTGTAGTCGCGTGAGGGGCGGTTTCTGCCAGGAAATTCCCTCGCGCGGCGATTGATGCCCTTGCGGACGCCCAAGGGGTAGATGCCGCAGCGCGGCGAGTCCCGGCGCTGACGCTCAAAAATCAGGCGATCACCGCAAATTGCGGCAAAGATGCTGGATCAGCAGGCCGGTTGCCCGAAATTTGTGCGCTGGAAAATCAGGGCGCGGGGGCGTTGGCAAAGAATTCGCGCCAGGCCGCGATCACGTCGTCCGGGCATTCTTCGGCCAAAAAATGCCCCCCGGGCAATGCCCAGCCGGTGACATCCTCGGCCCGTTCACGCCACAAGGCCAGACAATCAAAATGCGCCTCGATCGCGCCCTCCTCGCCCCAGAGCGTCAAGAGCGGCATGGGCAGTTTGGTCGGATCAGCATCATCATGGGCAATGTCGATGCTGGCAGCGGCGCGATAATCCTCGCAAGCGCAATGGATCAGTGCGGGGTCATCAAAGCAGGTCAGATATTCATCCAGCGCCTGCTGAACGAAGGGGGCAGGTTTGGCGGCCCAGCCCATAGATTTGCTGAGCCAAAAAAACGCAGGATCCACCCCGATCAGCGTTTCGGGAAACGGATGCGGCAGGGTCAGCCAGTACCAATGCCAATACCTGTGGGCAAAGGCGCTGTCGCCATCGCGATACATTTCACGGGTGGGGGCGATGTCCAGAATGGCCAGCGCGCGCACCCGGTCGGGGTGATCAGCGGCCAGCCTGTGGGCCACCCGCGCGCCGCGATCATGGGCACCGACCAGAAACCGATCATGGCCCAGCGCATCCATCAACGCGATCACGTCACCCGCCATGGCCCGTTTGGAATTGGGGGCATGGTCAGGCGCGCTGGCCGGTTTGACCGACCGGCCATAGCCGCGCAAATCCATGCAGATCACCCGGTAGTCGCGCGCCAGATCAGCGGCCACCGCATGCCACATGGCCGAGGTCTGGGGATAGCCATGCAACAGCACCAGCGGCGGCCCCTCACCCCCGATCCGGCAGAGTATTGGGCCATCGGGGCCATCGATAAACCGTTCTTCAAACCCTTCAAAAAATGATGGCGCGACGGGGGCACTGGCGGCGGCTGGATGCATTGATATTCCTTCTCTCGAACCGGTCGCGACCAGCCTAGAACACCAGATGCAAAACCGTAATGGCGAAATTTCAGGCGCATAACCCTGCGTCACTGATAGGCGATTAGGCGCGTTCATCTTCCATTAACAGGTGCGCCGGACAAAATAATGCTGTTACAAATTCCCTACACAACAAAAATGAAGTCCAACACCGTGGGGAAACGACAATGACATTTTACCGTCCCAATTTTGTATTTGGCACGTTCGGCGACGATGTGCTGACCGGCACAGATGGCCGCGACTATGTTTTCAGCTTTTTTGGCGATGACGATATTTCGACCGGCGCAGGCAATGACGTGATCGTTGCAGGCTTTGGCAATGACACGATCAACGCCGGTGCGGGTGATGACCGCATCTATGGTGGTTTCGGTTTTGACATCGCCGCTTATGAAGGCGGGATCGCCGATTACGAGATCACGGTCGGCTATGGCTGGTTTGGCCGCACGACCGTCAAATCGACCGGCGATGTGGCCGATGCGGGCAAGGATACGCTTTTCGGGGTGGAGGCGCTTTATTTCGCGGCTGACGATTACACGTTGTTTCTCGACGGCACCAATAATGCGGTGCTGGCGGCTGACGATGTTCTGACGGTGACCGAAGATGGAGCCATCATCAATCCTTTTGCCCTTTTGGTAAATGACCAGGAATTTGACGAGGACACGCTGACAATCACCGAGGTCGACAGCGTCAGCGCGGCTGGTGTGACCGTCACATTGCGTGACGGCGCAATTGATTACCTGCCCGGCGACATCTTTGACAGCCTGGCCGAAGGCGAAACAGCAACCGATACGTTCACCTATACCGTTGATGACGGCAAAGGCGGCACCGATACCGCCACCGTGACCATCACGATCACCGGCACCAATGACGCGCCGGTGCTGACGGCCAATAACGCCACCATTGACGAAAACACGACCGCGATTGATGCAGGTATCAGCGCGACCGATGTGGACAGCGCCACGCTTAGCTACAGTATCGGCGGCATCGATGCGGGTTTCTTCAGCATCGACCCGGACACAGGCGTGCTCAGCTTCATCAACGCGCCAGATTTTGAGGCACCCGCAGATGCCGGTGCCGACAATATCTATGACGTGACCGTCACCGTGACCGACGAACAGGGCGGCAGCGCCAGCCAGGATATCACGGTCACCGTTGCCGATGTGGATGAGGTGCCGCCCGTCGTCGCCCGGATCAATGAATTCCACTATGACAACGTAGGTGGGGATCAGGGCGAATTTATCGAGATCCGCACAAATGCAGGCGATGATGCCAGCGGCCTGCTGGTTGTGCTCTACAATGGCAGCAATGGTAGTCCTTACAACACATTCGACCTGTCCGGCGCCGTACAGACGAGCGATGGCACCTATGATTACTACGTTCTAAACCTGCCTACCAATGGGCTGCAGAACGGCTCCCCTGACGGGATTGCACTGTCGAATGGTGACACGCTCGTCGAATTCCTCAGCTATGAAGGCAGCTTTGACGGCATCGGCGGGGTGGCTGATGGCGTCACCTCAACAGATATCGGCGTGTCAGAGCCAGGAACGACTCCGGTCGGTTTCTCGCTCCAGCGCAATGACGATGGCACCTGGCGCGAGGCCGAGGAAAACACCGCTGGTGCGGAAAACGTACCGGCCCCGATCGAGTTGAACGCCCGGATCAACGAATTTCACTATGACAATGACGGCGGTGATGTGGGCGAGTTCATCGAAATCCGCACCAATGCAGGGGCCGATGCAAGCGGCCTGCTGCTGGAACTGCATAACGGCAGTAACGGCGCGGTTTATCGCACGCCGAACCTGTCCGATGCTGTTCAGACGACTGACGGGACATATGATTATTATGTCTTCAACCTGCCCGCCAACGGGCTGCAGAACGGATCACCTGACGGTATCTCGCTGTCGAACGCTGGCGAACTGATCGAATTCCTCAGCTATGAAGGCGCGTTTACCGCGGTGGGTGGGGTCGCTGGCGGCACCACCTCCACCGATATCGGCGTGTCGGAACCCGGCACCACCGCCATTGGCGACAGCTTGCAGCGCAACCCCGATGGCTCCTGGTCGCCTGCCGCACCCAACACCGCGGGTGCTGCCAATGCGGCCGGGCCGACCAGCGCGCGGATCAATGAATTCCACTATGACGACGACGGTGGCGACGATGGCGAATTCATCGAAATCCGGGTCGACGCGGGCGAGGATGTCAGCGCGCTGAATATCAACCTCTATAATGGCAATGGCGGTGGCAGCTATGCCAGCTTCGCCGTCAGCAGCGGCACCCAAAGCACAGACGGCACCTATGATTACTATGTGATCGACACGCCCGGCATCCAAAACGGGCCTGATGCAATCGCCCTGTCCAACAACGGCACAGTGGTCGAATTCCTTAGCTACGAGGCCGAGGTGACGGCCACAGACGGCCCTGCCGCCGGGCAAACATCCACCGATATCGGCGTAGCCGAAGCAGGTGAACCCGAAGGGCAATCCCTGCAACTGGATGCGAACGGCAATTGGGTCGGCCCCATTGACGAAACACGCGGTGCGGCGAACGAGCCAGTGATCAACCCGGCCGAAGACCGGCTGATCAGCGAAATCCAAGGCAGTGGCGATGCGTCCACGCTGGAAGGAGATACGGTGAATGTGGAGGCCGTGGTGACCCACATCGTCTCCAACGGCTATTACCTGCAGGAAGAAGATGCCGATGCGGATGGCAATTCGGCCACATCCGAAGGCATCTTTGTCTTTACCGGCAGTGTGCCGACCGTCGATGTCGGCAATCTGATCGGGATCACGGCAGAGGTGCAGGAACGGTTCGGCCAGACCCAACTGACCAATGTCAGCGCGACCGTGGTGATTGACGCGCTGGTGGCGACACCCACCGCCGCCACCATCCTTTTGTCGCCTGCCGCCGCACCGGATTTTGAGGCGGTCGAGGGGATGCTGGTCAACGTGACCTCTGGCACGCCCGACCCGCTGACGGTGATTACCAACTTCAACTTTGACCGGTTTGGTCAATTGGTGATCAGCGCCGGTGTGCAGACCCAGGCCACGCAGCTTTTCGATGCCCAGACCGAGGCCGCCGAAATCGCCGCGCTACAAGAGGCAAATGAAAACAACAGGCTGATCCTTGACGATGGCGATGGGTCACAAAACCCTGACCAGTTCGAATTCGTGCCGGGCGGGCCGGGCGACAACGGCAATGGTTTCCTTGATGCCGGTGACAATTTCGGCGATGGGGGGTCCACCATCCGCCTGGGTGCCGAGATCAATGATGACGTGACCGGTGTCATGTCCTTTGCCTTTGGCGATTACCAACTGGTGGTCACCGAAACGCTGGATATCGATGAAACGACAAACAGCGGTGCCCGTCAGGACACGCCCGACGATGTGGGTGGCACCCTGCAGGTCGCCAGCGTCAACATGCTCAACTACTTCTCGACCATTGATGAGCCGGGAGCAGGATCGGGGCCGAACAACCTTGACCCGCGCGGGGCTGACAGCCCCGAGGAACTGGTGCGGCAGACGGAAAAATCCGTCGCGGCCATTCTGGGGACAGGGGCCGAGGTGCTGGCATTGCAGGAAATCGAAAACAACGGGTTCGGCCCGGACTCGGCCCTGCAAACGCTGGTCGATGCGCTGAATGCGGAAGGGACCGCCGCCAACTATGCCTTTGTCGATCCGTCAAACGGAACAGAGGCATTCATCGGCACCGACGCGATCCAGACCGCCATCATCTACGATGCCAACGCGGTCACGCTGGTCAGTGCGGATTTCATCCAGTTCGAAGAAACCTCTGCCGCGACGACCTTTGCACTGGCCAATGTGCTTGATACAGCGCTGGGCACGGACCGCGTTGGCGACTTTGATCGTAACCGTCCCTCCGTGGCCGCCACGTTCGAGGACAATGCGACGGGCGAAACCTTCACGATTGTGTCGTCCCATTTCAAATCCAAAGGGCCCAGCGGGCTGGATCGGCTGGCGGATGACGCCCAGGCGGCACTTGATGCTGGTACGGCGGTTGGATTCACTCAGGCGGATGTCGATGCGCTGCGGGCTGACCCCAACTTTGACCAGGGCAACGGGCAAGGGTTCTGGAACCAGGTGCGGCTGGATGCGGCCATCGAACTCGGCGATTGGATCGAAAGCGGCTATAACGGTACAGGCACGGACAACTATCTGCTGCTGGGCGATCTAAACGCCTATGCCGAGGAAGATCCGGTGCAGCATCTGGATGATGATGCCGGTCTGGTCGATCTGATTGATGAATTCATCGGTCAAGAGAACGCATATAGCTTTGTCTTTGACGGGCAGCGCGGCACGCTGGATCAGGGCCTGGCCGATGATACGCTGGCGGCGTTTGTCACCGGTGCCACCGAATGGCACATCAATGCGGACGAACCGGATCTGTTGAACTACGATACATCGTTCAAGAATCCGCTCTTCTTCAACGATGGGGTCTATGCGGCGTCCGACCACGACCCGCTGATCGTCGGGCTGGACTTCGGCGGTATCACGACAATCGCATAAAATCGAAATGGCGCGGCGACCTTTGGTTGCCGCGTCAGCTTAGGCCGTGATGGCTGACCAGGATCCGACGATTGTGGGTAGTGCGGCCTCATCATAGGAAAACACGCAAGCCTCATCATCGATCATGGCAAGAGCCGCGCCTGCGGCACCATCAAGCGCACCGTCCAGACAGACCAGCATTGGCCCCTCTGTCGCCGCCTTCAGCGCCTTGTGGCGTTTGCGGAAATCGGCAATCTGTTCGTCCCAGATCGCCTGCAAAGGGGCGTCATCGCCGACAGTCTCAACCACCTTGCCAGCTTCCAGATAAATCATGCTGCGAATGGCGTCTGTATTGGCCGCCAGAAACCGTTCCATCGGTGGAGCGGGGCGGGCATCCATATCGACGCCCCATTCCTTTGCCAGACCAGTGGCCGACAGGCCCGCATCGCCGCTGCCGCCAATCGGACGCACCGGGGTGCTGCGTACGGTGATCTGCGTGGCGGCATCGGCCAGTGTGGTCAACAGCTTGCCAGCGGATTTCAGAACGTCGGGCGCATCGCGGGTCAGGACCTGATCAATGACCGCATCCACACCGGGGGCGTCGCCCTCAACCTCGACAATGCCGCGCAGCCGACGACCGGCCGCCACCATGCTGACGGTTACATCACCCAGCCCGAACACAAGCGTGCGTTCCAGCACGGTGTCATCGACCTCGCGCAGGATCGCCACCATTGCTGGTGGGGCACCACCCTGGCTGATCACACGGGCACCGCCGAGCGCGAACACGGCATCTTCGGCAATCAGCGCGGCGAGTTTCGTGGCAAGAGCCGTCAAATCATTCACGCAAGTGGTCCTGATCCAGTTACAATTATCGCGTCACGCGCCGCTGCTGATTTTTTCCAGGCAAGGGCGGGCGTCTGACAGAAACGACGCAACATCCACGTCAGGCCTGCACACACAACATAAAACATCCGAAGGTTCATCAGGGGCGCGCAAAAAAATCCGCAACTGGTTCTTGGTCGCCACAAATGCAGCACTGCTTGGCGTGTCGCCAAATGCGGGCTTCTTTGCGGTGCCAAGGGCCAGTGCCGCCTCGGCGCATAATCGGTCCAACACCTCGCGGCGGTGATCAGCATTTGTATTCGTTACCAAAATCATCTGCGTGGACAAATCGGCAAATGCGATCGTCTCGCATCCGTCAAACTTGCCTTGCAGCGCATCTAAATCGTCCACAACCATCATTCGCGCCCAGTTTTCAGCCCATGTCTTTCGTGACTACGCCAAGATAGTCACTTGTGGAAGCCTGTAAAAGGGGGCGATCAGGAACCGGAGTTGACGTCAGTGCCGGTTGGGGCCGCGGGACGCTCGCGTTTTGGCTTATCCGCATCCAGCGGGCGCTGCACCCGGCGGGGGGCAACAGTGGGGGCTACAGGCTCTGGAATGGCGGTGCCATTGGCCACATTGTACAGCGGCGTGGCAGAGCGTGCAGCCAGCGCTGTCAACTTGCCGATGGTGTCGATGAAGTGATCGACAAAGGGGCCAGCACCGCTGCCATCCCATTTGTCGTAATCATCGCCCGCTTCCAGCGCTTGCAAAAGCGAGATCGGGAAAGTGCCGCCGAACATATCCTTGGTTTCGCGACGGACACGTTTGAACACGCGGCGCCGATCCGTATCAGTGGTCAGCTTGTCATAGCGGGTGATCAGCAGGATCGAATTCTCACGGACCGCGTCTGGAATCGTGTCCCATACGGCGGCCTCGGACTGGCGCCAGGCTTGCGTGGCATGGGTACACCAGATCACCGCATCGATTTCTGGCAGCATGCGTTCCCAGACCGTCGACTCCATATTCGGGTCGGAAATGCCGGGAAAGTCGATCAGGTCGATCAGGTCGAGAATTTCAGCTTCGATAAACAGGCGGATGAAGCGGGTTTCCTCGACGGGAATGCCCTCAAGCCGGTCCAGCGACACAGGTTCGGTGCTGCCGTCGACATCAACGCGATAAGGGGTGTCGGACCCGTGCGAAATCCAGACAGGCGACAGGCGTGTGGCGGTCACCTTTTCCGGCAATGGCCGGGACCCCAGCAACAGATTGGACAACGTGCTTTTGCCCGCACTGAATTCGCCCATAAGGGCGATGCGGGGTTTACGTGGCCCGCTAGGTGCGGGGGTCTGATCACTCATTAATCGGTTCCTTATGCCTCAAGCCGGTGCGCCATCGCTAAGCTCTTCAAAGATGAATTCGAACAGCTCTTCGCGCTCTTGCTGCGCAGTGATACCAAAAATATCTTTCAAATCGTCAACGCCGATGTTGGATTTGTCACTGATATCGGTCAGCAGCGCGCGCTGCTCGGCCAGAAACTCGCGCAGCTCGCGTTCGGCCATCTGGCGAATATCCTCGGCCTGACGCACCTTCAGCTCGTCCACGATAGGGGCGGTTTCCGCTTCGATCAGGTCATAGAACCCGCTCGCAAAGGCGCGATAGCCCTTGCGACGTTTCCACCAGCCTTTCCACCAAGATGTCTGCAGGTCCAGCGCGATGGTCTGGCCCAGTGATACAGGGGCCGGGATTTCCGGGGCCGCCGGTGGCGTGATGGAAAAGTTTTCGACCGCAACACCAAAGGCGGTGCGATAGGTTTCGGCCAGATCACCTGCAGCGGCGGCAAATACCTGATCACAGGTTGATGCCACGTTGCGGCGCATGACCTGATAGCTGGTGCGCAACAGCATGCGCAAACCGTCCGGGCTGTACTGCCAGATCTGGTCTTCGCCGTTCTTTTCCAGGTGCTGCAGCAGGGATTCCAGCGCGCGATCCAGGAACCGCTTGTGGGACTGATCCACGCGTGACCCGAATTGCTGGAATACGATGTCCAACCGGTCATGCAGGAATTTGAGGTTATCGGCTTCCAGCTTGTCCAGATGCGCCGCCAACTGATCCGGTGGCATCATCGCAACGCTGTCACCGTCAATCCGCATCGACACGACAGAGTTAGAGGCGCGCACGCCGCCTACAAGGTTCAGGGCACGTTTGCGCGAAGCTGACAGCACCTCGGCACCCGGACCTTCGGCGATACGCTCTGACAGCGCCTTATAAAGCGCAGGGACACCCGACAGATGCCAGACCAGCTCGTTCGTTTCCATGCCGGACGTACCGGAATCGAGCGCGACCTCTGCCCAGTTGAACAGCGCCGCGGCACTATCAGCCACGATATCGTTCAGATCCTCGGACAGGGCGATATTGGCCCAATAGGCACTGCCGAAAATCACTTCCGGATTTTCGGGTCCGTTATTGTCGGCCAGCGTCTGCAGAATGCTGTCGCGGATTTCAGGGACCTGTTCAGCCGGGTTCGACAATTCATCGATCCGGTTGACAAAGATGATGACCTCGCGGGATTTGACGTTCGCGATCAGGCGGATCAGGCCCATATCCATCGAACTCAGCGCCTGATGGGCGGACAAGACGACAACACAGATGCGGCTGTCGCGCAGGGCGTTGATGGTAATCTGCTCGCGCATCATGAAGGTATCGTTGACACCGGGTGTGTCGCGCAGACACAGCGGCATCGGAATGGAATCCGCTTTCAGATACAGATCGGCGGATTTGGTGATATCGGCGAACTGACCCTGCTGGTCCTCTTCGTCCATATCCTCGAAATCATCGCCCATGCAGACATAGCGCTGGACCAACTCATCGCTCAATTCGGCATAGTTATGCTTTTGCCCCAATAGCAGTTCGAACTTGCGACCAAGGCGGGCCTTGGTCTTTTCGCGCATCTCGGCAATTTGTTCGCGGACTTTTTCCAGCTCCTCGTCAGCACCGGCGCGGGCGGACAATTCACCGATTCGGCCACCGTTTTCGACCAGATGATCCCATTCACCTTGGCTGAAGAACTGGAACGACGCGGTCGGCGCATCGGGCGGTAGCGGCGCATTCAGATGCAGCGAGGTGACAACCGATGTCCACGGGTTCACATCAGCGGGCAGTAGATCGGGGCGGCCCACCATCGCATTCACCAGCGATGTCTTACCCGATTTGATCTGGCCGATCATGGTAATGCTGGGTTCAAATGTCCGTAACTGCCTGATAAGCTTTGCAGATTTCTTCTCTGCATCCGGGCCACCAAGTTTCACGACGTCCGCAAGGGTCGCCTCGAGATCGGTGATCTCATCATGAAACGCGTCCAGCTTTTCAAGGCCAAGTCGCATGAAAGGGTGGTGCGCTGCAGGGACTTTGTACCCGTCCCCTTTTGTCAGCTCTTCCATCTTCATTCTTGTCCGTCCTCAATCACTCTTATTGGCACCACCTTTACCAGTTGATAGCCTCGTCGCCAAATCACGAGGCTTACACTGTTTTTATTGCCATAATGGAAACAGACCAGAACGGCAAAAGTGTGGCACAGTTTTCATAAAATTGTTAGCTGTTGCAACAGCTTACGCCGCCAGATCGGCCTGCAACTCGTGCTTGAGCTGCAAGAGCAGACTAAGCGCCTCGATTGCAGCGCTATCACGCTTTTCCATCTGCATCAACTGGACCAGATCAGCGGCATCCATTGCCGCGTCGCGGGCTGTTTGCAGGGCTGCGTCGGCGTCATCACCGTTCTCGTTCAGGTGATCGCTGATCCACTGCACATGCTCCACAGCCTTTGCAATTATGGTCGCAGCGCCACCATCGTCGATATTATCGACCTCCGCGATCAGTGCGCGGCTTTGTTCAATGATGTAAGCCACCGCCGCCTCATAGGCCTCTCTCGAGGCCGGATGTAGCGTGACGATATTGGATGCGGCGTCCTGCTCCTCGACGGTTGCCGCTGGTGCTGCCGCAGCGTCAGGTTGTGGCGCTGGCGTTTCAGTCTCAGCAACAGTGGCGTCGATTGCGGTTTCAATCTCGGCGGGTTCCCGCTCAGGTTTCGGCGTTGGCGTGGCGTCCGCTGCTTCGGGCGACAGAATGGGGGCCAGAACATCGGCATGCTGATGCAGCAGAATATCAGCCATATCCACGGCGGTCTGGCGGCCCATATCCACCTGCTTCAGTACAGCCGAAATCAGGGCGGTGCCGCCGCTGCTGCGCATCAGGTCCTTGTCTACCGTCTTGTTCGGGCGGCGGGCCGCAATGGCCTGCTTGGTCGCGATGGGCATGATATGGGCGAACTCATCCCGGGCAATCATGTTGATACCGTCCAGGGTCTGATCCAGCATGTTGTTGGCGCGCAGGAAATCCGCCTTGGTCAACATCAGAAACCCGTGATCCTTGATGATGTCAGGCATCTCTGACCAAAGGGACTGTTCGATCTTGCTGAATGACTGGGTGCACCAGATCGCGACCTCGCAACGTTTGCTGGCCCATTGGCTGGCGCGTTGCAGGGCGGTCGGATCGTCGGGTGTCACCACCTCAAGCAGGCTGATCTTGGTCAGGGCGGCCAGTGGCATCTGCATTTCGACAAAGGCGGGGGACATGGCGGCGATCTTGTCGCCGTCGGCATGGTCAACGGTCTGCTTACTGCCGTCCGCAAGCGTGACGACCGATTGCGGGGTCTCGCCATAGCTTAACTGCAGGGTCGGAAAGGGAGTGTCAGACGGCAGGACGATGGCGCCCACCAACAGGTTCAGCAATGTCGACTTGCCTGATCCGGGGCGGCCCAACAGGGCGATACGCACCGGTTTCTGCAGGCGGCTCAGCAGATGTTCTGCCTTCTCCTGTACGGACGAAGGCAGCAGATGTGACTCTACTGCCTGCGTCAGTTGTTCTTGGACGCGCGCGCCCAGAGATCGATTCGACATTACTTACCTCCGGCGGCTATCTTAGCCGGCGGCGCAGCCGCATCAACCTCCTGATCTGGTGTGTCTGTTGTGTCGTCGGTCTTGTTGGCATCAGCCTTCGGGTCAACCGGTTTGACCGGTTTGACTTCCTTGATGACCGGCGGAAGCTGCAGATCACCGCTGATCTTTTCCTTGGGCTTTCCGGCAGGGATGCCATCGGCCCCAGGTGCATCATCATCCATCTGCACCACGCGGGTGACAGTGGCGGCATGGGTTTCCACATGGCCGATCGGCTTGGCGCGGATAGCGCGGATTACCGGCTTGTTGTGGTTCAGCTTGATGACCGAGAAGGAACAGTTGTCCTGATCGGGGTCTGCCAGGGCCTCAATCGCCTCCAGCAAATACCCGCAGATTTCGGCGCTCTTGCGGCGGCGATAGCGGTGCAGGATTTTCTGGATCTTGTCGTCTTCCAGATATTGCAACCCGTCAGAGGAGACGACGACAATATCGCCGACCTGCAATTCGAACGGGGTCTTGGGGCAATCGGACTTCGCCACGCGATCACCCAGGATCACAGAGGTCAGACAGTTGCGATCAGGGTGGTTCTTGCCTGCCTCAGGGTCCAGCAAGCCCGACTTCACCATGAAATCGATCTGAGGGGCCATCGAATGGTCCTCATTCAACTGCTGCATCTTGCCTGCACGATAGTGATACAGGGGGCTGTCACCGATAGACATCCAGAACATGCGGTTTTCAACCAGCACCAGTGACACCAGCGTGGCACCCATGCCCCGGGTTTCGGGGTGTTCCATCACATGCTCGCGGACGCAGTTGTTTGCGTTGACCGCGGCAGAGGTCAGGTAATGGGGGATCTCGGTTTCAAAATCAGCAAAGTTTGCGCTTTGAAACTTCAGCTCGCTATAGACTTCGGTGACCACGATCTTACTGGCCACGTCACCGGCGGCATGGCCACCCATGCCGTCAGCAAGGACCACAACACCACTGTCCATCCCAAAGGGAAAGTCAGTGACAATCGCGTCTTCTTGATAGTCACGTCCGCCCTGACAAATCGCCGAAGCGACGTCAAAACGAGGTTCAGGCGATCGCCACATCTTCATCCTCCCCGTCGGCGTCATCGTCAGTCCAGCTGAAATCTTCATTGCAGAGGGCTACGAAACGCAGAACCGTCTCACCGATACGCATCACATCACCGGTTTTCAGCGTCTCATTGCTGATCAGCGGCTTGTTGTTCAGGCGCACGATATTGGACTTGCCGCCATGACCCAGCGTGAATTCCGCTGTTTCGGGGTCATAGACGATCGCCGCATGGTTCGTGCGCGAAATGGAATTGTCACCAAAATCGAGCTGCACCGCCTGATCCTCACCACGTCCGATCTGGGACATGCCGGCGAACAGGGAAAAGCTTTCGCCGCGGCCGGGGCCTTCGGCGACCACGATCCAGCCAACCGGGAATTTGGTGCGCCGTGCGGGAGGCGCAGACGGGATCGCGGGTGCATCATTGAAGATATCAACGACATCACCGTCAGATTTGTCAAAACCGATCAGGCGTGTCTTGGTCCGGCGGGCGCGGGCAGGTGACCGGGACGCCGCGGCAGAGGCGGCGGCAGCCGCAGAAGTGCTGCGCGCCGATGGCGCAGTCGCAGGTAGCTCGGTCGAACCGGCATTGTCATCCATATCCCAGATATTCACCGCAGGGGCCGCTTCGGCACCGTCGCCGTGGTTCACCTTGCTGTTGATATTGGTCAGGATATCCGTGACCGCCACGTCGCCGTTCTGGCCGGGCTGCAGCGCCTGGTTCTCATCCACGATGGATCCGATGGTGTCGCGATACGACTGTTCCAGAGATCCGGACGCACGACCAGCATCTTCATTTGTACGCTTCTTGCCAAAAATAGAGCGAAGAAATTTCATTTTACCTACCTTCCATTTACGTCACAGACGAGGATTGGTTGCACTACTCGCCGCTATCATAGCTAAGCGGAGCTACCCAACGGCCATCCCCGCGCTGGACCTCAAAGGCAAACTGCCCCGAGCCATCACTCAACTCGCGCTCGAAAATCTCGGCAATCGTGTCGCGGCCAGTGATGTTTTCTGAAGTGGTGATGCTCGACAGAAGAACATCACCAACCTGAAGACCTCCAGCAAGACCCTCAGGAACTTCGGTGACAGACGTGCGCCAATCGGTGCCATTGAACACCGTCTCAAAACGCAAGCCATTCGCCAGCGCGGTCTCCTGCACAACAGGAACCACCCAGCTTTGACCTTCGGTTACGCCCGACGCAGGGTCCAACGTGCCAAAGACAACTTCGATCTGATCCGCATCGCCCGGCGCAGTGGTGCCGCGCAGAACACGTGGAATATCGTTGATGGTATCAACCGGGGTGCCGTTCACTGTGGTGATGACCAGACCTTCGCGCACCCAGATCGGCGAAATGAACGCCACCTGGCCAACCCGGTTCGGCGACAGGGGATCCGCCTCGAACGGGAGTTGCACGGACCAGTTTGTGGTCACTTCCGACGGTGTCAGCTCATTTCCGGGCACAACAGCTGCGATTTCGTCAACAACCAGACCGGATCCAATGGCGGCAACCGCATCAGGGATGGCTGGCAGGGCAACTTCGGGGGTTGATGCATCGGCAATCGGGCGGTTCGCTGGCTGATTGGGCAGTTCCGCGTTCGCTGCAGGTTCAGTTGTGACCGGACGCGGGGTGTCAACCGGCTCGGGCAGCGGGGCAGGTGCCACGATTTCCGGAACGGCAGCGATTTCAAGGTTTTCGGGGCGGGCAGCAGGGCGAATTGTCGGCACAGGCTGCTCGATGGCCTCTTCTGGACCTGTCACAATAACAGGGCGTGGACCAGGCTCCTGCGCGGATGACGGCTCTGTCGCGTCGACGATCACCGGTCCGGGCAATGCGGGGGCGACCTCTTCCACTGGGGCGGGCTCAACCGGTGCAGGCTCTTCAATCACAGGTGCGACCGCAACCGGCTCAGGGGCGGCTTCGACAGGGGCCTCAACAGCAGGCGGCTCCACCGCCGCAGTTTCGACAGGTGCAGGGGCCTCGGTGGCTGGGGCTTCTGTCACGGGCGCCTCAGGCGTCGTGGCAACGGCCGCAGCAGGCTCTTCGCTGCCGGTCATCATAAAGGCACCAACGCCAACCAGCAGGGCCACAACGGCAGCCGAACCCAGCAGCAGGGGCATCTTGGATTTTGTTGCAGGCTGACCATTGGCATCGACCGCCGCACCACCGGCAGCGGGCTTGACAACGTTGAGTGAGGTCACATTGCCCTCAACCCCGTCCATCATGTTGATCCAGTCCTGTGCGGACTGCAGACGATCCTTGGGCAGAACGGCCAGCGCCTTGTCGATCGCAGCGAGGAAATCGCTGTCATACTCCGGGAAACGACCGATCAGCGGCTCGTAGGGGTCCGAATCGCCCGACGCAATCGCGGCTAGACGGGCCTGTGAGTTCGGGGGGACATCCTTGGCAATCAGATGGTGAAAGGATGCGGCCAGTGCATAAAGGTCAGAACTCGGGCTCTGCTCGGATCCGGCAATATAGAATTCCTGCGGGGAATAGCCGTCCTTGACCACACGCAGGGCGGACAACACGCGGCTTTGCTTGGTGGCCTCTTCACGGGCGGCACCAAAGTCGATCAGGACCGGATGGAACTGTTCGTTGATCAGGATATTGTCGGGCGAAATATCACGGTGCAGGATACCCTGATCGTGGATAAAGCCGACAGCGCCCAGAACCTCTTTGAGGATATTCTTGATCTGGGGCGGGGTCAGGCCGTGATTTGGATCCTCGATCGTATCCAGCAGATCGCGACCCTCAACGAAATCAAGGGCCATATAGGCGGTTTCGTTGTCTTCAAAGACCTGGTGGACACCCACAATATTGGGGTGGTCCAGCTTGGCCAGACTGCGGGCCTCCTGCACGAACAGGCGGACAATGGATTTCAGCTCGTTCTGGTGGGCGCGCGAACGAGCCTGCACGACATAACGGCTGCGACGGCAAAACGCGCCGGGGAAACACTCTTTAATGACAACTTTGCGGTCGAGACTGTCCTTGGCAAGATAGGTAATGCCAAAGCCGCCCGCGTTCAGAAAACGGTCGATTGTATACTGACCGTGCATCAACTTGGTGCCCGGCTTCAGCTCATCGACGAAATTGTCCTTTTCGTCTGCATTATCTTTCACTTGCGGCGTACCCATTTCACATCCAGCTTTCAAACTCGGCGGCCAGACGGAATTCCGCTAGCCCTTAGTTTCTAGTCTCATTCAAATTGGGCTAAAAAGTGACGCCAACTTGTTGTTTCATGGCCCGCAATGACGGGCTTTAAGACACATTATCACCTAATCATGAAACAGTGGTTGGCGATTTTTCGCCTATAATCACTGTATAGGTGCGCTTTCGCAGTCAATTTGCCCTTACGGGCGACCGGTCGATGAATATATCAGCGACAGCACAAAAAAATTGGCATTCTGCCAGGTTTCATGGATTAAGCATTCTTGTCCCACACAGATTCGCGCCCGATTCCCTCGATACTCCCGTGGAAGGTCACATTAACGAATCCTTTACATTTGTGGGTATAGCGGCATTGCAGCATTTTGCGAAACCCTCCTTGTAGCGGTCGCAACAAAGATGCAGCATCCCTGCAACGGTGTAGGGATCTGCCATGACACGGATTTTTATCAATGGTTTCGGTAGGATCGGGCGTACGGTGCTGCGGGCCTGGGCGTCCGGATGGGCGCCGGACCTGCAGATCGTCGGGATCAATGACATTGCGTCACCGGACCTCTGCGCGCATCTGTTTGCCTATGACAGTGTGTTCGGACCCTACCCCGGAACGGTCGAATGGGCGGAAAGTCGCCTTATGGTTGACCATAGGTCAATTCCACTTCACCGCACTTCGGATGTCAGCAAGCTGGACCTTGGTCATATCGATGTGATGTTTGAGTGCACTGGCAAGGCCAATAGTCGGGACATCGCCGAACGGGGGTTGCAGGCCGGGGCGGGGCGCATCCTCATATCCGGCCCGTCGGAGGCTGCTGACCTGACAATGGTGCTGGGGGCCAATGAAGGCTTGCTGGGCGATCAGTCCATCGTCTCGAACGCCTCCTGCACAACCAACGCGCTCGCGCCCATGGTCAGGTTGCTCGACAACACATGGGGGCTGCAAACCGGCTGGATGACGACCATCCACTGCTACACCGGCAGTCAGCCCACCATCGACGCCCCGCGCGGGGATATGCTGCGCAGCCGGGCGGCGGGGCTATCCATGGTGCCGACAACCACATCCGCGCAAAACCTGCTCAATCAGGTGCTACCCGACCTTGCCGGCCGGATCGAGGCTGCGGCGGTCCGGGTTCCCACCGCGTCCGTCTCTGCCATCGACCTGACCGTGACACTCAAGACCAAAGCAAGCCTTGCCGACGTGCATGACGTCATTCGCCAGCAATCCGGCATCATCGGGCACACCGACAAACCGCTGGTGTCATCCGACCTGCGGGCGCGTCCCGAAAGCCTGATCGTTTCACTCCCCGAAACGCGGGTGACCGCAGGCGGGCTGGTGCGCATCTTCGGCTGGTACGACAATGAATGGGGGTTTTCGTGCCGGATGCTTGATGTGGCGCAGATGATGAAACCGGGGCCTGCAGACTACGGCGCGTCCTCGCCCTAACAGCGGCAACGCGCAAAATCCGAAAAGCTGTCAGAAAGATGGAGTGTTGACGCCGGGGTCGGGCATCTCTGGCCAGGAGGTCTGGCTAGCGTATTTAGGGGGCATTCACGTCCATCTCGCCAATGGCTCCTTTCATAAAAGCCAAGCGACCGTACTGCGATTGGTGACTACGCCGAAACGGGAAAATGGGTTTGCTCATCCGAAATAGCGGAGGATTTGCTCTGCGGTTCTTCTGAATGCGTCGAATTCGCTTTCACCTACAGCTTCCTCTAAATCCCTTTCCAGGCGGTCAATTGCTTCGGCCCCCCGTGTCGCCAGCATTTCGCCCGCAGCGGTCAGTTCCAAAGTAAACGCGCGCCGGTCCAATGCCGACTGTGCCCTGCGCAACATCCGAAGTTCTTCTGCTCGGTTGACCAATCGGCTTGCCGTGTTCAGATCAATGCCGAGAAATCGGGCGTGATCTGCTTGGGTGAATCCTGGGTTGCCCTTAATCGCCAAAGCCAAGCCAATGAGACGCACGTCACTGTCAATGTCCTGACAGGCTTCAAGCAGTCGCGCCCGAAATACCCCGCTGATGCGGCCAAGCAATAGGCCCAGCGGAAGTGTTGAAAGCCTGTCGTCGTCGGTCGAAGGTGGATTATGTGTTGTCATTATCATATCATTTGATATTATATCAGATGCCATTATATGAGGGTTTCCAATGCGACTCAATTCCTTCGTAGCAGTCGGAGCCGCTGCATTCGCAGTTTCCGGCGTACTGAACATATTCGCTGATTTCATGCCCGACGCAGCTACCCAGCTGATGAACTTTGTCGGTGTGTGTTTAGGCGTGCTGGGACTACAGGCGCTTTATGTTTTTGCTCATCAAAAAACCGGCGTTGCAAACCTGTCGGGCTTTCTGTTGGCGACATTTGGCTTCCTGGGTATTGCAGGCTTCCTGTTCGCCGATGCCTTCGTGTTTCCGTCACTTGAGGCGGACACACTCGCTACGCTCATCGCGGGGACCACGGGACTCGCAATTTTTGCTTCTGTCATCCTCTACGTTGTGGGCGTCCTGCTCTTTGCAACGACACTCTTCCGCAGCGGAATGCTCCCGAAACCAGCATTGCTGCTTTGGGCGGCTGGTACACTTCCGACCTTGGCAGCGATTGCCTTACCAGCCGTGGTGATGACCGTCGCCGAGATTGTCGCAAGCGTCGGCGTTATCTGGATCGCATATGCAATCTTACGTGATATACGGTCCAACGCTTGGTCATATTGAAGTTGATCGACGTCCTGTGTAGACCCGGCATCGTTTCAATACAGACATTGGTGCACAGTGCAGCATCAGAAAAAATGGGCTCCTTCTGGACCTTCCCTACCCGCGCCTGCCTGCATGTAATGCGTCAGTTGATGGCCTGACCGCTAGCGTCTTTTGACTTGCGATATGATCGTCTGCACGCTGTAGCGTAGGCTTCCACCCCCACCCAAATCGTTAACGCGACACACCGCGCGGACCATTAACCCCGCAAAACGCCGCCAAAGGGTCCGACGCAAGTCCGACGTTTTGCCGACGCGATGCCGACCGGCCAAAACGGACAAAACACCAGCGTTAACACATGAGTCGTGGATCGCGGCAAAGCCGGGGTGTTGCGCGGCTCCAAAACAGGGTTCGCCACGTTAAGACCTTTCCCTCCCCCGCAACCCGGATTAGGTTCGTCAGACCCACCCAAAGGTTGCCTCATGCCGTCCATCGTTACCGTCCAGAACCTGCGCAAGGCCTATGCCGGGGGCTTCGAGGCCCTCAAAGGCGTCAGTCTTGACATCG
Organism: Yoonia sp. R2-816; assembly: GCF_046762905.1. Lineage (NCBI taxonomy): Bacteria > Pseudomonadati > Pseudomonadota > Alphaproteobacteria > Rhodobacterales > Paracoccaceae > Yoonia > Yoonia sp. R2-816. The sequence goes on along the minus strand of NZ_JBKQXN010000185.1, from coordinate 257,038 downwards.
AAGAGGGCGAGATCCTCGCCTTGCTCGGCCCCAATGGTGCGGGGAAAACCACCCTGATTTCAACGATTTGCGGGATCACCGTGCCCACATCCGGCAGCATCATGGTCGGCGGGCACGACACGCAGACATCGTTCCGCGCCGCCCGCGATCTGATTGGTCTGGTGCCGCAGGAGATTAACCTCGAACCATTCGAAACGGTCTTCAACACGGTCCGGTTCTCACGCGGCCTGTTCGGCAAACCGCGCAATGATGCGTATGTTGAAGACATCCTGAAACAACTATCGCTCGACGATAAAAAAGACAGCAAGATCATGATGTTGTCCGGCGGTATGAAGCGGCGGGTGCTGATCGCCAAGGCGCTGTCTCACGAACCCCGCGTCCTGTTCCTCGATGAACCCACCGCCGGTGTCGACGTCGAACTGCGCAAGGACATGTGGGAGGTCGTCGCACGACTCAAGGCGTCCGGGGTGACCATCATCCTGACCACCCACTATATCGAAGAGGCCGAGGCGATCGCCGACCGTGTCGGTGTCATCAACAAGGGTGAAATCCTGCTGGTGCAGGACAAGGCCGACCTGATGGCGCAGATGGGGCAGAAACAGCTGCAAATCGCCCTGTCCGACGCGATCAGCGAAATCCCTAACACCTTGAATTCATACGCGCTTGAACGGTCCGATGACGGGCTGCACCTGACCTACAGCTACGACACGACAGGCGAACGCACGGGCATCACGACCCTGCTGAACGACCTACAGGCCAGCGGGCTGCAAATGAAAGATATCCAGACCAAACAAAGCTCTCTCGAAGATATCTTTGTCGGGCTGGTAAAGGAGCAGGCATGAACCTCACCGCCGTCAAATCCATTTATGTCTTTGAAATGGCACGGTTCTTCAGGACGCTGACGCAAAGTCTGATCTCTCCCGTCCTGTCCACATCGCTTTACTTCGTCGTCTTCGGCGCGGCCATCGGCAGCCGGATTCAGGAGGTTGAGGGGGTCAGCTACGGTGCATTCATCGTGCCGGGGCTGATCATGCTGTCGGTCATGACGCAGGCCACATCCAACGCGAGCTTCGGTATCTATTTTCCCAAGTTTATCGGTACCATTTACGAACTGCTCTCAGCGCCGGTAAATTTCCTCGAAATCACAATGGGTTACGTGGGCGCCGCAGCCACCAAAGCCATGTTCATCGGGCTGATCATCCTCGGTACGGCCTATTTCTTTGTCGATCTGCAAATCGCCCACCCCATCGCCATGCTGGCCTTCCTGACGCTGACCTGCATCAGTTTCGCGTTGCTGGGTTTCATCATCGGCATCTGGGCGGGCAACTTTGAACAGTTGCAGCTGATCCCGCTTCTGGTCATCACGCCGCTCGTGTTCCTGGGGGGATCTTTCTATTCCATCACGATGCTGCCGCCCGTGTGGCAGACCATAACGCTCTTCAATCCTGTCGTTTACCTTATCAGCGGCTTCCGCTGGGCGTTCTTTGGTACGGCAGATGTCAGTATCGGCGTGTCGCTCGCGGCTATCGCCCTGTTCACCGGGATTTGCCTTGCCGTGATCTGGTGGATCTTCCGCACTGGTTGGCGGATCAGAGAGTGACTTGCAGGTGGCAGGCGAAGGTTTAAGTAACCGTCTATGAAATATATCCCCTTTACCAAATCCGATCCGTTTGTTGCGGTGATCCGGCTGCAGGGTGCGATCAGCAATAGCGCGCGCGGGCTGGATAACCCCAGCCTCGCCCCTGTCATCGAAAAGGCGTTCAGCAAGGGCAAGCCCGCCGCTGTGGCGCTGGAAATCAACTGCCCTGGCGGGTCGCCGGTGCAATCCTCGCTGATCGCCTCGCGGATACGCAGGCTGGCCGACGAAAAGAAAATCCCAGTTTTCGCCTTTGTCGAAGATGTCGCGGCCTCGGGCGGCTATTGGTTGGCCTGTGCTGCGGACGAGATTTTTATCGACGCGTGCTCGCTGACCGGCTCGATCGGTGTGATCAGTTCCAGCTTTGGCGCGCATGAGGCGATTGCCAATTATGGGATCGAACGGCGGGTGCACACGGCGGGCAAGTCCAAATCCCTGCTGGACCCGTTCCAGCCGCAAAAACCGGCAGATGTGAAAAAGCTCAAGGGCTGGCTGGAAGACCTGCACGAAACCTTCATCGGTTACGTCAAATCGCGGCGCGGCACCAAGCTGTCCGACAATCCTGATCTGTTCACCGGTGAGGTTTTCATCGGCCAGAAAGGGATCGACGAAGGGCTGGTCGACGATATCGGCCATCTGGCCCCGGTGATGAAACAACGCTTTGGTGACAATGTGAAATTCAAACGCTACGGCGCTAGGAAATCCATCCTGTCCCGGTTCGGCGCACGGATCGTGGATGACACGATCAGCAGTATCGAAGATCGCGCCGCCTTCGCCCGGTTCGGCCTATGATCCTCAAGGCGATCTTTTTCTTTCTGGCCTTCATGGTGGTGCTGGGCATCTTTGGCAAATGGCGGTTCCCCGGGCAAAGCCGGCTGGCCTCGGCCAAATGCCCGAAATGCCAGCGGTTCAAGATCGGCAAAGGGCCCTGCGTCTGTGAAAAGGGGCGGCCATGAAGGCGCTTGTCACCGGTGCCGGTGCGCGGCTGGGGCAGGCGATGGCGCTCTATCTCGGGCAACGCGGCTACGATATCGCCGTGCATTATGCCGGGTCCCGGCAGGGGGCCGAGGAAACGGTGACCCAACTGCAGGCGATGGGGCGGCAGGCGACCGCGTTGCAGGCCGATCTGCTGGATGAGGATGCGACGCAAGCCCTTGTCGGGCGGGCCGTCGATGCGCTTGGCGGGCCGCTGACCTGTCTGATCAACAACGCCTCGATCTTTGAACATGACACGGTGCAAAACGCGACCCGCGAAAGCTGGGACAGGCATCTGGAATCCAACCTGCGCGCACCCTTTGTGCTGACCCAGCATTTCGCCGCACAAACCCCCGATCCGTTCGATGATGAGATGGGTGAACCAACAGCCCAGGCGCTCGTCATCAACATGCTGGATCAGCGCATTCACAAACTGACCCCGGAATTCATGAGCTATACGATCGCCAAAATGGGGCTCTGGGCGATGACGCGAACGACGGCGCAGGCACTCGCCCCGCGTGTGCGGGTCAACGGGATCGGTCCGGGGCCAACATTGCAGGGGCATCGGCAAAGCAAGGAACACTTTGACAGGCAGCGGGCCGCGACCGTCCTGCGGCGCGGGGCAAACCCGTCTGACATCACTGCGGCGCTGGGTTATTTCCTTGATGCGCCTGCTGTGACCGGGCAAATGCTGGCGGTTGACGGGGGGCAGCACTTGGCCTGGGAAACGCCGGATGTGCTTGGGGTTGAATGACGCAACGGCAAAGTTACGCACTGGCCCGCCCGCGCGTTCACGAAACTGTCACAAAGCGCCTATTTTTCAAGGCGTTAAGCATATATCAATAAAAATATATAATGAAATCAACGACTTGAAATACTGCCTATTTTTTAGGCATTTCGACGAAGTCTGCCGAAAACAACAGAAAATTCCACCTGCCAAGGTTTAACCCACCGAGTTATCCACAGAAACCGTGGATGCCTTTCCTCTTGTCCCCGCTGCATTACCATTGCAGCAAGCACAGAATCACAAGACACCCGAGCATGACCGAGCAGCCAACCAAGACACCAGTGACAGGATATGACTGCATTCAGGGGTATCTGCGGACCTTGGATGCATCGCCCGGCGTCTATCGCATGCTGGATGCGGATAGCCGGGTGCTTTATGTGGGCAAGGCGCGCAACCTAAAGGCGAGGGTGAGCAGCTACGCACGCCCCGGTCAGCATTCCCCGCGCATCACCCGCATGATCCGTGAAACTGCATCGATGATGTTCCTCACGACCCGGACGGAAACCGAGGCGCTGCTTTTGGAACAGAACCTGATCAAGCAGCTCAAGCCGCGCTATAACGTCCTGTTGCGCGACGATAAATCCTTCCCGAATATCCTCGTGGCCAAGGATCACGCTTTCCCGATGATCAAGAAACACCGGGGCGCGAAAAAGCAAAAAGGTGACTACTACGGCCCCTTTGCCGGGGCGGGTGCGGTCAACCGAACGCTGAACCAACTTCAGCGTGTGTTCCTGTTGCGCAACTGCTCGGACAGCGACTTCGAAACGCGCACGCGCCCTTGCCTGCAATACCAGATCAAACGTTGCTCGGGCCCGTGCTGCGGGCTGATCTCGGAACGGGATTACGCGGCCTCTGTCCGTGATGCCGAACAATTTCTGCAAGGCCGCACCAAGGGCATTCAGGAGGCGCTCGCCAAGCAGATGCAGGCGGCCAGCGCCGACATGGAATTTGAACGCGCCGCCGCGCTGCGCGACCGGATCAAGGCGCTGACGCAGGTCCAATCAGCCCAAGGCATCAACCCGCAATCCACGGCAGAGGCGGACGTGATCGCGCTGCATACCGATGGGGGGCAGGCCTGCGTTCAGGTGTTCTTCATCCGCGCCAATCAGAACTGGGGCAACCACGATTACTACCCCCGCATCAGCGGGGACGAAGACCTTTCAGAAGTGATGGAGGCGTTCGTTGGTCAGTTCTACTCTAACCGCGAACCGCCGCGCATGCTGATCCTGTCGCATGGCCTGGACAATGATGATCTGATGGCGGACGCGCTGTGTGAAAAGGCGGGTCGCAAGGTCGACATCATCATCCCGCAACGCGGTGAAAAGGCGGAACTGGTCCAATCCGCCCTGCGCAACGCCCGCGAAAGCCTGGCGCGCAAAATGTCGGAAACCGCCACGCAGGCCAGATTGCTCAAAGGCGTGGCAGAGGCATTCGACATGGACAAGGTGCCGCAACGGATCGAGGTTTACGACAACTCCCATATCCAGGGCGCTCATGCGGTCGGGGCCATGATCGTGGCCGGCCCTGACGGGTTCGACAAAAACCAGTATCGCAAGTTCAATATCAAGGACACGAAACTGACCCCAGGTGACGATTTCGGCATGATGAAAGAGGTGCTGACCCGCCGTTTCCAGCGCCTTCTGAAAGAAGACCCGGAACGGACCCAAGGCACTTGGCCCGACCTTTTGCTGATCGACGGCGGGGCCGGGCAGGTCAGCGCTGTTCAGGAAATCATGAACAAACTCGGCGTGGCCGATATCCCCATGGTCGGCGTCGCCAAGGGCGAGGATCGCGATGCGGGCAAAGAGGAGTTTTACCGCACCGCTAAACCCGTCATGGCGCTGCGCCACAATGATCCGGTGCTTTACTTCATCCAGCGGATGCGGGACGAGGTGCACCGCTTTGCCATCGGCACCCACCGCGCGAAACGATCCAAGGCGATCGGGGCTACCCCACTCGACGATATCCCCGGCGTCGGTGCGACCCGCAAACGCGCCCTGCTGGCCCATTTCGGATCAGCCAAGGCCGTGGCCCGCGCCAACCTTGCCGACCTGAAAGCGGTTGACGGCGTATCGGCCAATATGGCGCAAACAATCTATGACTTCTTTCACGAAAACGGCTGAGCTTTGATTGTGACATCAGACTGTCACACCATGACAGTGATCTGTTCCCTCATCTGCGGCACAAGCCGCGCGGCCCATTAGTGGAAGGTGTAAGCCAAGGTTAAACCCAAAAGACATCATTCAGCTTATTTGTTTTCACGACGGGTGCAGCCGAGACGAGAACGAGACCAGCGAAAAATCTGTATTGTAAATCTCAAGGGCGCCGCCAAACGCGGCGGCGCGACCGGGCACGGCAGGCCATCATCAGCTCGCCTTGCTTTGCAGTACAGCCACCTTTTCGGTGATTTCTGTCGGTCCCTTTGCCCAGTCGCTCCATTGTTCGTCAACCAGCCAGGCCACATGTTTGGCGGGTACGGCCCGTTCGAACAAAAAACCCTGACCGAGTGAGCAGCTCAACCCTTCGAGATAATCAAGGTCTTCCCGGCTTTCGATGCCTTCGGCGGTCACATCAAGGGCCAATCCCTTGGCCAGTGACATGATCCCGGTCACGATCTTCTGGTTTTGCGGCTCACCCGCGATATTGGTGACAAAGCTGCGGTCGATCTTGATCCGGTCAAACGGCAACTGGCGCAGACTGGCGAGGCTGGAATACCCGGTGCCAAAATCATCCAGCGCGACGGCGACACCCAGTGCCTTGAGCGCATCAAGCTTTGTCCGTGCCACGCCAAAATCGCTGATGATAGAGCTTTCCGTCACCTCAATGGTCAAACGATGCGCATCGAAATCTGATTGCGTCAGGATTTCCTTGATCTGATCAACCAGATTGGGGTCATGAAACTGCAGCGGTGAGACGTTGAATGAAATGGTGAGTGACGGGTCCCAGTTACTGGCCGCACGACAGGCCTGACGCAGCACACTCAATCCCAGCGCGCCAATCTGCCCGCTGTCTTCAGCGATTTCGATGAAGACACTTGGTTCAATCGGCCCGCGCTTATGGTGTGTCCAGCGCGCAAGAACCTCAAACCCGATCAGTGTCTTGGTCTCGATCTGAATGATCGGTTGAAACCAGGCCTCGATCTCGTCTTTGGCGATGGCCAGTTTCAGATCGGCCTGTATTTCGGCGCGTTCATGGGACTGCCGATCCAGTTCGGCATCATACCACGCAAACCTGTTACGGCCCTGCGTCTTGGCGTCGTAAAGCGATTTGTCGGCCCGGCGCAATGCCTCAGTTCCGGAGATGTCAGCCGACCAGTTCATCAGGCCGATACTGCAACCAATATGGATCTGCGCGCCATCATGATCAAAGGGTTGCGTCATCGTATGCAGCAGGCGGCGCGCGATACGTTCGACCTGTGTCGCGTCCAGTCCGCGTTCAAAGATGACAGCAAATTCGTCGCCGCCCAACCGCGCGATCGCGCCAGCCTCACCAACCTCGGCCTGCAACCGTTGTGCGGCGGCGCGCAGGGTCGCGTCACCGGCTGCGTGCCCATAAAGGTCATTCACCGGTTTGAACTTGTCCAGATCGACCATCGCGATAAAGCATTCATCGGCATCAGACAGGTGCTGTCCCGCGACCTCCAGCTTGGTCTCAAAAGCCCGGCGGTTCATCAACCCGGTCAGCGGGTCATGGCGCGCGTTCTTTTCGGCCCGCTTGCGCTGATACTCGCGTTCATGCACCAGTTTTTTCAGCCGCCTGCTTTGATAGATGGCTGAAAAAATCAACGCGATCGACAGGTTGATGACGAGCATTCCCAGCTCATCCAGGTCCCAATCCTCATGCGCGCGGCTATAATAGTAGAACCTTTCGAATAGCTCCATCTCGGCCAGGATGGGCCAGGTGACGATGGCGGACAGGAAAAACAAGATCGGAATCACGCCGACATGCGCCACGAATTGCCGTAGTTTCGAAGGAATGAGGTCCATGTACTGTCCAAACACTGTCAACGCTTGCGACAGACCGTAGGAAAAAAGACCTGTGAACAGGTAAACGACAAACATGAAGTAGTTCGAAGTTTAGCGATGTTGCCCCGGAATTCCCCTGCCGCTTCAAGTCCGGTGCAGCGGCAGGGGTGCAGGCTTATATCATGTCAAAGCCAAGGCTGGTCAGCTGCACCATCAGGTCACTGTCGCTGGACAGGACGGTGTTCCAGCCCGGTGCGGTCAGGTTCGACATGCTGAGGTCTTCGGCCTGAATGCCCGCCAGGGCGGTGCTGTTCCCGCCATTGCCCAGAACCTCGAAATACAGGTTTCCATCGGCCTCGCGGGCGGTGACCTGACCGGAGCCGAGCGCGTTCAGGTCGATCACATCATCATTCACATCGAACCCACTGATCGCGGTTTTCTTGGCCCAGTTCCAGCTTATTTCGGCCGTGTCCGCTGTGGTATCATCGAACAACAGTGTCTCGTAACCCTGCAGACCGCCACCCGTGTCAGGATTGCCGCCGGTGTCCGGGTTGCCGTCGCCGTCACCCGGATCGGGCTGACCATCGGGAACGCCTGTCGTATCACCTGTGCGGGTCTGGAACCCGTCCGTGCCTGCCCCGGCAGGGGCATCAGGCGTCAAAAGCCCAGCGCGCGACACCAGCGTGACCTGTTCGGCGCTATAGCCAAAGGGTATCTCAAGATTATCCTCGACAACCTGATCATGGTGAAACTCGATCAGACCGGGGATCAGGTCGGCCTTTGTTACCCCGGTCAAGGTCATGCTCTGCCCGGTCGGCAAGGAAGAAATAACAAGGCCCGCGCTCGTATCCTCCACGCTCAGCCGTTCGCGCGTACCGAAATAGAGGAAACTGATCTTCATCGTGCCGGGGTCGAAATTGTCGATCACTTCGCTGACGCCGTATTCATGGCTGCGCACATAGACCGTGTCAGCCTCGCGCGGGCCGATGCCCAGTTCCCAGCTCATCACGCCGCCCAGATCCTGGCGCAGATGTTCGTTCCCCACGATCCCGAAATTGGCCATGGTCAGGTCGGTGATCTGCACGCCCTGCACAATCTGCATGGCGGTCGACCACGGGCTGTCCAGCACCAGTTCGCCATTCGGGGTCTTGGTGATGATCAAGCCATGGACGGATGTGCCCCCGACATCAATCTCATCGCGGTTGGGGTCAAATCCGGTGATATCGTCAGCGTTGATATCGGCCCGGAATTTGGTGCCCCCAAGGTCCGTCTGCCCGGTTGTCGCAACAGGGGTGGACCCGTCGGTGTCATAAGTGACCGGGAACCCATCGGTTGAACCGCCCGGATCGGTGACGACGGCATTGATTGCCGCGACCACCTCATTCAGGGCCGATTGCTCCGCGATTGAGAAATTGGCCATGCTCAGATCATCAAGCCCGATATCCAGCAGGATGGTGGTTGACTGAACGCCGCCTGCCGCATCAAGCACGACAATGCGGGTGGTCAGTCCAAGCGCATCGCCGCTTTCCTCAAAGATCTGCAGGCGCTCTGCGGTCATGCCGCCCTCGATATGGACCATATCCATGGACGGGTCGAAACCGGCCACTGTCTGATCACCCGATGTCAGGGTGATCATTGTCATCTGTCCGGTCATGCCGCCATGGCCATCATCGCCGCCGGCATTGCCCCCGGTGCCATGCCCGCCATCGCCCGGGACGTCGCCGCCAGTATGCGAGATCAGGCTGGCCAGCTCTGCCCGGGTCGTGTCCTCCAGCGCCCTGATCCGGGACATGTCCAGATCGTCCAGCGTCACACCCGCAAGGGTCAGTGACTGGTTGTTTGAAGGGACGGAAAAGACGACGCCTTGGGCGGTCTGGGTGACGTCAATCGAGTCGGCCGCGATCCAGGCGATAAAGATCGTATCGGTCGCCGGATCAAAACTCGGGTCGACAACGGTCCGTCCCCACGCCCAGTCTATGACGTGGGTCGCGTTGGCCGCTGTAATGGCCGCATTGTCACTGCCCCCGCCGGGGGCACCCCCGGCATCGCCGCCGCCGTCAGGCATACCCCCGTCGTCGCCGCCAGTCTCCGGGGTGCCACCGTCTGGCACGCCCAGACCTTCGTCACCGGTCATGCGGCTTTCGAAGTAAGCGATGGCCTCGGCCACGGACGGGGCATCATAGCCGCCGAAATCAGAAATATAACGCAGGATCGTGGTGCCATATTCATCGGTGGACACATTGCCCGCCTGCAACAGGTTCAGCGTGCCATAGGCGCCGCGCAGATGGGCGGCCGCCATGATACCGGTCAGGGTCAGCGTGACATTCACTGTCGCCCCGCCATCCTGATAAGTGCGGGTTGTGCCGATATAATCCTCCAGGCTTTCCCCCTGATAGGACAGACCTTCCTCGATGATCTTGAGGTTGAAGCCAAACGCCTCGCGAATGGCGACCTCCTGCGCGACCTCGGTCTTGAAGTCTGCCAGTGAATCGACGCCATTCTTGCCGGTCCAGGTGCCATCCCAGGTGTTGGTAGCGGCACCGCTACCGTAAAAGACATCGTCGTCGTAATACCCCAGATCAATCAGCAACGCCTCGCCAAACTGATAGCCCACAAACCCCAGCGCATTGGTCGAGGTATAGGACATTGCTTTCCACTCGCTGTCCGACAACTGGCCCCAGGATGTGTACTGCGGATAGAAACTCTGCACCGGGCCGCCGGCCCATTGCGTCAGCTGCGCATCGGTGATCCGACCCGTTTCATACCGGTCGCGGTCCCAACCGCTTTCAAATGCGCGCATCGCGTCCAGAAAATCCTGGAAAGACCCTTGTGGCATATCAGACCTCTTTTGGTTGTGGTGCTGGTCGGACTATGCGGCAAAGGGCAGGTCGGGTTGAGACATGTCCAAAACCTGCGCGGGATACGGCGCAAGCCCATGATTTGCAGGCATCTTTTCGCCGGTTCCGTTTTGGGGCGGGCGCTGCCCGGCGGTATCCTGCACTACGCCGCCAATGGATCAGGCACGCATATGCCACCAAAATGCAAAGCGCTGATATCACGCCCCCTCTGGCGTCAACCAAGCCCACGCGCTACCACTGACCCATGCAACTGAACCTGCCCAATATCCTCACCATTCTCCGCCTTCTGGCGGCGCCCGGCGTGGTGATCATGTTTTTGTACTTCAACCGCCCCTGGGCGGACTGGTTTGCGCTGGTGCTCTTTGTGTCGGCAGCGGTGACAGATTTCCTTGATGGCTACCTGGCCCGGCTGTGGAAACAGGAAAGCAAACTGGGGGCGATGCTGGATCCGATCGCCGACAAGGCGATGGTGATCATCGCACTTGTGGTCATCACCGGCTTTTCCGGCATGAACCCGTGGATCCTGCTGCCAGCGACGGTCATCATATTTCGTGAGGTATTTGTGTCTGGCCTGCGCGAATTTCTGGGGGATACGGCAGGAACGCTCAAGGTGACCAATCTGGCGAAATGGAAAACCACCGCCCAGATGGTCGCTATCGCGGTCCTGTTTTCAAGAGGCGCGTTTGAGCATTACATGATTGAGCAGACCATCGGTATGGACCCAATCATGATTATGGGCATTCTGGATGGATCGATCCCCGATGAACTGGGTCTGCGCTGGAAAAGCATCGGTTTTGATGTCAGTTGGTGGGGGGGGATCACATTGCTGTGGGTCGCGGCGCTGCTTACCTTGATGACCGGCTGGGATTATTTCAGCAAGGCCCGCCCCTATCTGAAGGATGTTGGCTGATGAACGTAATGTATTTCGCATGGGTCCGGGAACGGATCGGCGTACCGCAGGAAACGGTGGAAACCGAGGCCGCAACGGTCAACGACCTGATCGCAGAGCTGAAAACCCGCGAAGACCGCTATGCCGCCGCCTTTGCCGATATCAGTGCGTTGCGGGTAGCGCTCGATCAGGAATTGTCCGATTTCGATGCGCCGCTCGCCGGGGTGCGCGAGGTCGCGTTCTTTCCCCCAATGACAGGCGGCTGAATGCAGGTCCGGGTCCAGTCAGAACCGTTTGACGCCGGGGCGGAACTGAACGGCTTTGCGCAAGGGCGAACGGATATCGGTGCGGTGGTCAGCTTTACAGGCCTGGTCCGGGATACGGATGGCACGCTGCAGGAAATGCTGATCGAACATTACCCCGGCATGACCACATCCGCGATCACCAAGATCGTGGAAGAGGCTGTGACCCGCTGGACCCTCGCCGATGCGCTGGTCATACACCGCCATGGCCCGCTCAAACCCGGCGAGCCAATCATGATGGTCGCCACCGCCGCAGCCCACCGGGCAGCCGCCTTTGCCGCCGCCGATTTCCTGATGGACTACCTGAAATCACGTGCGCCCTTCTGGAAGAAAGAAATCACCGATCAGGGGGCGGATTGGGTCGCTGCCAAGGATGAAGACGAAGATGCGCTGAAACGGTGGTGAAACACCGCGTGCGCGGAACGTCCCGAATATCGGCATTTTGACCGCCCTGCCGGACACCTTCCGCTCCTTGCGATAGGTCAATGCCCGCTCCGCTGACAGATGCTAGATCGCCTTTGTATTCTGGGGAGTTATCCAATGAAGACAGCGATTTTCGTCTGCCTGATCCTGTTGCTCGCCGCCGTCCTTGCCCAGTTTTTCCTTGCCGGGCGGTTTCTGGCCGAGATCACACGGCAAGAACAAAGCATCCGCACGGCACCTGCCGCCGACCTGCGCGACCCCGCCGAAATCCCTGAAGCCATGCGGCGTTTCGCTGGGCGGGGGCTGGCTAGTCAGGCGAACCCGCCGCGCGCGGTGCATCTGACGCAAGAGGCCCAGGTGCTACAGGGCGAGACCTGGTCGACCTCTCAAACCCACCAGCATATCGCCATCGCCGAACCGGCATTCGTCTGGGTGGCCCATGGGGCGGGCTGGCCGGTACCGGCTGTCCGCGTGATGGATCGCTTTACTGGCGGCGAAGGGTTGCTGGAGGTGCGGCTGTTCGGATCGATCCGCGTCGGGCAGTTCACCGGGCCAGATGCAGATATAGGCGAGGCGATGCGTTATCTGGCAGAACTGCCATTCGCGCCCGACGCGATTGTTTCGAACGGTTCCATCCTCTGGCGGCAGATCGACGCGCAGACAGTTGAAGCGGAACTGGCGCTACCCCCGGGGTCTGCCGTGGTGCGGTTTCACCTCGATGACGCGGGTGACGTGGTCGAAGTTACGGCGGACGACCGGCCTGATGTCTCTTCCGGCGAAAGGGTTCTGCGTCAATGGCGTGGCGTATTTTCCGATTATGAAGAGATCGGCGGGCGCCGTGTTCCGCAAATGGCCGAGGTCGGTTATGTGAATGACGGCGTCTACGCCCCTTATTTCCGGGGCCGCATCACCTCTTACGAAGTGCTGAAATAAGGGCCGGATCAGGGCCAGACAGATGCCGGGTCACGCGCCAGCGCCGCACACGGTTCATGCCGAAAGCATGTCGTCAGGTGATTGTTGATCAACCCCGTCGCCTCCATGAACGCATAAACAATCGTCGGGCCGCAAAATTTGAACCCGGCTTTCTTCAGATCCTTTGATATCTGTTCCGACAAAGGCGATTGGGTTGGCATTTGCGCGCGGTCCGATAGGCTCGTCCGGAGCGGCACGCCGTCCACATAGTTCCACAAAATACGGTCAAACCCGTCCCGCGCCTCGATCTCCTGCCACGCCCGCGCATTGCCAATGGTCGCTTCGATTTTGCCGCGATGGCGGATGATGCCGGGATTGGCCAGCAGGCGCTGCACATCATCCTCGCCCCAGTCCGCAATCACATGTGGATCAAAACCGGCAAAAGCAGCACGAAAGTTCTCGCGCTTCTTCAGGATCGTGATCCAGCTGAGACCCGCCTGAAAACCATCAAGGATCAGTTTTTCCCACAGCGCGCGGCTGTCATATTCCGGCACGCCCCATTCAGTGTCGTGGTAATCGACATAGATCTGTTCGGTCCCGGCCCAGCCGCAGCGTTCCACCATGCTCTGTCCTTAATCAGTTGTTAGCAGGCCATGGGCCATGTTGCGCAGACAGTATGGAATCCGATCATGCAGAACGCCACGCTCAGCCGCGCAGAAATCGACGAAAAGGCCCTTTTGGACCCGTTGCATTACGCAATGGCCAGCCGCGATGCGGATGTGATGAGCCTCGTGCGCGACGCGCTGGCAGCCGGGCGGGCGAAACTGGCCTTTCACCCAATCGTCACGGCGGACGCACAGCCGCGCATCGCCTTTTACGAGGGGCTGGTGCGGCTAATGGACGACGCGGGCCGGATCATCCCAGCGGCGCATTTCATGCCCACCGTCGAAGAAACCGGGATGGGGCGGCAGATTGACTGCATCACGCTTGATCTGGCGCTGAAAAAGCTGAAACAGAATCCGGGCATCCGGCTGTCGGTCAATCTGTCGGCGCGGTCCATCGGCGACGGGGAATGGCGGCGCATCCTCGATCATGGGCTCTTGGACCGGTCCAATCTGGGCGACCGGCTGATCTTTGAAATCAGCGAAACCTCCGCCATGATGCTGCATGAAAACGTGATCCGGTTCATGGCCGAAATGCAGCCCAAGGGGGTGGCTTTCGCACTCGACGGGTTCGGGGCAGGGATGACCGCGTTTCGGTATCTCAAGGATTTCTTTTTCGATCTGGTCAAGATCGACAAAAGCTTCATCAAGGATATCGAAAATGATCCCGACAATCAGGTCCTGACCGAGGCGCTGATCACCGTCGCCCATCAGTTCGAAATGTTCGCCATCGCCGACGGGGTCGAATCCGAGGCTGAGGCGACATTTCTCAAAAGCCTCGGCGTCGACTGCCTGCAGGGCTATCATTACGGCGTGCCCAAATTCGATCTCTGACAGACATGCACCAAATGCATAGGGGGAATCACATTGCCCTAGGTCAGCCAACCCAATAAACAAGTGGAGAGCGGCAGGGGGGCCTGCTCAAACCCAACGGGTATGTCCGGCCTCGTCCTGCCAAGGGAACAAACCTGAAGGGACCTATTCATGACCAATGTTGTTATCGCTTCTGCCGCCCGCACCGCCGTCGGCAGCTTCATGGGGGCGTTCGCCAATACCCCCGCCCATGACCTCGGCGCACGCGTGCTGGAAGAGGTGGTCGATCGGGCAGGCATCGACAAATCCGAAGTCAGCGAAACAATCCTTGGTCAGGTGCTGACAGCCGCACAAGGCCAGAACCCGGCCCGTCAGGCCCATATCAACGCAGGGCTACCGAAAGAGGCGGCGGCCTGGGGCATCAATCAGGTTTGCGGGTCCGGCTTGCGTGCTGTCGCCCTTGGCGCCCAGCATATCCAACTGGGTGATGCCGACATCGTCGCTGCAGGCGGTCAGGAAAGCATGACACTCAGCCCCCACGCCGCCGCCTTGCGCGCCGGTCAGAAAATGGGCGACATGAAATATATCGACACCATGATCCGCGACGGGTTGTGGGATGCGTTCAACAACTACCACATGGGGCAAACAGCCGAAAACGTGGCCGACCAATGGCAGATCACCCGCGACATGCAGGATGAATTTGCCGTTGCGTCCCAGAACAAGGCCGAAGCCGCCCAGAAAGCCGGCAAATTCGCCGATGAAATCGCTGCCTTCACCGTCAAGACCCGCAAGGGCGACATTGTGGTCGATCAGGATGAATATATCCGCCACGGCGCCACCATCGAAGCGATGCAAAAATTGCGTCCGGCCTTCACCAAGGACGGGTCGGTCACTGCCGCCAACGCCTCTGGCCTGAATGACGGGGCCGCAGCCACGCTGCTGATGTCGGCGGACAATGCCGAAAAGCGGGGGATCGAACCGCTGGCGCGCATCGCATCCTACGCCACCGCCGGGCTGGACCCATCGGTTATGGGTGTCGGTCCGATCTACGCCTCGCGCAAGGCGCTGGAAAAGGCAGGCTGGTCCGTTGACGACCTCGACCTTGTCGAAGCCAACGAAGCCTTCGCGGCCCAAGCCTGCGCGGTCAACAAGGATATGGGCTGGGACCCTTCCATCGTGAACGTCAATGGCGGGGCCATCGCCATCGGTCACCCCATCGGGGCGTCCGGTTGCCGGGTCCTGAACACGCTTCTGTTCGAAATGAAACGGCGCGACGCCAAAAAAGGCCTGGCCACGCTGTGCATCGGCGGCGGCATGGGTGTCGCACTTTGCGTCGAACGCCCGTAAGCGTGGCGATCAGCCGCGATAGGCACGCCGCCTGATGAACACTGGTCAACACCACTATGATCAGTTGGTGTTCTCGGGCGGCGGCACGCGCTGTTTCTGGCAGGGCGGATTTCTTGATGTGGTCCGGGGCAAACTTGCCCTGGATCCCACAAGGATCGCCGGGGTCAGTGGTGGTGCGCTGACCGGGGTCGGCTTCATCGCCCATTGCGGGCCTCGCGTTCTTGAAACAATGAAATCCGCTTTCGCGGCACAAGACAGCAACATCCCCTGGAACGAACCGGACGATACCGACGGGCTGACACTGCACCAGCGGGTCTATCGAGACGTCATCGAAGAGGTGGTAACAACCAACGTTGCCTCCGATGTGGCCAATGGACCAGCTTACCAAATCCTGCTTGGGCACCCGCCAGGCGACAGCACGTTCAGCGCCACTGCCGCAACCCTTGCCTACGAGGCTGAATTGCACCTGATCAACGCACCGCATTTCAACTGGGCCGAAAAGATCGGCGTGACATCCACGCTGGTCGATGCCAACGCGGCAGCGCGCGACGGGCGGCTAGCCGATCTGGTCTGCGCTGCGGCGACGATCCCCCCCATTTTCGAAATGCCGCTTTGGGATGGCAAGCCGGTCATCGACGGGGGCATGGCCGATCAGGCACCGATGCCTGATCCTGACCGCGGGCGCACTCTTGTGCTGCTGACCCGGCACTATCGCAATTTGCCCGATCATCCCAACCGGCACTATATCGCACCAGAAAACGAAACCCCCGCCGACAAGATCGACTTTACCGACCCCGACAAGATCCAGAAAACCTGGGACTGCGGCGTGGTGGACGGCAGGCAGTTTTTGCAAGAACATCAGATCAACTAACCCAAGGAGGAGAATCATATGTCCCGTGTCGCACTCGTCACCGGAGGATCGCGCGGAATTGGCGCAGCAATTTCAACCGCACTCAAGGATGCAGGCTATACCGTGGCCGCCACTTATGCCGGGAACGATGAAAAGGCCGCGGCCTTCACATCCGAAACCGGCATCAAGACCTATAAATGGGATGTCGGCAATTACGAGGCTTGCGCCGAGGGTATCAAACAGATCGAAAGTGATCTGGGCCCGGTCGAAATCCTCGTCAACAACGCGGGCATCACCCGCGACGCGCCATTCCATAAAATGACACCGCAGCAGTGGCATGAATGTATCGACACCAACCTGAACGGTGTTTTCAACATGACCCACAATGTCTGGGGCGGGATGCGCGAACGCAAATTCGGGCGGATCGTCACGATCAGCTCGATCAACGGGCAAAAGGGGCAGTTCGCCCAGGCGAACTATGCCGCGACCAAGGCTGGTGATATCGGCTTTACCAAGGCGCTGGCCCAGGAAGGCGCGCGCGCCGGGATCACGGTAAACGTCGTTGCCCCCGGCTACATCAATACCGAAATGATGAGCACGATCCCCGAAAAGGTCATGAACGAGGTGATCCTGCCGCAGATCCCTGTCGGGCGTCTGGGCGAGGCATCGGAAATCGCACGCACCGTGGCGTTCCTTGTGTCTGACGACGCCGGGTTCATCACCGGCTCCACCATTTCCGCCAATGGCGGCCAATACATGAGCTGACGGGGCATCCCGGAAAACAGCAAGGGCCACGCCGCTATGGCGTGGCCCTTTTCCGTTCGGCTGTGTGCACCCAACCGGAGCGAATTATTTGGCGCGGCGTGTCAGCCACTGCCAGGCGTGGCGCAGAACCGCACTGCGTTCTTCATGGGCGCGTTCAAAACCGTGGCGGACGCGGGCGTTTGGGGTTGTCTCGAACATGGGTCAATTCCTTTTGAGGTGTCTTTTGATCTGCACCCAATATGCGCCTCGAAACACGCCGCGACAAACGAGACTTCCTATAGGTTCAGTTAAGCTGTATTAAACTGAATTATGAAGGAAAGATTACCACCACTCACTGCCCTGCGCGCGTTCGAAGCTGCGTCGCGCCACATGTCATTCGCAAAGGCGGCGGAGGAATTGAACGTCACGCCTGCCGCATTATCCTACCAGATCAAGGCGTTAGAGGCGGATTTGGGCACGCCCGTCTTTCGCCGCCTGAACCGCGCCGTGGAACTGACCGAGGCGGGGCGCACTCTTGCCCCAGGCACGTCCGACGCCTTTGGCACCTTGTCTGCGGCCTGGCGCAATGCAAAACGATTGAATGATAGCAGTGTCCTGACCGTGACGGCGGGTCCGGCCTTTACATCAAAATGGCTGGCACCCCGACTTTACGATTTTGCACAGGCGCATCCCGAAATCGAATTGCGTTTTCACGCCAGCCTGCGCATCGCCAATTTTGATCGGGACGAGGTTGATGTGGCGATCCGGTTCGGCCTTGGCACGACTGGCGATGTCTTTGCCGAACCGCTGATACAGGAATGGATGACACCGATGATGAGCCCGGAACTGGCGCGCGACATCACCACGCCCGCCGATCTGGCAGGCGCCACGCTGATCCATGACGACTCGATTGCCTTTCTAGAACCGCCTTGCGACTGGGCGGCGTGGTGCAAGGCCGCAGAGATCAACATCGACACAGACCATGGCCCCCGGTTTTCACAAGCCGATCATGCACTTGATGTCGCGATGACCGGGGCAGGGGTCGTGTTGGCACGGGTGTCACTGGCGACCCGCGCATTGGAGACAGGGCGCCTGGTCGCTCCGTTTGATCTGGGCATCGTCGCCGACGCGCAATTCCGTTTCGTTTGCCCAAAAGGCAACGAAACACGCCCGCATATCAAAGCGTTCCACGACTGGATGATGGATGAGATCAAGGCCTCTCGAAAATACGAGAACGGTCGTCGGCTTGTCATGGCCAGCGATTTGTCTGATTAGGCACTGGCGGAGTGCGCCAGCGCCGGATGTCGCAGCTTTAGTGAGCGCTCAGCCGCGTGATTTCTTCCTTGAGCTGCAGCTTCTGTTTCTTCAGCTTCGCAATCTCGAGATCGTCAGTAGCCGGACTGCGTTGAAGAGCTTCGACATGTTCCGAGAGGTGTTGGTGCTTCTTCTTCAGTTCCTGCAAATGCGAACTCAAGCTCATGGTCGTCCTCCTCTGGGTTGGTTAACAAGTTTATTGCACCATATCTAAACCGCCGAGTCACGCTGCAAGGCAGCAATTCGACATGATAACAGGCTGGATCAGAAAGGTTGCCAGAACATTAATCACCAAAAGGAAGCGCTGCACCATTCCGCAAAATGTCGCGTACCAGCGGGGTATAGCTTTCCTGATCACCCTGATGCACGACACCTTCGTGCATCACCAGCGCGGACGTCATTCGGAACGCAGCCCGCCCTTCCTGCCGGGCGCGCAACAGAAACAGTTCCGGCGCGCGTCCTTCGCGCCCCGCAATCGGCAGCACCACGATGGACCCCAGCCGCCCGGACAGCGCGGCCAAGACCTCAGGCAGCCGTTCGATCCGCTGAATGATCGTCAGATAGCTTTTCGGCCCGACCCGGCGCGCACCAACATCCAGCCAATCGGCCAGCGGGGTGCCGCCCCCGAGCGCCAGATCGCGGCCCCCGTCATCAGATGCGGTGCCCGCGCCCCGGTCAAAATAGGGCGGGTTCATGATGACATGGTCAAACCGCCTCTGGCGCAGATCAGCCGGTAAAGCACATAAATCCGCCGAGACAACGTCAAACGCGGCCCCATTCTCCGCCGCGTTGCGCCGGGCGAGGGCCGCATAATCGGCCTGCACTTCCACTCCAGTCAGCGTCAGCCCCGGCACGCGTGCCGCCAGACACAGCGATGCCACACCAACCCCGCACCCCAACTCCAGTACACCCTGTCCGGGCTTTGCAGGCACCGATGCGGCCAACAGCACCGGATCAACTCCCGCCCGATACCCCCGGCGCGGCTGCCAGACACGCAGCTTGCCCCCCAAAAAGTCGTCGCAGGTCAGCGTCTCAGTCACGGCCCAGATCAATCTCACCATCGCGCATCACGGCCTCAGCCATGAACAAATCGCGGTCCATCACCATCAGCCGACGCGGCATTATGCCTATGCTGCCTTCCAAGACGCTCATGTTTACGTCGAAGGTGAACCAGTCTATACCTTCCGCGTCCAGCAGGGCAGTTGCAAAGGCGATGACGGTGGGGTCGTTGGTGCGCAAAAGCTCTTTCATATAGCAGACCTAAGACGGGGCGCGGCCCTTGTCTATCCACATGACGGAACCGTTAATGAGCCTCGATATCGCCGCCACCAAACCGCATGAACAACTGGCTGCGGCACTGTCCGACGACCTGAGCGCGGTCAATGACATGATCCGCGCCCGTATGTCATCCGAACACGCCCCCCGTATTCCAGAGGTTACGGCCCACCTGGTCGAAGCCGGTGGCAAAAGGCTGCGGCCGATGCTGACCCTCGCTGCGGCGCGCATGTGCGGCTATGACGGGCCCTATCACATCCATCTTGCTGCGACGGTCGAATTCATCCACACCGCCACACTGCTACATGACGACGTGGTGGATGAAAGCAAACAGCGGCGCGGGCGACCGACGGCCAACCTGCTTTGGGACAATACCTCCAGCGTGCTGGTCGGCGATTATCTGTTTGCCCGGTCGTTCCAGTTGATGGTCGAGACCGGGTCGATGCGGGTGCTTGATATCCTCGCCAATGCGGCGGCCACAATCGCCGAAGGCGAGGTGCTGCAACTGACCGCCGCCAGCGATCTGGCAACAACGGAAGAGATTTACATCAAGGTTGTGCGCGGCAAGACCGCAGCACTCTTCTCTGCCGCGATGGAAGTCGGGGGCGAAATCGCCGGGCAGGACGCGGCCACCAAACAGGCGCTTTATGATTATGGTGATGCGCTGGGCATCGCGTTTCAGATCGTCGATGACCTGCTTGATTACGGCGGCACCACCGCCACGGGTAAAAACGTCGGCGATGATTTCCGCGAACGCAAACTGACCCTGCCGGTGATCCGGGCGGTGGCCAAGGCGGACGCGACTGAACGGGACTTCTGGGTGCGGACCATCCAGAAAGGACGGCAGGAAGATGGCGATCTTGATCATGCCATCAGCCTTCTGGCCAAACACGGCACGATGGAAAGTACGCGACAGGACGCGATTGCCTGGGCAGACAAGGCAAAAAAGTCGCTATCGGGGATTTCCGACCACCCCCTAAAAACCATGTTGATCGATCTGGCAGACTATGTGGTAGAACGGATTACATGAAACACCTCTTGCTTGCCGGTCTGATCGGCATGATTGCCACAGCCGCCACGGCCCATTCGCCACTGCAAAACACAGACCCTGTGGACCAGTCCAGCATCGCGGCCGCACCTGCCGAACTTCAGCTCAATTTTCGCGGGGGCATGCGGCTGACCCGGGTGACAGCGACCCATGATGATGGCGAGGCCTTTGACCTCGACCTGGCTGGGCAGACCGGTTTCGTGTCGGATTACAGCCTGACTTTTCCCGATCAGGGCGCAGGTGTTTATGTGATTGTCTGGCGCGGACTGGGGGATGATGGGCACGCGCAAACGGGCGAATTCACATTCACCGTGGAATGACCCATGCCGGATCTATGGGGCATCATTGAGATCATCACAAAGGCGGCGCTCTATCTTGGGGTGCTGACCTCCTGCGGCACGGCATTTGCGGCCTATATGATCGGGCCTGATCTGGGGCCTTACAGGCGGATCGCGCTGTCCTTTGCCATCCTTGGACTTCTGGCATCGGTGCTGATCTTCTGTCTGCGGGGGGTAACCCTGACCGGGGATGTATCCGGCATGACCGACCCCGAAATACTTGGCCTGCTCTGGGGCAGTGCAGCCGGTACGGCGCTGATGCTGCGGCTGGCGGGGCTTGGCATACTGATCCTGGGGCTGGTTCTGCCGGGTGGGTTTGTCACGCTGGCGGCCATTGGCGGGCTGGTGGCAGTCGGGTCATTCACCCAGGTCGGACACATATCGCGCTTTGACACATGGTGGCTCAGCGTGCTCCTCGCGATCCACCTTGTCGGTGTTGCGTTCTGGATCGGGGTTCTGATCCCGCTCAGGCGATTGGCATTGACCAAAGGCAACCTGTGGCGCGCGGCCGAGGTGGGGGACAAGTTCGGCAAGACCGCCCTGATGACCGTGCCGGTCCTGATCGCGGCAGGTGGGTATATGGGTTACACATTGGTCGGAACGGTCGAGGCGCTGACCACAACAGCCTATGGGCAGGCGATCGTGATCAAGGTGGCGCTGGTCGCGGTGCTGTTGTTTTTCGCCGCCATGAACAAACTGCGCTTCGTGCCTCAGGTCAGGCTCGGCAACCGGGAAGCAGCCGAGAGTCTGGCACGCTCCATCTCGCGCGAATGGGTCGTGATTGGCGGGATCATTGTGGTGACGGCTGTGCTGACCTCGGGGCTGACACTGCCAACCTGACCAGACGCCGCTTCGGTCAGTTTCAAAAGTCGCAAGGACCAAACTTTGTGTCCTTGGACCCGAACAGTTTTTGCAGGTCTTTGGACTTGTGTTTGTATTGATAAATGACTTCCGTACCTTTCTTGATTGAATAGGCGGGATAGCCGTCATGGGCACCCTTCACAGTGCCGCTGCCATCCGCGTTCACCTTGAACGCCATCTCATAATCAATATTGGGCATGAAGCCGACGCCACTGGCCGTCTGTCCAACCGTCTTGAACGTGACAGACTGGCCGGAGAATTCGATATTCTTGATGGTAAAGGCATCACGGACGGATTTCAGCTCCCACGATCCGATCTTTGTCGTGCCGGTTACATACGAGGATTTGACCGACTTGGATGAAAAATCAACGTCAATCGTCTGGGTGGATTTCATGCCGGGCTGCGGATCGAATGACAGGATTTCTGTCTTGATAACAAAAGTCGTCATATTGACCTCATGTTTGTGAATAAAGGCAGAAGCATATATTCGGTCAAACTCTGGAGCATGCGCCCCGGCAAAACAACCGTTGATTGTCCCGCGAACGGTGGCGCTGCATGTCGCCCCCGACACCGTACAGGGGCGGCTCAGCCATTTGCCGCCTAAAGCACCTCAGCCGGGGCGACCCACCAGCTCATCTCTGACACTTGGACGATGCGGGCAACTTGGCGGGCGCTGGCCATGTCCTTGACCAGACCATAGCAAGTGGCGCCGGACCCGGACATACCGGCTGCCGCAACGGCCGGCAGGGCCTTCAGCTTGGCTATCGCCTCCTTGATGGACGGGGCGATCTTGCAGGCGGGGGCCAGCAGATCATTGCGCTGGGCGGTCAGCCAGCGAGCAAAGGCATCAAAATCCAGACCCGGTGGCAGCGGGTCCATCGACCCGCCATCCTTTTGCCCTAGCGCCTTGAACACATCTGCGGTCGGCACTTCAACCGGCGGGCGGACCAGCACCAGCGCGCAGTCGGGCAAGGGGGCGACGGGGGACAGCACATCACCAATCCCCGACATCCGGGTCGGGGCCGGTGCGCGCAGGCAGACCGGCACATCTGCGCCAAGGGCAGTGACTTCGGCGGCGGTCGCGGGCAAGGGGGGCACGCCCCACAATTCGGCCAGCATCGCCAGCGTCGCGGCAGCATCAGAAGACCCGCTGCCGATGCCCGCAGCATGGGGCAGGTGTTTTTCCAGCGTCAGGGCGGCACCCTTGGTGACACCGCGCGTCTGGCGCAGCGCCTCTGCGGCGCGGATCATCAGATTATCGGGGCCGGTCGGAACGCCCGTCGAAAACGGACCACTGACCGAAAGACGCAGATCGGGGGCAATACTGGCCGCCAGTTGATCGGCCACGCCAGCAAAAACCACCAGACTGTCCAGCATGTGATAGCCATCGTCGCGCTGGCCGGTCACATGCAAGGTGAGGTTCACCTTGGCAGGGGCATCCCGCTTAATCGTTGCCACTGGCGACACGAATGGGCTGCAGCCCTTCGTCGCGCAAAACCAGATCCAGACCGCGGTCCAGCTTGTCGCGAATACGGGCGGCAGCTTCAGCTTCGGGATCAAAGGACAAGGCGCGGTTCCATTGGAAATGGGCCTCGGTATGGCGGCCCACGGCCCAATACACATCGCCCAGATGGTCGTTGATCACCGGATCAACAGGCAAAAGGGATGCGGCACGCTCCATATGGCCGACGGCCTCGTCATAGCGGCCCAACTGGAACAGGACCCAGCCCAGACTGTCGATAATGGCCCCACTATCGGGGCGGGCGGCAGCGGCGGTTTCGATCATGGCGAGGGCTTCGTCCAGCTTTTCACCACGTTCGACCAGCGAATAACCCAGATAGTTCAACACCTGCGGATGATCGGGGCGCAGTTCCAACGCGGCACGGAAATCCGCCTCTGCCAGGGTCCAGTTGTCCACCTTATGATAGGCTATGCCCCGGGTGTAATGGACAAACCATTTGACCGGGTTCGCCTCGTCATAAAACTCCAGCGCACGGGAATAGGCGGCGGCAGCCTCGGCAAAGCGCTGGGCGCGGCGCAGGGTATCACCCTTGCTGGCATGAACCTGCGGCAATTCGGGATGGCTGCGGGCCAGCGCCTCAAGCACTTCAATCGCGGCCTCTTCGCGGCCAGCGGCGTTCAGAACATCGGCGCGGCCAATTTCGGCGGCATGAAAGGCCGGATCATCACGGCCGATGGTCGCATAGGTGTCATTGGCCAGATCGAACTGGCCCAGACTTTCCAAAAGCTCGGCGGTCATCAGCACCGCATCGGTATCGGAAGGCTTCAGATAGGTCGCGGCCCGGACATAAAGCAGGGTATAGGCGTCAGGCGCGTCATCCTTGATCGCGCCGGCGACAGCCTGAAAGATATCGGCGATCCCTTCCATCGGGCTTGTGATGGCGTCAAAGGGAACAGAAGTGCCGGACGCCAGTTCAGCACGCAGGGCAGCAGTCGTGGCATCCATGCGGCCGCCAAAGACAGCATCCAGAATGGCAATCGCATCGTCATTGCGGCCCAGCTGGCTCAGCACTTGGGCATGGGCAACAGCACTGCGGATGCTGTAACGCAAGGTACCGCTGCTGATGCCATCGGCAAACACGGCCTCGGCCCCTTCGAAATCCCCGACAGAGGCAAGGGCATAGGCCTTATGGGTCAGGCCATAAACCGTCATGCCTTCGGTCTCGATCACCTGATCGAAACTGGCCAGCGCCTTGGTCATGTCGCCTTCGCCCAGATGCGCCCAGCCTTGGGACAGGCCGTCAACCAAGGGGGCAACACCGCGCCCCTGCTCGAGGGCTGCAAAAATCTCACCCCATTCACCTGTTTTGGCGGCCTGCGCGCTCAGGATCAGGTTGGCAATCTGGCTTTGCGCACCGGTATCAACAATCGCTTCGGCAACGGGAATGGCACGGTCCACCTGACCGAGCGCGATGAACGACGTCATCGCATTTTCCAGCAGAAACCCGTTCGCCGGATCCGACGCCAGCGATTTGGTGAAATAGCGCGCGCCAGCTGCAAAATCATTTGCGGCCCCGGCATGTCGACCAGCCAGATACGCCCCTGCATCGGGGTCGGCGATCACTTGGGTTGCGGGGGAAAGAAGGCACGCCAGCGCAATGGCGGAAATTGAACGTTTAAGCACAGTCACAAAGAACCCTTTTTCGGTTTATGTCAGCCTATGGTGACGGACGCTGGCATGCAATTGCGACATTGTCAGGGCGGCAAATTGTTGCGGTGGTCGCATTTTTTCGATTGGGCCAAAAACCGCACGTTGATGCCTGTAATTAAGGCGACGATGCGCGAATTTCGTTAAGATTTCAAAAAAGTCTAGCCAGCCAAACTCGGTTTTCTGTCATCACTTTGTTACAAAACCGTCATATCCAAAGGACATGAAGATCATTGAGCGCGCGCAAGACCGGCTCGTTCTCTGCCCTTGGGGGTATCTTCTTCTCATGACATCCTGTGGTTTTCGTATTTTGTCGTCACCGCCCGGTTCGACGATGGCCGCATCACCCATGAATAACGGCTAAGCGGTACAAGAATTTGCAGAAGCCCGATCATTCCCTGCCCGGAGTCCGCGGGCGCAAAGCTTGGGTTGATGCCTTGTTTTGCTGAGGAACATCCGACGGCCCGGACCGCCGCATACACTTTGATAACGCGGAGTATCCGAAAGCATCTGGTCTGAATGGTTTGTGTGACCATTATACGACAACTAGCAATGAAAGGGCGCTATCAACAAGCCGATTTTCTCCTGAATTGACAGCTAGTCTAGAACACAGCAGAAGCTGACGTATACGCAAAAACACAGAGATAATTCATGCGCTTCACCTCTTTCACCCTCGCGGCACTAGCGGCAGTTTCACTCTCAGCGTGCGACGCGCTGACAACTGACCCCAATAATATTGCCTTCGCCTTCAACCCTGACGACGATGGCACGTCGCTGAACACGACAACCTTCTTTAGGGACAGGGGCGAGAGAATAGTCATCACCCCGAACAAAAACGGGGATATCACACTGCTGTCCGACCGAAGCTTCGATAAGGGACAGATCGAATCCCTAAGTACGACCGATGATTCATCTTTGGCGTTTGTCATCCGCACTGACGACTCAAGCGCCATAGTTGCGGTCGGGCGGGACCCGACCGGACAAGCCTATGTCGGTTCAGTCGTCGGTCGTTATGCCGAAGTCGTCATGCCAGAAACCGGTAACATCAATTTTCAGGGCGACTACGCTGGCTTTCTTCGCAATAACGAAACCGATCAGGTTGTACGTTTTGTGAATGGGACGGCAGTAGTCGTCGCTCAATTCGCGGCCAACGAAACCTACGGCGCTATTCTCAATCGTGAGTTACGTTTCACCGATGACAATAGCCTTGACACCATTCTCACCCTCGAAAATATCACGCTGGAACCAACGGCGATTGATGGGAACGGCCAATTTGCGGGCAATGCCACAGGTGGCGAAATCCTGGACGGTACTACCACCGGCGCAAGCCGCTATGGTGGATATGTGTCTGGCGGCGCCGCCGCGGATGAGATTATCGGCGCCGTTATCATGGAACATGATGGTGTCGGCACCTTGGATCTCACCGAAACCGGCATCTTCATCGCAAAACGCTAGCCGGTCAGAGCAACGACGGGGCCTGTCTTCGTCGTCGCTCAACTTGCAAATTTGGACCCGGTGATGTGACGGCGCACCTTTTACGGCAAACGGCAATTGAACCAGCGTTGCCGGCCCTCATGCAAACCAGCGGCAAAGGCCGGGTTTAGGTCAAATCGTTAACACGGCATTCACACTTAAACCGCGCGCATCATTAATCCCGCCAAAAACCGCTTTGGGGTCCGACGCTTTGCCGACGCAAGGCCGACGCGATGCCGACCGGCCCAAACCCCGCAAAAGCAGGAAATTAACCATGATTCGGTAAATTTGCGGATCGACACTGTTGCGCACCCCACCGAACGTTGCGTGGATCGATGCAAAAAGGGGCCCTGCCGGGCCCCAAATCGCGGATCACATATTCGGGTAATTCGGCCCGTCGCCGCCCTGCGGGACCGTCCAGGTGATGTTCTGGCTCGGGTCCTTGATATCGCAGGTCTTGCAGTGCACGCAGTTCTGGAAGTTGATGACAAAGCGCGTGTCCTTGCCTTCTTCCTCAACGAATTCATACACCCCCGCCGGGCAGTAACGTGCTGACGGGCCTGCATATTTCGGCAGATTGACGTCGACTGGAATGGACGGATCGGTCAGCTGCAGATGTGCAGGCTGGCTTTCCTCGTGATTGGTAAAGCTGAAGGACACGTTCGTCAGCCGGTCAAAGGACAGCGTGCCATCCGGCTTGGGGTAGTCGATTTTCTTGTGCTTGCTGGCATCCTCGGTCGCATCCGCGTCATTTTTGCCATGGCCCATTGTGCCGATGATCGAAAAGCCCAGCGTGTTGGTCCACATGTCCATACCGCCGATACCCAGCGAGGCGACAAGCCCATACTTGGACCACAAGGGTTTGACATTGCGTACTTTTTTCAGGTCCTCGCCAATCTCACCCTTGCGCACGGCAGCGTCATAACCGCCCACCAGATCGCCACTGCGGCCTTCGTTGATCGCTTCAATTGCGGCCTCGGCTGCCGCAATGCCGGACAGCATTGCATTATGATTACCCTTGATGCGCGGCACGTTGACCATGCCCGCAGAACAGCCCAGCAAGGCGCCCCCCGGGAACTCCAGCTGCGGCATCGACTGGAAGCCGCCTTCGGAAATCGCACGCGCGCCATAGGCAACGCGTTTGCCGCCTTTCAGCAGTTCCGCCACCATCGGGTGATGCTTGAAGCGCTGGAATTCCATGTAAGGGAACACATGTGGATTCTTGTAGTTCAGATGGACGACAAAGCCCACGTAAACCTGATTGTTTTCAAGGTGATAGATAAACGACCCGCCGCCGGCATTACCACCCAAAGGCCAGCCCATCGTGTGGGTCACGGTGCCTTCTTTGTGCTTCTCGGGATCGATCTCCCAGATTTCCTTCATGCCCAGACCGTATTTCTGAACATCGGATTTTCCGTCCAGTTCGTACTTTGCAATCACCTGCTTTGACAGCGATCCGCGCACGCCTTCACCCAGGAACACATACTTGCCGTGCAGTTCCATGCCCGGCTCGTAGGACGGGCCGGGGGTACCATCGGCGTTCTTGCCAAACTCACCGGCAACGACGCCCTTGACCTCGCCATTGTCGCCATAGACCAGCTCTGAACAGGACATGCCGGGGAAAATCTCGACACCCATTTCCTCGGCCTGCTCTGCCATCCAGCGGCAGACATTTCCCATAGAAACAATATAGTTACCGTGATTGTTCATCAGTGGCGGCATAACGAAATTCGGGATGCGCAGCTTGCCCGCCTCGCCTAGCATATAGAAATTGTCTTCCTTGACCGGCACGTTCAGCGGTGCGCCTTTTTCCTTCCAATCCGGGATCAGCTTGTTCAGACCAATAGGGTCCAGCACCGCGCCCGACAGGATATGCGCGCCGACTTCGGACCCTTTTTCAAGAACCACGACATTCAGATCGGCATCCAGTTGTTTCAGGCGGATCGCCGCTGACAGGCCAGCAGGGCCTGCGCCCACGATGACCACGTCATATTCCATTGCTTCGCGTTCAATCTCGGCCATCGACACATCCTTTACAAAGCGGGGGTAGAACCCCTTTTATTCAGTCGCAGCAAGCGTTACCTGATGACAGATTAAGGGGCAATCAAGACACAACGTCAAAATGCCCCGGCGCGACACCAAATCGCGGGCCGGGCCTTGACTTTGATACGCCCACATAGGCTATGAACGTCCGATTGATAGATTTTGCCTTGGGGGCAATATGGAAAAGATACCACTGACCCGTGCCGGTTTTGACAAACTGGATGCAGAACTCAAGCACCTGAAATCGGTGGAGCGCCCGGCCATTATCCGTGCGATTTCCGAGGCGCGCGAACACGGCGATCTGTCTGAAAATGCGGAATATCATTCCGCCAAGGAAAAGCAGTCATTCATCGAAGGGCGTGTGAAGGAACTGGAAGGCGTGATTTCGCTGGCCGATGTCATCGACGTGTCCAAACTGTCCGGCACCATCAAATTCGGCGCGACCGTCGCATTGGTCGATGAAGACACGGATGAGGAAAAGACCTATCAGATCGTCGGCGAATACGAGGCTGACATCGAAAACGGCAAGCTGAACATGAAATCGCCGTTGTCCCGCGCCCTGATCGGCAAGGATGAAGGCGACAGCGTCGAGGTGACGACACCCGGCGGCACGCGCAGTTACGAGATCCTCAAGATCAGCTATATCTAGAAAGCGCGCGTGTCATGACGCAACCGCCCACCAGAGACCCTGCTGACGGGATCACCCGCACGGAACGGATCGCGGCGGGGCTGGCGCTGGGCTGGATGATCACTGTGGGCTTGTTTTTCTGGCTGCTGCCGCCAGCGCGGGAACCCGGCGAAAGCTTTGACAGCCTGCGTTTCGTGCTGATGCTGATCGCGATTTTTATGCCTGTGGCCATGATCTGGGTGGCCGCCGCCGCCGCCCGCTCTGCCCGGATCATGCGCGAGGAATCGTTTCGCGTACAATCCGCCATCGACGGGATGCGCCAGACCTATCTGGCCGAACGGGCCAAGGCCGCACCGGAACCGGTGATGGAAAAGAAGCTGGACGAAATCGCCGAGGCGACCAAAAAGACCGAAAGCGCCATGTCGCGTTTCGCATCGCGGCGCGAGGTGTCGCGGATGATCGTGCCACAACCCGCACCACAACCTGCGGACCAGCAAAACCTGCCGCTTGGCACCTCGGCCGAGGATATGGACCCGCCGCTGGAACGGCCCGACCTGATCCGGGCATTGAACTTCCCCGACGACGAAAACGACCGTGACGGGTTTGCCGCCCTGCGCCGGGCCTTGCGCGATCGCAACGCGCGCAAACTGGTGCAGGCCAGCCAGGATGTGCTGACGCTCTTGTCGCAGGACGGCATCTATATGGATGACATGCGCCCTGATCCGGCCAGCGCCAGCCTTTGGCGGCGCTTTGCCAAGGGTGAGCGGGGGCCGACAATGGAAACGCTGGGCGCGATCCGGGATCGGGCGGCCATCGCGCTGACCACTGGCCGGATGCGCGAAGACGCGATTTTCCGGGACACGGTTCACCATTTCCTGCGCAAATTCGATCAGATGCTGGTTACCTTCGAAGACCGCGCCACTGATACCGACATGCTCGAACTGGCCGAAACGCGGACCGCGCGCGCCTTTATGCTGCTGGGGCGGGCGACAGGCACGTTCGACTAGATGTGGGACATCTTTCTTAAGACACTGCCATTCTTCATGCTGATCGGGGTGGGTTACGGGGCCGGGCGCACCCGGTTTTTCACGCCAGAGGCGACGGCCTATCTAACCAAGTTTGTCTTTTACTTTGCCCTGTCGGCGATGCTGTTCCGGTTTTCGGCCAACCTGTCGCTGGCTGATATCCTGAACTGGCCCTTTGTCTTTGCCTACCTGACGGCGACCGGCGCCGTCTATCTGCTGGCTACCGCTGTTGCGAAGTGGCGCGGACGCCCCATCGCCGAGGCTGCGGTCGAGGCGCAATGCGCTGTCATCGGCAATGTGGGGTTTCTGGGTATCCCGATGCTGGCGCTGCTTCTTGGCGAAAGGGCCGTCGGGCCGATCATGTTGGTATTGGCGGTGGACCTGATCGTCTTTGGCAGCCTGATTGTCATCCTGATCACCGGGTCGCGTGACGGGCGGATGTCACCGAAAATTCTGGTGACCGTTACCCTCGGGCTGATCAAGAACCCGATGATCGTATCCATCGTGCTGGGGCTGATCGTATCGGCCAATGCCATCCCGATCCCGGCTCCTATCAACGAATTCCTGACCATCCTTGGCGGGGCGGCGACACCCGGCGCGCTCTTCGCCATTGGCGCTTCACTTGCCAGCAAATCGGCCGAACGGGTGATCGTTGCAGGTTGGCTTTCGGTCTGCAAACTGGTCCTGCACCCGGCTGCGGTCGCCATCGCGGCGCTTTTTGTCTTTGACATTGATCCCTATGCGGCGGGCGTGATGATTGCCGCTGCGGCTCTGCCAGTGGCAGGCAACGTCTATATCATCGCCCAGCATTACGGGGTTGCCCCCGCCCGCGTCTCCGCCGCCATCCTGTTTTCGACCATCGCCAGCGTGCTGACGGTTTCTGCGGTCATTGCCTGGGTGACAAGTTTCTGAAGCTGCGATAGGCCTGACAGCAAACGAGTAGGATTTGAGATGGAAACGATTTCTGAAAACCGGTGCTTTGGCGGCACGCAAGGCGTTTACAAACACGCCTCGACCACCTGCAAATGCGACATGACCTTTGCTGTGTTCCTCCCCGCCGAGGCGGCGCATGGCCCTGTGCCGGTCCTGTGGTTTCTGTCCGGGCTGACCTGTACGCATGAAAACGCGATGACAAAGGCGGGTGCGCAGAACTGGGCCGCCGAACAGGGCATCGCATTGGTCTTTCCCGATACCTCGCCGCGCGGTGATGGCGTGGCCGATGATGACGCTTATGACCTGGGCCAAGGGGCGGGGTTCTATGTTAACGCGACGCAGGACCCTTGGGCACAGCATTTCCAGATGTGGGACTATATCACCAGTGAATTGCCCGAGGTGCTGGGCAACAACTTCGCACTTGATACGGAAAGCCAGTCGATCATGGGGCATTCCATGGGCGGGCACGGGGCGCTGACCATGGCCATGTCACTGCCCGGACGTTTCCGGTCTGTGTCTGCTTTGGCGCCCATCTGCCATCCGACAGCCAGCGATTGGGGCCGCAAACAGTTCACCGCTTATCTGGGGACCGACGAAGAGACTTGGAAACCCCATGACGCCACCCTGCTGATGCGCGACAACGGGTTCGCCGGGCCGATGCTGATCGACACCGGCACGGATGACCAGTTTGGCGATTTGCTGGGCACCGAACATCTGGCATCCGCCATCGCTACCCGCCGCCAATACGCGCATATCCGGCTGCAGGACGGGTATGACCATTCCTATTTCTTCATCTCTACCTTCATGGAAGATCACGTCGCCTTCCACGCCGAGGCGCTTTATCAGTGATCGTCGCACCGAAGGAGCGCACATGATCTATGTCGATGCCGATGCCTGCCCGGTCAAGGCCGAGGTCGAACGGGTCGGCACCCGGCATAAACTCAAGATGTTCGTCGTCTCAAATGGGGGCATCCGGCCCTCACAAAACCCGTTTGTCGAAACCGTCGTGGTCCCCGACGGCCCGGACGTGGCCGACATGTGGATTGCCGACCGGGCGACCAACGGTGACGTAGTAATAACCGGCGATATCCCCCTCGCCGCGCGCTGTATCGAAAACGGGGCGCTGGTGCTGAAACATAATGGTGAGGCACTGACCGAGAAAAATATCGGCAACGTGCTGGCCACCCGTGACCTGATGACCGATATGCGCGCCGCCGACCCGTTCCGACAAGGTGGGGGCAAGCCGTTCAGCAAAGCGGACCGAGCGCGGTTCCTTGATGCGCTGGAACGGATGGTGCGGCAGGCAGCGCGACCCGCCTGATCCGCCGCAATCTGTGCGAAACAGCATGGACACCGGTCGCCCTTGCTGCGACCACTGGCGATATGATCCGCACGGCCAACATATCCCCGGCGAAACTCGGCGCGTTATGCGCAGCGATTTCGGTCATTTTCTTTTCCATCAACGATGTGGCGATCAAGTTTCTTAGCGGCGGCTATGCCCTGCATCAGGTCGTGCTGATCCGGTCGGTTATCGGACTGATCCTGATCATGGTGTTGATCGCCCCGCTGACCGATGGCTGGGCCATCGCCCGCACGAAGCGGCTGAAAATGCATATGCTGCGCGGGCTATGCGTGGTTTTCGCCAATATGACCTTCTTTCTGGGGCTGGCGGCGATGGAACTGGCCGATGCAGTCGCGATCTTTTTCATCAGCCCGCTCGTCATCACCGTCTTTTCGGTGATCTTTCTGGGCGAAACGGTCGGTTCCCGGCGCTGGGCTGCGATTGCCGTCGGATTTGTTGGTGCTCTGATCATGATGCGCCCCGGCACGGACGCCTTTCAACTGGCGTCGCTGCTGCCATTGGCGGCGGCGTTCTGTTATGCTGGCATCCACGTGATCACCCGCCGGATCGGTGGCACGGAAAGTGCGGCGACCATGGCGTTCTATATCCAGATCATGTTCATCATCGTCTGCCTTGCCATGGGGCTGGCCGTCGGTGACGGTCGGTTTGGGGATCAGTCTGACCCGTCGCTGGCGTTTCTCTTGCGGGCATGGGACTGGCCGCTGCCCGCCGACTACCCCGTCTTTCTGGTCATCGGCACCGGGATCGCCATCGGGGGCTACCTGATCAGTCAGGCCTACCGGGTGACCGAGGCGTCCTTTGTCGCGCCGTTTGAATATCTCGCCCTGCCCACGTCGGTGGGCTGGGGGATGCTGTTCTTTGACGAATATCCTGTGGCGCTCGACTATATCGGCATGGCGCTGATCCTCGGGGCTGGCCTGTTCACCATCTGGCGCGGGGCGCAGACAAAATCCCCCGGTTTACAGCGGCCTTTGCGCCGCTAAGCTGATGCCCGAGCAGGAGACACCCATGCAGCAAGTCAATGCCGTCGTTTTCGATATCGGCAATGTGCTGATCAAATGGCAGCCCGAAGGGTTTTATGACCGCGTGATCGGGCCTGACCGCCGCAAGGCGCTGTTTCACGCCGTTGATCTGACCGGCGTCAACGAAGGTGTGGACCGGGGCGATGATTTTCACATCGTCTTCCATGCGCTTGCCGATCAGCACCCGGACTGGCGCGCCGAAATCCTGATGTGGCACGACCGCTGGATCGAAATTGCCAGCCCGGCAATTGATCATTCGGTTCGGCTATTGCGGACACTGCGGCAGGCAGATGTCCCGGTCTTTGCCCTGTCGAATTTCGGGGTCGAGACATTTGAGATCGCGGCGCGCCACTATCCGTTCTTCACTGAATTCGACCGGCGCTACATCTCGGGTCATTTGAAGGTGATGAAGCCGGAAGTTGCGATCTATCAGATGCTTGAAGATGATTGCGGGTTTGACCCCCAAACGCTTCTTTTCACCGATGACCGGATCGAAAACATCAGCGTGGCCGCGGAACGCGGTTGGCAAACCCATCTGTTCGATGGCCCGCGAGGTTGGGCGAACCGGCTTGTCGATGCCGGTCTTTTGACGAAAGAGGCAGCACAATGACCGTGATGATCCCCTTTGCTGAGGGCGAGGCCAATCTGGACTGGATCGCTCTGACCGATGCGCTGGCCGCCGGGCATGTCGGGCCAAAGGCGGATGTAGCGGACGTGTTCCTTTATGAGGGCGACAATACTCTGCTCAACCGCTCTGCCTGGATCGCGGGCATGGGGCTTTTGGTGAAATGCGCAACAATCTTTCCCGGCAACAAGGCGCAGGGTAAACCAGCGATCGGAGGGGCGGTGAACCTGTTTTCGGGTGTTGATGGCACGCTCGAGGCGATCCTTGATTTTCATCTGGTGACC
This sequence comes from Yoonia sp. R2-816, assembly GCF_046762905.1. Lineage (NCBI taxonomy): Bacteria > Pseudomonadati > Pseudomonadota > Alphaproteobacteria > Rhodobacterales > Paracoccaceae > Yoonia > Yoonia sp. R2-816. The sequence continues at coordinate 222,474 of NZ_JBKQXN010000185.1, read as the reverse complement.
AAGTGGAAAACTGCGGGGGACAGCCTGCTGGCCGCCCGCCGTCTGGCCCGGCCTGACAGCCGCAACATCCTGATCGTGGGTGCTGGCACCGTCGGGCATTCGCTCCACGCAGCTTACAGCGCGGCGTTCCCGGAGGCGCGTTTCACCATCTGGAACCGGTCCGTCGAAGGGGCAGCGGCATTCCACGACACTCATCCGGATGTGGCTGTGGCCGACGATCTGGAAACGGCCGTGCAGGCGGCGGATATTGTGACGGCCGCCACCATGTCGACCGAACCGCTGATTAAGGGCGAATGGCTGCAGCCAGGCCAGCATATTGACCTGATCGGTGCCTACCGTCCCGACATGCGCGAGGTCGACGATGCCGCCCTGCAACAGGCGCAGGTTTTTGTCGATAGCCGCGAGACGACCATCGACCATATCGGAGAGCTGAAAATCCCCATTGCATCACGGGCGTTTGCCGCAAATGATGTGATCGCTGACTATTATCAGCCGGATCGGTTCCGTCGGAAAAATGACACAGACATCACACTGTTCAAGAACGGTGGCGGCGCGCATCTTGATTTGATGACCAGCCGGTACATACTCGACGCCTGGCGAAGACAGGGGAGCGACCCGGGAAGGAAAAACAGTTGATCTGGTATGTGGTTATCATTGCAGCGGTTGTCGTTGTCGCAGCGTTGCCCTTTGTAATCGAAAGGTTACGGCCTGCTGTGGGGGCAACCGCACGGCATGGGGCAGATGGTGATTTTGCCCAACTGTCGCAGGGGGTGACCCATTATCGCTGGGTGGGTCCCGTCCGCGGTCCCGTGGCTGTGTTGATCCACGGGCTCGCCTCGCCCTCTGTCGCGATGGAAGAAGTGGCCGAAGGCTTGGCCACGATGGGCTATCGTGTCCTGATGTATGATCTCTATGGGCGCGGTTTGTCCGATGCGGTGTCCGGCGCGCAGGATCGGGCGTTTTTCCTGCGGCAGTTGACCGATCTTCTGGTGCATCAGAACGCGGATGAGGAACTGACCTTGGTCGGCTATTCAATGGGCGGCTCCATCGCCACGGCCTTTGCCGCCGAAAACACGCATCAGGTCAAGCGGCTGATCCTGCTAGCCAGTGCCGGCGTACAGACCAAGGAAAGCGGGTTTGCCCGGTTTTGCCGCACAACTCCAATCCTGGGGGACTGGGTGCACGCGATGTTCGCCAAGCGGCGGATCATGAATGCCATTCCCAAAAATACCCGCCGCCCGTCAGTACAAAAGGTGCTGATGGCCCAGCGGCAGGAATTGCACCGTCGCGGTTATCTGCCCGCGATCCTGTCCAGCCGGCGAGGTATGCTGGCCGAAAATCACGAGGCCGAACACCGCAAGCTGGGGCGCGAGGATGTGCCGGTTGTGGCGATCTGGGCAGAGCGGGATCAGGTGATCCCCATTTCGGCTCTTGGGGTGCTGGCGCAATGGAACCGGGCAGCACGACAGGAAGTCGTGGACGAGGCCGAACACGCACTGCCTTACAGCCATGATGAACAACTGATCACCGCACTGAAAACCGCATTGCGGGACTAGGGCGGTTTACTTGTCATAGTTATCAGAAATTGGTTGACCGCTCACATCGCTTCAGCGTTGTTCGGCCCTTCATAGAACATCGTGATACAGGCTTCCCCGCAAAACCGGGGCGTCGCCCATAGGTGGGCGTGCGCTGCGTTGGCTGCCACCGCCGTCATCTTACGCGGCGACCTGTGTGCGGATCCGCGGCTTGGTCAGCGGACCCTGCTTCTTTTCAAAGGCCAGACAGTTGCGGCCGTGTTCCTTGGCGCGGTACAGCGCCTCATCCGCTGAAAAGCGCAATTCGTTGAACCCCGGTTTACCCGGCACCCAGGTGCAGCCGACACTGACGGACACGTCAATATCCACACCATCGGCCATCACAGGTTCGGTGGCCACTGATTCCTGGCAGCGGCTGGCGACCGCATGGGCCTGTTCCGCGCTCAGATGGTTCAGGACAATCACGAACTCATCACCGCTCATCCGGGCAAAGATGTCATCCGGGCGCAGGCAGGCCGACATGCGTGCCGAAATCTCCACCAACACTTTGTCGCCGCGCAAATGACCGTGGGTGTCGTTGATCGTCTTGAAGTGATCGACATCGATGCACAACATGGCCGCCCCTTGCGACGGGTCTTTCACCCGCGGCACCTTGCCATAGTTGCTCACCGCAGCGTCGCGGTTCATCAGCCCGGTCAGCGAGTCGGTGGATGCAGCAGACCGCAGCGTGTCTCGTTCGGTGATGAAGGCACGCTCTCTGCCGATCAATGTGCTGAGCAGGAATGCCCCGAGCACATCAGCGATAAACAGTGTTGGTGCGACGGCACCAAAAAACACGTGCCGAACGGATGCCGACAGGAATAATCCCGCGACCAGATGCGCCGAAATCGCAAGGCCAAGCGCGACATAGGCCACCATGTCGTTCTTGATGCGGATACGTATCCAGCGCGCCCAGATCAGCCCCATGCCTGCAGCGATCATAAGGGCGAGCAACCCCAGATACATCCCGTCGCCACCAATCATGACCCGGGTCACCCCGGCGGCGAGCAGGGCAATCGCACCGCCGATCAGGCCGAAATATGCCGCAGCCAGCCCGACAAACAGATTGCGCATGTCCACAATGACACCATCCGCAATCTCAATCGGGGTGGACATGGCGGCGATGGCGCAGATCCCAAAAATGCCGCCCATCACGATATTAACAGTTCTTTCAGATCGCGCCGACCGGCTGAAAAAGCTGTAGGCATAGACCATCAGCAACGCCAGACCCAAGGGTTCAACAAACAGCATGATCTTTTCAAGAAATGGCATCGCGTCGGATCCTCTACAACCTGTGCGTGCCAATAGAAACCATCACGGTAAATGGATTGTTTATAACGCCACCGACCGCCCTAATTGTTCCATCCGATGTTCCAAAACTTTGCCGAAAATTTTACAGAAACCGGAGCTATGCCGTCAGGCTACCTGTGGCGTCACCCGCCGCTCCCGGATCGGCAAATGCACGATTGCGCTGAACGCGCCGACACCGACACCAACCCACCACACATGGGTATAGGTGCCATAGATGTCGTAGAGCGCGCCACCCAGCCACACCCCCAGAAACGACCCCAGCTGATGCGAAAAGAAGATGATGCCGTAAAGCGTGCCCATATAGCGCAGCCCGTAAAGATGCGCGACCAGACCGGATGTCAGTGGGACGGTCGCCAGCCAGAGACTGCCCATCGCAACCGAAAACAGGATCACCGTGCCGGGGGTAATCGGCGTTAGGATAAACGCCGCCGCAACAATTGTCCGCGCGGTATAGATGCCGGCCAACAGATATTTCTTGGAATACCGTTTGCCCGCCCAGCCTGCCGCCAGAGTGCCCCCGATATTGGCCAATCCGATCAGCGAAATCGCTACGGCCCCCAAGGCACTTGTCGTTGAAATACCCATGCCAGCCAGAATGCCACCCTGGTCAATCGGCCCGCACATTTCGGTCACCAGCGCGGGGAAATGGGCGGTGATGAACGCCAGTTGATAACCGCAGGAAAAGAAACCAAGGAAAATCAGCGTATAGGATGGATCCTTGAAGGCACGGATCAGGATCGTGCCCATGCTTTCCTCAAGCTCGGCTTTGCTGGCCTGCGCCGGGCTGCGCATCATTGGCAGGACCAGCAACGTGGACATGATCAGCCCGGCAAAGGCGACAAACGTCATCTGCCAGGTCATGAAGGTCAGCAGATATTCCGCCAGGGGCGCACCAAACACCTGCCCGGCAGACCCGGCAGCGGTGGCCACGGCCAACGCCATGGACCTGTTTTCATCCGATGCAGCCCGGCCCACCACGGCCAAAATCACGCCAAATCCGGTTCCCGCAATCCCGAACCCGACCAGAACCTCGTATAGCTTATGCGCAAGCGGCGTTGTGGCCCCGGCCGACAACAACAGCCCAGCGGCATACATGACGGCCCCGATGATAATCGCCTTCCTGTCCCCGATCTTTTCCGCAATCGCTCCGAAAATCGGCTGGCCGATCCCCCAGGCCAGGTTCTGGATCGCAATCGCCAGGCTGAAATCGCTGCGCAGCCAGCCGAATTCCTCTGCAATCGGGATCTGGAACACACCAAACGACGCGCGGATGGCAAAGCCGGTCATGATAATGATGCAACCGGCGACCAGAACCGGGGTAATCAAGGGGGCGCGATGTTCCATGCGGGCAGTTCGCGCTGGAATTGCGGGATTGTCAATCAGGACCGGCATCCACAAAAACTCCACGCAGACTCCACACTGCGAGGCCGCTCGATCCTTTATGGTCGGTCCAGCCATGCAAACTGCAGTGCGCATGTGCCGACGGTGAAAACTTCAGAGTGAAGACAAGACTAGATTTTGATGCGGGGCCGGGCGGCATTCACCGGGCCAATGGGAACCCCGTGAAATCATTTTAGGAGAGTATGATGTTTCAATCGATAAAGGCATTTACCCAAGAATACTTTGGCCGCTATATGACAGGTCTTTGCTGGACCCTTTGCGCATTCTTGCTGGTCACCCCGGTGTCAGCCCAGCAAATCCGCCATGAAATGACCCCACGCGCCGAACAGACCATGCAATCGGCCAAGCAGTCATTGCAGACGGTTGTTCAGGATATGCGGCTGTCGCGATCACAGCGCACGGCGCTTGACCGGTCCGTGGCGCCGGTACAAGGGGAGTCCCTGGCGTCGCTCGAACGCAAGCGGGAGGCGGTGTTCGCGGTGCTGACGCGTGATCAGCGCAGACAGATCAGCCTGTGGGAACGTCAGACCATGCGTGATCTTGCCGCCGCAGGGATCGACGATGAGACCGAAGGCCCAGCCACATTCATCCTGTGCGTGCTGATCTGTGAGATGTCCTGCGACAGCGATTGCAACTGCAGCTACTGCGCGCTGACCCTGCCAATCCCGGATCCTTGATTTGGCAAAGACTTGCGGATGTCCAGCCGATCAGTCTGGGCAACCGCACCACCTTAAGGCGCAATCTGGGCGGGTCGGAAACCGGTGCTGCTTGGAAGGATGATGTTTAGACCATGTTGGTCCTGCCGCTGGCAAATGGCCGTCCCGTCCAACCATAGACTCGCTCGACCACGGGCGACGCACCAACCATCTCTTCGCGGGTCATCAACAACTGCCCGCCGGATTTTTCGTAAAACGCGCAGGCGCGGGCGTTTCCATCCAGCACACAGGCGGTGAAAGGGCGGCCACCCGGACCAAAAGCGGCCTCCAGCAAGGGACGCCCAAGACCGTACCCATCGCGGATCAGGTACATCGCATAAAGCTCTTCAGGGTACCCCTGGCCCCGCCACAGAACCTCGCGCTGCGGGCCGATATGGGCAAAGCCCTTGTCCTCGATCAGCCACACGCGGCCATGGTCCTTTGACAGAACACGTGCCCAAAGGAACTGACGTTTTTCAAACGTGCGCACGGCAATCTCGGCTGCGGGCAGCAGACCGGGATAGGCCTCTTGCCAGGCCTGTACATGGACGCGCGCCAGCATATTGACGTCGTCGATAGTAGCAGGTCGCGGTGTCATCAATTCATCCTGACTTTCCAACGCAGTTCCCCCACGCTATCCAAGCATGATGACAGTGCAAGAGGCATATGAAGCCGCCGTCAAAGACGGCACGTTAACCAGTGACCCCGCCCAGATCGCGGTCTTGGCGGAGCTTGAACGGGTCCGGTCCGGTCTGGCCGAACCGGTGAAAAAGGGGCTGTTCCGCAAGGCACCGCCGCCGGTTCCGGGCCTTTACATGTGGGGCGGTGTGGGGCGCGGCAAATCCATGCTGATGGATCTGCTTTACGAACACGTCACGGCCCCCAAACAGCGCCGACATTTCCACGCCTTCATGCAATGGGTGCACAGTGAAATGACCGAAGCGCGCAAGCGCGGGGTTGATGACGCTATCGCCCCTGTTGCCGCCAAACTGGCGGGCGAGGTCCGGTTTCTGGCTTTCGACGAAATGCAGATCAGCGATATCACCGACGCCATGCTCGTCGGGCGTCTGTTCGAGGCGCTGTTCGACGCAGGTGTGACAGTGGTGACCACGTCAAACCGGCCCCCGGACGACCTTTACAAGGACGGGCTGAACCGGCAGTTGTTCCTGCCTTTCATCGACCTACTGAAACACCACATGGTCGTGCACGAACTGACCAGCGACACGGATTACCGGCAGGACCGGCTGGCAGGAACGCCCACCTACTTCACGCCCATAGATGGAGAGGCCGCCACCGCCATCGCGCAAATCTGGCATGATCTTAGCGGCGGACAATGCGAACCACTGGTGCTGCATGTCAAAGGGCGGCAGGTCGAACTGCCCCAATTCCATAACGGGGTGGCGCGGGCGAAGTTCTTTGACCTTTGCGGCAAACCGCTGGGGGCGGCCGATTATCTGGCGCTGGCCGATGCGGTGCGGGTGCTGATCCTCGAAGACATCCCCGCGCTCTCGCGCAACAACTTCAACGAAGCCAAACGCTTTGTCACCCTGATCGACGCGCTTTACGAGGCCAAGGTGCAACTGATCTGCAGCGCCGCCGCCAAGCCCGAGATGCTCTATGTCGAAGGTGAAGGCACGTTCGAATTCGAACGCACCGCTAGCCGGTTGCGCGAAATGCAGTCGGATGGCTGGGGCAAATGACACCGGTCGCGACACGCCTCTTCACATCAGCTTGACCTGACACGACAAAAACCGGTTTTTTTGATACGCTATATTCATACGGCTGTTCCCACTCACGGACCTTTACATTGGTCGAAAAGGAGTAAGCGTCATGGTTGATACCATCGGAAATCCGGCATCTTGGTTTGTGCAGGCGATCAGGCGGCGGTCTCTCTATCTCAAGGAAGGGGCGGCAGAGCTTGGCGGCGAAGCCGCAGCACCCATTGAACTCAGGGACCTGCAAATCGCTGATCTGAAGATCGCCCTGCGCAAGGGCTACGAGGATTTTGTCGCCCTGCGGACCGATGTGATGTTCATCGTCCTCATCTACCCGATTGTGGGTCTTGTCCTGACCCTTTTTGCCGTCAACCGCGAGATGTTGCCGCTCTTGTTCCCCCTCATCGCAGGCTTTGCCCTGATCGGACCGGTCGCCGCCATCGGCCTTTATGAAATGAGCCGGAAACGCGAACGCGACGGCCAGGCAAGCTGGCGCGATGCATTCAGCGTGATGCAGTCGCCATCATTCGTGCCCATTCTGGTGCTCGGGTTTTATCTGGCCGCACTTTTCATCACCTGGATGATCGTCGCCTTCACCCTCTACGGCGTTACGCTCGGGCCGGAGCCGCCGCAATCGGCGCTTGGGTTCTTCAACGACGTGCTGACCACAGGTCCCGGCTGGACCATGTTGGTGGCAGGCGTGGCGATCGGGGCAGTTTTTGCACTGGTCGTGCTGGCGATCAGTCTGGTGTCGTTTCCCATGCTGATTGATCGGCAGGTAGGCATCCCAAAGGCTGTGGTAACATCGGTCAAGATCACCCGCAAAAACCCCGTTGTTGTTGCAGTCTGGGGCCTGATCGTTGTGGCGCTGCTCGGATTGGGTGTTCTGACACTGTTTGTGGGCATGATCATCGCCTTGCCAGTGCTGGGCCACGCGACATGGCACCTGTATCGGCAGGCGGTTGTGCCGGCAGACCCGGCAGCGGCCTAACGACTGCCCCGCACCCGAAGCGGTAAAAGCAGCTCTGGAACACCAAAAACATCAGGATGCCCTGCAACACCGCAAGCGCGCCCACAACCTGTAGCACGCGCCACATCCAACGGGACCGACCCATCATCTGATCGCTGCGCATTTCGCCGCTTTGAGGGTCATAACGACCGGACACAATATCACCCGGCTGATGCGGCTTGGGGCTGAACCAGGTCGATCCGGCATATTCCGGGCGCGGACGGTCGGTGGTCTGCAGACCGAAAACGGGGCGATAGGACCGTTTGCCGTCCGTGTCGCGGCGTTCGTCCACCTGAAGAACAATCAGCGTCGCAGGCTGTGAATTTTCCAGGAACCGGGAAGACGAGGCGGTCAGAAGCCAACCGACAAGCAGGAACAGCGCGCCAACGAAGATGTATTTAAAGGCTGTCCACCGCATCCGTGTACCGATACCCAGAAACAAGAAGACAGGCGTAACGCCTGCCCACTCGCCCTGCCAAGACTGCTCTGTTACGCCTTTTTGCCCGCGGCGCTTCGTTATCGGCGAATCTATCCCGGTAAGTGATTCGGCGTCAATCCCATGATTCGCGAATCGGCAAAAAGAAGGTTGGCGACCGGCCCCAACCAAATCCTCGATGAGGATTTGCAAACAGACTTTCCGCGAAAGTCTGACGTCCCTGCCAAGACTTGCTTTGCCGTCGCACTCACCTAAACTCAATATCAGGTCGCCAATCCCGGCCTCCCCCCTTCATCACGGGGCAGCACGCAACCTGCAGGATCAGTTTCATCGCATCAGCCTTTCGGGCATCGCACATAAGAAGGGATTGTGATCGAACGCCCGTGATGGAAGGTTCTGACATGAAGCTCTCTGCCCCGATCCCCGTTCTCAAACGCCGCGCCAAGGCACGTGCTCGCGATATCGGCATTCCCCACAATCAGGCGCTTGATCAGATCGCCCGCCAGGAAGGTTTCCAAAGCTGGAGCCTGCTTTCCGCCCGCGCAGGCCAGCTCTCTGCCGGTCTGTTCGGTCAATTGGTGGCGGGCGACTTTGTTCTGCTTGGCGCCCGACCGGGGCAGGGTAAAACCCTGCTGGGTCTGCGCACATTGCTTGATGCTATCGCAACCGGGCAGCGCGGCTATTTCTTCACCTTGGAATATACATCAGCGCAAGTTCTCGAACGTATCAGACAGATCGGTGCAAACCCGGCGCAAGTCGGGCCGCAGTTTATTCTGGATACATCCGACAGCATCAACGCGACCCAAATTGTTTCTCACACAAAAGGAGCGCCAGCCGGGTCCTGCATCGTGATTGATTACCTGCAACTTCTGGACCAGCAACGCGAAAACCCACCATTGGCCGATCAGGTCACCACCCTGCGCGATCATGCGCAGACGCAGAGCCTGATTATTATCATGATTTCGCAGATCGACCGGTCCTATGACTTATCGACAAAGACCGTTCCGGATATCAGTGACGTGCGCCTCCCCAATCCGATTGATATGGGGCTATTCACAAAAGCCTGCTTTCTGCACGAGGGCGAGTTTGTGATCAGCTCGCATTCGCCCGGCTGAGCGCCTGTTCCAGATCATAGATCAGATCATCTGCATCCTCGATCCCGATGGACAGACGCAACAGGCGCGGATGCACGGGGAATCCCTCGCCTGATACCGTCTTGCGATGTTCGATCAGGCTTTCCACCCCGCCCAGCGATGTGGCGGGGTAAAACACTTCGCAATACCGGCAGACATCAATGGCGGTCTGTTCCGATCCCTTCACAATAATCGACATCATCCCACCAAACTGTCCGTCGGTCTGTTTCTTGGCCACAGCATGGCCCGGGTCGGAGGGCAGGCCGGGGTAAAGCACAGCCTCGATCTGTGGATGCCCGTCGAAATGGGTCGCGACAGCCATCGCATTTTTGCAGGCCTTCTCGACCCGCAGAAACAGTGTCCGCATCCCCCGGATCAGCAGCCAGGCGTCAAAGGATTGTAGCACCGTGCCGTGCAGCTTGCGGATCAGCGCAATCTCATCCCAGAAATCACCTGTCTCGCGCACAGACAGGACCCCGGCGGTCACATCCGAATGCCCGCCCAGATATTTGGTGGCGGAATGAAACGAGAAATCCGCCCCGAAATCCAAGGCGCGGGTCATGCAGGGGGGTGTGCCCGTACAATCTGTCATCAGCTTGGCGCCAGCGGCATGGGCAATCTCGGCAGCGGCGGCAATATCCGTCACTTCCCAATTGGGGTTGTTTGGGGTCTCGACCCAAACCAACGCGGTCTCACCCGGGCGGACAGCGGCGGCCAGTTCATCCAGATTGCCGGCGGTATAGTCGCTCAGGCTGATGCGCCCCTTGGCGGCGGCACTTTGCAGCTGGGCCAGCACCCCGTGATACATCACCTTGGGCGCCACCACATGGGCCCCGGTCGGCAGATGGTCGATCACCGCCGTACAGGCCGACATGCCCGATGAAAACAGCAGCGACTCCTTTGCCCCTTCCAGTTCTGCAATCACAGCCTCCGCCTGTGCGGTCGTCTGGCTGCCATCACGGCGATACCAATAGGGCCTGCGCACCGCGTAGTCTTCATCGCGCGCGTAGGTCGCCGCAGGCTGGATCGCCGGGGTCACCGCACCAGTGCCATCCTCAACAAAATGCAGCGCCTGCGCGATGCGGGTATGCAGCGATAGTTTGCGGTTACTGTCTGGCATCAGATGTTCCTAACTGACGGGGGCGTAGACCCGGCACAGCGGATCAACGGGGATCGGGCTGACCAGAAACGGGGTTTCGGGGGGCATCCCGCTTTCCTCGATCCAGACGCCGTTCAGGCAGAAATCCTGCGCAAAATTCCCCAGATTGAAACCAAAGCCCGGATTCCCGCAGTCATCGGCATTGCCGTTGGCGTTCCACGCCTGACTGACGCCGAGACCAATTTCGCCTGGGGTCATGAACGCGTTGCGGGCCGGGTTGAAAAACAAGGTCCAGCTGTCATTGGCATCGCGTGTCGCCATATCCCATTTTCCGAGCAAGGTCCCCTCTTGATAGCCCGCGATCTTGAACCGGGTGACATCCGCCTCTGTCACGACAGGCTTGTTCAGCGCGCTGGGCTCAATCGTCATTTGACCGGTCATGGTGTAGTCATTGGCCCCCTTCCAGCAAAAATAAAAATCCGCCGCCTGCGCGTTGGTGGCAAAAAGGGCCAGTGCCGTCGTCAATCCGCGTATCATGTCGTGTTCTCTCGCATCACATGCCCTGCAAGATACAGCGATCCGCAGATCAGAATACGGGCATTTGGCGACTTTTTGGTGATTGCCGTGATGGCATCCCGCACCGATGAGGCCGTGGTCGCCGCCAAGCCAACGCTTGCCGCGACCTCTGCCGTCTTGTCAGCCGGGATCGTATTCGCCTCACCGGGGATGGATACCGCGTGCAGGCTGTCGGCCACCGCGGCCAGCGGGGCCATATACCCCGCGATATCCTTGGTGTTCAGCATACCGCAGATCAGATGGGTCGGGCGTTTCGGTTGCTCCTTCAGGGTCGCGGCCAGCGCGTGGCCCGCCGCCGGGTTGTGGCCACCATCCAGCCACAGCTCTGCTGGGGCAGCCAGATCGACCAGCACGCCCTTGGTCAGCCGCTCCATCCGGGCGGGCCAATAGGCACGGGTGACGGCGGCCTCGCATGCCACCTCGTCCTGCCCCAAGGCGCGCAGGGCGGCAATGGCAGCACCTGCATTCATGATCTGATGGGGGCCGGGCAGGTTCGGCAATGGTAGGTCCAGCAATCCACGCTCGTCCTGATAGGCCAATCGCCCGCGCTCGGTCGTGACATGCCAATGCTGCCCATAGGCCAGCAGCGGCGCACCCAATCGCGCCGCCTGCTCTTCGATCACCTCAAGCGCTGCATCATGCTGCGGACCAACAACGCAAGGCACCTCGCGCTTGATGATCCCCGCCTTTTCACCGGCAATTTCTGGCAGGGTCTCACCCAGATATTGCTGGTGGTCCAGATCAACAGGCGTGATCACCGTCAAGGCTGGCTTGGCCACTACATTGGTTGCGTCCAACCGGCCCCCCAATCCGACCTCAAGCAGCGTGTAATCCGCCGTTGTCTCGGCAAAGGCCAGCAAGCCTGCCACCGTGGTGATTTCGAAATAGGTGATCGGTTCGCCGCCATTGGCGGCATAACAGCGATCCAGCACCTCGGTCAGGGCGTCTTCGGAAATAAATTCACCCGCCAGTCGGATACGCTCGTGAAACCGCGCCAGATGGGGGGAGGTATATGCATGCACCCTGGCACCAGACTGTTCCAGCCCGGCGCGGATCATCGCCTGTGTCGATCCCTTGCCGTTGGTGCCAGCGATATGAATGACGGGCGGTAGCCGGTCCTGCGGATTGCCAACAGCCGCCAACAGCCGCCACACCCGATCCAGCACCAGATCCATGACCTTGGGATGCAAGGCCACCATCCGTTCAAGAATAACGTCCGATTGTGCGGTCACTTGGCCTTTTCCGGCGGCAGCGGGTCTTCCAATTGCAAGGTCGCCTCCGATGTAATCTCGGGCGGCGGCAAATCGCCTTTCACAGGGGCATCCTGCTTCATCAGCAAACGAACGATCGTCACCAACTCGTCCTTGAGATTGGTGCGCTTGGTCACCCGGTCCAGCATCCCGTGATCCAGCAGGTATTCAGCGCGCTGGAACCCTTCAGGCAGCTTTTCACCAATGGTCTGTTCGATCACGCGGGCACCGGCAAAACCGATCAGGGCATTGGGTTCGGCAATCTGCACGTCACCCAGCATGGCATAGGATGCGGTCACACCGCCCGTCGTCGGATGAGTCAGCACCACCACATAAGGCAGACCCGCCTCTTTCAGCATTTGCACGGCAATGGTCGTGCGCGGCATCTGCATCAGGCCCAGAATACCCTCCTGCATGCGGGCGCCACCGGCGGCGGAAAACAGGATCAACGGACGCTTCAGCTTAATCGCCCGCTCGGCTGCGGCCACAATGGCGTTGCCCACATACATCGACATTGACCCGCCCATAAAGGAAAAATCCTGCACGGCGACGACCACAGGTGTACGACCCATCTCGCCTTCGGCGACCAGCATGGCATCTTTTTCGCCTGTCTTGCGGCGGGCCTCCTTAATCCGGTCGGTATAGCGTTTCTGATCCCGGAAATGCAGCGGATCAACTACCGGCTCAGGCACCTCAACCTCAACAAAAACGCCGCCATCAAAGATCGACCGCAGCCGGTCGCGGGCGCCAATGGCCATGTGGTGATCGCAATTGGTGCAGACGTTCAGATTGTCGGCCAGTTCGCGGTGAAACAGCATTGTGCCGCAGGCGTCACACTTGGTCCACAGGTTCTCGGGCACTTCGCGGCGCGAAAACAGGGAGTTGATCGTGGGGCGAACGTAGTTGGTGATCCAGTTCATGGGGCGGCCTTTTGCGTTAACGGGTTTGAGATATGCCGCGACGGGCGCAATTGCAATCAGGGACGCAAGCGGTGGCGCAGTATCCGCCAACAGACAACCGAGGCCAGAAAATCCAGAACAAACAGGAAAACCGGCGTATCCGCCGCCGCATAAGGGGCCACGGCCCAGGCAAAATCCGACATCGCATCCTGCGGGCTGACGAAAGCAAACAGGATCATGTTATTGGCAAAATGCCAGCCGCAGGCAGCCCCCAGATTGCCGGTCACACGCACCAGATCAGCCCACATCAGCGCATAGACAAAGATGATCGCAATCACCGGCCATGTCAGCGCACCCATCGTGGCGGGATCATAGTGCAGCAGCGCAAATGCCGCCTGCGGAACCAGCAGCCAGACCCAGGGCGACTGAAAACGGGCGGCCATCTGCTGCATCAGATAGCCGCGAAACACGAACTCTTCGGCACTTGTCTGGATCAAGGTCAGCACGATCACCAAAGGCAGCAGGATCAACACACTGCCAAGGCTGCGCTGAAACACGGCATCAAACGGCACGGACCAGATCACCAATAGAACCGCCTGCACGGCGAAAACAACAATCACCGCCACGCCAAAATGGCGCAAGGCCGGGCGCAGCGGGCCAATAACCGTGCCGAAACTGCGGCCATGCAGCCATTTGACGGCGGCCCAGACACCCAGCGTGGCACCACTGAACGTGGCCAGCAGAAACCCCAGCGACGCTGCCCCGCTTTCAGGGTCAAACTCGTCCAGAAAGCTCAGCGTTCCAAGCGCGGCCGCCACAACGCCTATGTAAACCGCCGCGATCAGCACGAAACCCACGATAATACGCCACACCGCAGGCTTACGCCGCGCAGGGGCGATAAACTGCTCGAAAGGCTCTGCAAAGACGGTCTGGCGCATGCTCTTTCCTTCGGCCTTAGCGACGCAACGCGATCCGGGCGGCAAGCCACATGATCAGCACCGTCAAAAATATCATGATGAGGGTGCAGACAACCCAGATTACCGCAAATTCGGCAATAAACGCGCTGACTTCCTCAGGATCACGATATTCGAACAAGACCAGTGCAAAGCCCGAATGTGGCCGGTTCTGAATCCCGAAGAGCATGATTGCAAAAAAGTTCGTCGTCAGATGCAGACCAATGGCCGCACCAAGCGTGCCGGTGCGGGCGGTCAGGTCTGCGCAGACGACGCCCAGCAATGTGGCCCAGACAACATAGACGAACCCTTCCAATGGGGTATTGCCGTTCCAGTAATGCCAGATACCAAACAAAAGCGACGGGATGCCCATCCACACCCAGCGGTTCATTGATAGGCAGGCCAATTGCTGCTGCAGATAACCCCGAAACACCATCTCTTCCGTGGTGACCTGGATCAGCAGTGCAATCAGGGCGAATGGCAGCAAAAGAAACCAGCTGATCAGGGGCCGTATTTCCACGATCATGCCTGCGCCGCCCCATGGCACCACGATCTGTACCACAAACAGGATGGCGATCAGGGCGACCACGACGCGGCGCAGGTCAAACCACGCGGCATCGGTCGGACCGATCAGGGACCAGAATCCGCGCCCATGCATCCGCCGCAGCGTCCACAGAAAGGCGAACGCCGGGACGGCGAACATGGCGAACTGCAACCATGTGCCAAACGCAGTGCGCCCTTCTTCAAACGCGATCTGCCCGGACAGCGGCAGCACAGCCATGATCAGGGCTGGCGTGACCAGAAAGGCGCCGACAAAGACGGCACTGACCAGAATGACATACCGCAGATCGGTCACGCTGGCTGCGGGGCGGGCAAATTGGGTCAGGGGGCCGTAAGGGTCAGACATGACGGCCAACATGGCCCCCCGATGCCACACAGGCAACCACAGTTCCACCTTGCGTCACGAGGGGGCACTATTTAGACCCGTTTCCAACAGTTTCCGGGAGAAGATCAGATGCTCAAAGGCAAGGCCGACAAAACAAATCTACCCAGCCGCCACGTGACCCAGGGGCCCGCGCGCGCGCCGCACCGGTCCTATTACTACGCCATGGGTCTGGATGAAGAGGACATCGCCCAGCCATTTATCGGCGTCGCCACCTGCTGGAATGAGGCCGCACCTTGTAACATCTCGCTCAACCGTCAGGCGCAGGCGGTCAAACTGGGGGTCAAGGCCGCCAGCGGCACGCCGCGCGAATTCACCACCATCACCGTCACCGACGGCATCGCCATGGGGCATGAAGGGATGCGCTCCTCGCTCGCCTCGCGCGACGCGATTGCGGACACCGTTGAACTGACCATGCGCGGCCATTGCTACGACGCTATCGTGGGCCTTGCGGGCTGCGACAAATCCCTGCCGGGCATGATGATGGCCATGGTCCGTCTGAACACACCATCGGTTTTCATGTATGGTGGTTCGATCATGCCCGGCCGGTTTGAAGGGCGCGACGTAACCGTCCAAGACGTGTTCGAGGCTGTGGGCCGCCATCAGGCCGGGGCGAATTCGGACGAAGAACTGCGCGCCTTGGAAAAAGTGGCCTGCCCATCTGCGGGGGCGTGCGGTGGCCAGTTTACCGCCAACACCATGGCCTGCGTTTCCGAGGCGATCGGCCTTGCCCTGATGAACTCCGCCGGGGCACCCGCGCCCTACGAAAGCCGCGATCAATACGCTCAGGCCAGCGGTGAGGCGGTCATGAACCTGTTGGAAAAAAACATCCGCGCCCGCGATATTGTCACCCGCAAATCGCTGGAAAACGCCGCCCGCATCGTGGCCTGCACCGGCGGGTCCACCAATGCGGGCCTGCACCTGCCTGCCATCGCGCATGAAGCTGGAATTGATTTCGACCTCTTTGACGTCTGCGACATCTTCCATGACACGCCCTATTTCGTCGATCTGAAACCGGGCGGACAATACGTGGCCAAGGACCTTTATGAGGTCGGCGGCGTGCCTGTCGTGATGAAGGAACTGCGCAAGGCAGGGCTGATCCACGAGGATTGCATGACTGCCTCTGGCCGGACCATGGGCGAAGAGCTTGACCTGATCGAAGGCGAGGCGGACGGCAAGGTCATCTACCCTGCCGCCAACCCGATCACCAAAACCGGCGGTGTTGTGGGCCTTAAGGGCAACCTCGCCCCCGAAGGTGCCATCGTGAAAGTGGCGGGCATGTCCGAGGAAGAACAGGTCTTCACCGGTCCCGCCCGGGTATTTGAATGCGAAGAAGACGCGTTCGAGGCGGTCAAGGCACGCGGCTACAAGGAAGGCGAGGTACTGGTCATCCGCAACGAAGGGCCATCCGGCGGGCCGGGGATGCGGGAAATGCTGGCAACCACCGCAGCACTGTCCGGGCAAGGCATGGGCAAGAAAGTCGCGCTGATCACCGACGGGCGGTTCTCCGGGGCGACCCGGGGCTTCTGTGTCGGTCATGTTGGGCCAGAGGCGGCGCATGCCGGACCCATCGGGCTTTTGCAGGATGGCGATGTGATCACCATCAACGCCATCACAGGGGAACTGACCGTCGATCTGACCGACGAAGAACTGAACATCCGCAAGGACAACTGGAAAGGCCCGCGCGAGACGATCTATGCCTCCGGCGCGCTCTGGAAATATGCGCAGCTTGTGGGCGGTGCGCGTCTGGGGGCGGTGACCCATCCCGGCGCCAAGCACGAAAAACACATCTATATGGATCTCTGATCTTGCGGATTTTTGTTTTAGGCGCGCTGGGCGGTCTGGCGATCACCGCCTGCACGCCAACAGTGACACCGGTAAAGTCGCTTTCGCTTGTCGAAGGCGAGATCACGGCAAACGCGCCCGCAGGCTATTGCGTGGACCCATCAGCCAGCAAACCCGCTGACGGGTTTGCGGTGATGTCGTCATGCGCATCGCTCGGGGCGGGGGACAGGGTGCCCGACGTGCTGGGGGTGGCGACGGTTCAGGTCGGCCCACCGGACAGCGGGACCGTGATCGGATCGGAAGAGGCGTTGCTGACATTGCTGCAATCGGATGCAGGGGCGGTTCTTCTCAGCGCTGATGGGAGTCAGGACAAAATAAGGGTGCTGGAAGCGGTGACAGGCGAAAACACGGTGACGGTGCATTTCAGTGATGAGGGTGAACCGCCAATGGCCGGGTTGCAGGGCGAAGAATGGCGCGCCTTCACCGATATTGACGGGCGGCTGGTGACAGTCGCCGTGCGCGGGCTGGCCACCGCACCGCTGCGGGACGGGACCGGGAACTGGCTCCTTAACCTTGTAGTCAACGGGCTGCTTGCAACCGGCGGTGGCGCGCCGGATGAAACATCGACGCTATAGATTGTTTCATTCTTTACAGGTGTTTGACACAATCGGCACCAGATCGGGACGGGACAAAGGACATTCATGGCGTTCAACCCCAATGGGATTATCGGCAGGTTCCTGCATCAGCGCGCCTTGGCGCGGTGGACGGCTGCAGCACGGTCCGCCCCAACCGCTGACATCGCGATACTGCGGACCCACCGCCAGCAAGCGCGGCAGTTGCGGACGCCACTGCAGGAACTGACCTATATCGCTGATACCCGGCTGGCCTTGCCCCGGATCGGATCGAATACATTCGCGCGCCCGGCAGGCACGGACTGGTCCTGGCGGCCGCAATTGTGGCGGGGCGCTTTACCCAAACGAGGGATCGCACCTGCCCTGAACAAATCCAGCCTCGGGCCGGACCTGACGATCTTCCACGATTGTGGAACCAGCGAAATCTCGCTCCGGCAGGTGCGTAATGCGCGGGATCACGACCTTGCGGCCTTCGGGGTCACGCTTGAGGTGTTTCGCTTTGACGGGACTTTCCTGTCGCTTGTTCTTGACCTGCCGACCGGGGTCTGCGCCGGTCTGAAAAAGCAGCACCTGATCCAGCTGGCCGCCACGATAGACCGGGAAAAACCCATCAGGATACTGGCCCGGCTGAACGTCAAAAATGGACCAAACACCGAACAAATCCTGCTCACACTGCCGGATGACGACGCTGAAACAGCCGTCGAATTCGACCTCGCCTATAGCCAGCTCAATGAAAAACGGGCAGAGCGGATGTGGATCGACCTGATGTTCGAAGATCCGCAGATGAATAAGATCACCCTGCGCGATCTGAACGTCTGCAGATATCCCCGCGCCGAGATGTAGGCAGCAAAAAAGGGCTCGCCAATGACCAAAATGACGCTGACCAAAACGCGCCTTTTCGCCGGGGTCTGGGAAGGGGAACTGACCGGGGCAGGGGCGGATCAGCCCGACCTGCAGGTGACCCATCTTGGTGAGACCATCGCCGGGGTCACGCTCACCCATGATGCGGATCAGGACATCTGGCATGTCAGCATTCCGATCCCGGCACGCCTGATCAGTGACGGGGTGCAGACCTTCATCATCGGCGACGCGCAGGGCAATGTGCTCGACAGTTTCATGCTGCTCTCGGGCGAGGCGCTGGCCGAAGATATCCGGGCCGAGGTCGCGCTCTTGCGCAATGAACTGGACATGTTGAAACAGTCATTCCGGCGGCACTGCAACGAAGGCTGACGGGTGCGCCGTTACGTCGCCCGGCCCGCTTCGGATCAAAATATTCCGCCAGATCAATAGATTGTCAGAAGCACAACCATCCTGCCATGCGCCCCGTAACAAACTCGTTAACAGGGACTTGAAAGGATTTTCCCCATGAATCGTCGTTTTGCACTGAAGTCAGTCATTCTTGCCGCAGGTGTCGCCGTTGTCGCCGCCTGTACGCCTATGATGGAAAAAGAACCTGACATCGTCGACATCGCGTCCTCCAACGGTAACTTCAACACGCTGGTCGCCGCCGTTTCCGCCGCTGGTCTGGTTGAGACACTCAAGGGCGATGGCCCCTTCACCGTCTTCGCGCCAACGGATGCTGCCTTTGCGGCATTGCCAGCTGGCACCGTCGACACCCTGCTGCTGCCTGAAAACAAGGATCAGCTGGTCGCGATCCTGACCTATCACGTCGTGCCGGGTGCGGTGACCTCTGACCAACTCGCCGGTCAGCGGCTCAGCGTCGCAACCGTGAACGGGGCGGACGTACACATCGACGGTCGCAATGGCGTAAAAGTCGAAAACGCCAACGTGACCACCGCGGACATCATCGCCTCCAACGGCGTGATCCACGTGATCGACAGCGTCCTGCTGCCGTAATCAACGTATCTTTCACAAAAGCAAAAGGGCGGCCGTTTTCACGGCCACCCCCTTCTTCCCTGATCATGCTCTCAGGTGCTTGGGAACGCTGATCGTATGATCAGTTGAAGTTATAGATCACCGACACGCCCAGCGTGTTCACAGCGTCCGACAGGTCGTCATCGGATTCACTGTTGAAGTTGGTGGTATAGCTGGTGCGCAGCGACAGGGTATCTGTCATTGCCACGTTCAGCGCCAACTCGTTGGTGACGGTGGTCGCAGTTTCCGAATAAATCACGTCGGTGTCATTGGTGACATAGGTCGTCTCGGTCAGGCTGCGGAACACGTTGGACGATACCGAAGCAGCCGCTTCAGAGATATCCTCGGTCTCGCGCGGGTCGCCTTCCATCGATGTCACACGCTTTGCGGCACGGTAGCCGGGGCCAGCCTGAACCGACCACTGCGTATCGGCAGTGTTGTAGATCCGGTAACCCAGACCAGCACCCGCAAAGATGTCCTGCGTGAACTCACCTTCGCTGTCGGCCAGATTGTCATAGGCGGCTTCCAGTTTGCCATAGGCAAAGAAGGTCGCGGTCAGGTCGCGGCGATAATCAAGGCCAGCCAGCAGCGTGTCCTTTGTCTTTTCGCCGTCAACTTCGCCGTAGGCCAGGCTTGCGGTGATATCGAGGCCATTGATGCCGTCAAATGTGCCATAGCGCAGGCCAAGGCCGACATCGGTTGTGTTGTCACCGTCGCTGCTGACGGATGTACCGCGCACAGCCAGCGAACCGTAAGAGCCGATTTCGCGGCCTTCATTGCCGAAACGGCCGATGTCACGCTCGCGATCCTCCTCGATCTGCTCTTCCAGATCTTCGACCGCATCGGCAGATGCATCTTCGTTGTTGAATGTTGTGGTTTGCGCAGCAACGGCTGTCGCGATGAAACCGCTGATAGCGGCGATGATAAAGACGTTCTTTGTCATGGGTCTATCCTTTCCCAAGAAAGTGACCCGCCCTTTAAGGGGAACGGGAGCATCTCTGCTGACCCGCTATCTAGGGACAGATCATCATCAAGGGAAATTCAAAATAATCATGCTTAAAGCGATTATTTATTATGGATCAATTGTCTTGCCCATAACGTCTACCGCTTGATCCTCACTGATATCACGCAGCTTTGCGATCACCGCCTCGCCGTCGGCTTCGGCGGCTCCGGCCACTTTTGCCAATACTTGTGCGGCCCCACTGCGGATAGCGGGGTCAAGGTCCTCGCGCCACACCGCCCAGACCGGATAGGGAAAGCGCGGCGCGTCCGGGACCAGATGCAACTGCCCCGCATCCAGATACCGTTTCACATAGCGGGCGGGCAGATATCCTGCCGCCTGCCGGTTCACGATGAACTCGGCAGCCAACGCTCCCAACGCAAAGGTTAGCCCGGGATTGGTCAGGTCTGGCAGGGCCAGCGCATGGGCGCTCACAAATTCCGGGCCCCAGTCCACGAAGACATAGCGATCATCCAGATCCATCGTCGGGTCAGGCCAGGACGCGACAAGCACCAGTTCCTCCTCCAACACCTCCTCTGCCACCAACCCGGGGCGCAGCTGCGGCATATAAAGCAGGCCGACATGCATGATCCCTTCGATCAGGAACCGGGTCAGCCGATCCGGCATCCCCAGTTCGGCCCGGATATTCAGATCAGGCATATCCGCGCGCAACCCGTCGATCCAGCGAAACCCCAGCCGGGGCCACAGCGAATACTGCGCACCGATGGTCAGGGACCGGGTAAACCCCTCCGGGATCGCCACCTGCTGACGCGCTTCTTCCCAGACCCGGATCATCGACAGGGCATAACGTTCAAACTCGCGGCCCGCATTGGTCAGTTCCGCCCCGGCCTTGGACCGGGTGAACATCGGCTTGCCCAGCACATCCTCCAGCCGTTGGATGCGCAGGGATACGGCAGATTGCGTGACATAAAGCCGTTCAGAGGCCGACACGAACGATCCGGTCGCAGCCACTTCCAGAAAGGTTTTCAACAGGGTGATGTCCATTGGCTTTATCCATGCGCAAATATCGTTTTATATATATTTCTTATTCGTTTTTCTTAACTGATGATAGCGGCTAAATAAGCCTCGGCAGCCGAAAGGACCGGCATGAACGCCAGACACCTTACTAGGGAAGGATAACGAGATGAAAAAATTTGTAGCGCGCAAAGCTGTTTTGGGCCTCGCTGCCATCGCTATGATCGCCCTGAGCGCATGTTCCACAGAAAAGGTCGTCGACAACACCGTTGACGGTACGCTGTTCGTCGGTCGCGCTGCTGTCAAAGGTGTCGTGGGTGCTGGCAAACTGGCCGTGCGTGGTACAGGTGCTGCGATCAATTCGATGACTTCAGAATAAGGATCAGGGCGAATACGCCAGTGATGCAGGCAGACTGTTGTCCCGGTCTTCGCTTGTGTCGCTATAACTGATCCCACTGACCCTGCCCCATGGCAGGGTCCTTTTTCACTATCCAGTCAGTGCCTGTTCATCCGCCAGATCAACGGCACAATCGCCACGATCAGGATGGCACCGAACAAAAACGGTGCGCCGGGCAGATACAGCCCCTCACCGTTCACAAACCGCTCGAACACACCGGTCATCGCAAGCGGGGCAGCGACAGCCGCAACCGATGACAGCGACGCAATCACCCCTTGCACCAATCCCTGCCGATCTTCGCCCACACGATTGGCGGCAAAGGCCGTCATCAGCGGCGGCGCCATGTCGGACAAAGCCGCGATAGGCAGAAAGACCACCACCGCCCACACCGCGCCTGTCCCACCAAATCCGACCATGGCGATCACTGCGGCTACGGTGGCGACTTTCAGCGTCTTGAAATCGCCCAGCCGCCTGGTCAGTTGCGGCAATATACCGGCCTGCACGCCCGCGATCAGCACGCCATAGCCCGACAATGTCAGGCCGATGGTGAACCCGTCCCAGCCAAAGACTTCCCGCCCCCAGAACGCCCAAAGCGTCGGATAGACCATATTGGCGAACTCAAAGACAAAGATGCAGATCAGCGGAATGGCCAGGCCGGGGATCACGAACGCCCGGATGATCGTGCCAAACGGGTTCAGGTCACGCCGCCCGAAAGGGCGGCGGTTTTCCGGCTTCAGCGATTCCGGCAACACGAAAAGCCCAAACGCCACGTTCAGTGCCGACAGGACCGCCGCGATCCAGAACGGTGCCGTGACATGCCAGCCCGACGCCATCCCGCCCATCGCAGGCCCCAGCACAAAGCCGATCCCGAACGCGGCCCCGATCATGCCAAAGGCCGCCCCGCGCTCTTCCGGCTTGGCGATGTCGGCAATATAGGCGGTCGCGGTAATATAGGTGGCCCCCGCCATCCCTGCCACGACCCGGCCCACCAGCAGCACCCAATAGGTCTGGGCCATCGCCATGATCACATAATCAATGGTCAGCGTGACAAGGGCCGCGATCAGGACAGGTTTGCGCCCAT
This sequence comes from Yoonia sp. R2-816, assembly GCF_046762905.1. NCBI lineage: Bacteria > Pseudomonadati > Pseudomonadota > Alphaproteobacteria > Rhodobacterales > Paracoccaceae > Yoonia > Yoonia sp. R2-816. Next base: position 199,735 of record NZ_JBKQXN010000185.1, on the reverse strand, counting down.
AGGCATCCGACAGGCTGCCCACAATCGGCCCGAACAGAAACATCGCCGCGGCATAGGCCGACATCATCACGCCACCCCAGAACGCGCCCTCGGCGGTGCTGGCAGCACCCACGCGATCCATCAGGTCCGGCATGATCGGAAACACGATCCCGATCCCGATGGCGTCGATCATCAGGGTGGCAAGGATGAACAGAAAAGGACCGTTGAGTTTCATGGCGCCACACGACACGCGAAACAGGACCTAGACAAGCCCAAAAGGCTGTTTACCCGTCGCCCCCCAGATCATCCCATATCGCGCGCACCCATCGCATGATCACCTGCGCCTCTTCCCACCGGTTTGACATCTCGCGGCCCTGCGCATCGGTCATGGCATATTCCGGCGGACCAAGCTCGCAGACAAAGATGCAATCGCCCGACGCATTCCGCGCCCGCCAATCGGCCAGCCCCTCGCGCCACCAGCCCTTGAACAAGTCCACCCATTTCTGATGCTGCGGGAAGTCCAACTGCAACTGAATCTGCTGACGGGATGCCACACGCCCCTGAAAGCTGTCGGATCGCTGCAATATCCGGCTCATCAGCCCCATGTCGTGGTCGGACAAGGGAAACCAGAACTCCCGATCGACCACATAATGCGACAGGTCGGCACACATCCGCATCTGCGGAATGCGGTCCAGCAATTGCAGGGTCGTATACAGATCATTGGAGATACAGTTGCGATGCGTCTCAAACTGCACCGGTACACCAATGCGCTCCGCCATCGCGATCCATGTCTCGATCACAGGCACCATATCATCCAGCGCAATCGGCATCACCTGCCCGATCACATCCACAAACGGCGCGCCAAAATCGGCGGCCATATGCAGCGTGTCTTCAAGGCTTTCTATCGTCTTGGGAAAGGCCACTATCAGCGGCGTCAGCCCCTGCGCCTCCATATGCGGACGCACCGCATGGGCGACCGCGACATCGGACGCCCCAAGATCAATCGCCATCCCGTCAAAGCCTGCTCCCGCAACCATTTCGCAGACCTGGTCCAGCGGCAGCTTCACCGCCGTCTGGTCATGCGGCTGCATCGCCCATAGCGAGGTATAAACCTGTAATCGCCGCATGCGCTGCCCCCATGTTAGCCACAGGCACTGTCACGCAGGGCCGCAAGGCACGCAATGCAAAACTAATTCACCTCTGATCTCGCCTGCAAAGCCCGGCGGGTCATCCAGTTGGAAAACGGCACGGTCCACAACAAGGTCGCGGCGATGGCCAGCTTCTCCAGCCCGCCATCAATCCAGTCGGGGGCAAGCTTAAAGGCGGTGGCAAAAACCGCCCATAACAGCGCAGAGATTAGAAACAGACGGGCCATCGACGGTGCCGTGTCGCGAAAGGAATACCACATCAGAATCGGCCCGATCAGGTAAAGCGGACCAAGCAGGAATGTCAGCCGCGTGTGTACGCTCATCCCATCGGTTTCAGCGGTGCGACCAAAGGCATCCCACAAGCCAATCGCGACAATCACCAAGGCCAGCAAGGCAAAACACAGGATACTGGCGGTCCAGCGCTTGGTCCCAGCATGGATATGTGCCGAACCAATCGCTAGCCCCAGCAATGACGCGGCATTAATGAAAAATCCGCTATCCATGATCCAGCGGTGCGGTCCGCGGCCCAGATCGCTGACGGTATCGGCAAGGAAATCATGCTCGGCCACAAGGCTGGCCCAGATCAGCGCGCCGGTCGGGGCAACGCTGCCGATCAGGCCCAAAATCCCGCAAAAGGCCAGCAGCAAGGGCTCGATTCTGGGGGCGGACAGGGCGTCTTCGGTTGATGCAGGCATAGATCAATCCATCGTAGCAGTGCCAGTCATCAACGGCATGTGGCCCGAATGGTTCCCTGTTTACTCCGCCGGTATCCGGCTGACCCGACCACCAGCGCGGGGAATGACCCAGACCTCATCCATCGGATACTGCCTTTCATCCTTGGCCATCAGTTTGCGGATTACCTCGATCTGGAACTCGATCCAGCCCATGCGATGCACCGTGCCCGCCTTCGCCTCGATCCGGTCATTGAGGTCACGCAGTTTCCAGAACGGCACGGCGGGGAAGGTATGATGCGCGGTATGGTATGGCATCTGCCAGCACAGCCAGCGCTGCAGGGCATTGGCACGGGTGGAGCGGGTATTTTCCATGATGTCGCTTTCATGGGACAGCCCCAGATGCTCAATCGTGTTCTGCAATTGATGGATCGGCTTGGTCAGCACCATGGGGATCAGCCAGAATGTCAGCGCAGCCCAGCTTCCCAGCCAGACCGAAATCAGGGCAATCACCCCATACCCCGCCAGATGCAACCGGCTTTCGCGGATCACCTTGGCCTCTTCCTCGGCGCGGATGTAAGGCTCAATGATGATGCCCCTTGCCCGGCGGATGGTGCCCACCACGCGGTTACGCCAATAGGTAACTCCGCTCAGCCACATCAGGTAAGTGGCCAGCGTATAGGGCTCGCGAACCAACTCACCATCCCGCTCCCAGTCCTGCGTATACTGGTGATGGGCGAAATGCATGATCTGGTCGAAATCGCGGGGGAAAAGCTGGATGAACCCGATGATCCGGCCAAGATGCTCATTCAGCCTGCGGGTTTTGAACACCGTCGCATGGGACAATTCATGCTGGGCGGCATAAAGGAAATTCAGCAACACGCCCAATGCCAGCCCGGTCAGCAGCACCCACCACGTCCCGATGGCCAGAGCATGCAGGGCGGCCACGGCCACAATTGCCGCCACATGGCTCGTCATCTGCAACGCGCCGCGCAGATCAGACCGTTCCGACAGGGCGCGCAGCTCCGCCGGTGTCAGCAATTTCCGCCGTGAAAAACTCTGCTCCATGACCCGCAGGGTGGGTGCAAACCCACCATGCGTCAATCCTTAACGCGACATTCACATTTCGACCGTGCGCTGCATTAAACAGGGCAAAAACCGCTAAAGGGTCCGACGCTTTGCCGACGCAAATCCGACGCGATGCCGACAGCTCAAAATCACCAAAAGCCCTTTGTTAACTGGCGAATCACCGGACCACCGCACGCGGCCCGTTGAGCACCCCACCGAACGTTGCATCATGACGCCGCGTTTGGGGGTGACGCGCGCGTTACGCTCGGCCAAACTCGCCTCGAAACGGGAGGCGCATCAATGACCGATTATCCACATCTTCTGGCTCCGCTGGACCTTGGCTTTACCACGCTGAAAAACCGCGTGCTCATGGGCTCCATGCATACCGGGCTTGAGGAGACGAAGGACTGGAACCGCGTCGCTGAATTCTATGCCACCCGCGCCCGTGGCGGGGTCGCCTTGATGGTCACCGGTGGGATGGCCCCCAACCCTGAAGGCGGCGTTTTCCCAGGTGCCGCAGGGCTTTACACCGATGACGACATCGCCAACCACAAGGTTGTGACTGACCGCGTCCACGACGCCGATGGCAAGATCGCGATGCAGATCCTGCATGCGGGCCGCTATGCCTACAGCCCCAAATGCGTTGCCCCGTCCGCCATTAAATCCCCCATCTCACCCTTCCCGCCTCACGAGTTGGACGAGGACGGGATCGAAAAGCAGATCAGCGACATCGTGACCGCCGCAACCCGCGCGCAAGAGGCCGGTTATGACGGGGTCGAGGTGATGGGCTCCGAAGGTTATTTCATCAACCAGTTTCTTGTCACCCACACCAACAAACGCGAGGATCGCTGGGGCGGATCGTATGAGAACCGGATGCGCCTGCCAATCGAGATCGTCCGCCGGGTTCGCGAAGCCGTAGGCCCTGATTTCATTGTGATTTATCGGCTTTCCATGATTGATCTGGTGCCCAACGGATCAACCTGGGAAGAGGTCGTGCAGCTTGCCAAAGCCATCGAAAATGCTGGGGCCACAATCCTCAACACCGGCATCGGCTGGCACGAGGCACGCATCCCCACCATCGCCACATCCGTCCCTCGCCGGGCGTTCACATGGGTCACCAAAAAGCTGATGGGTGAGGTCCAGATCCCCATCATCACCTCCAACCGGATTAACATGCCGGACGTGGCCGAAAACGTGCTGGCCGATGGCTGTGCCGACATGGTCAGCATGGCGCGCCCGTTCCTTGCCGATGCGGATTTTGTGGCGAAGGCGGCAGCCGGAAAGGCTGCGGAAATCGCGCCCTGCATCGCCTGCAACCAGGCCTGTCTGGATCATACCTTCAGTGGCAAACTGTCGTCCTGCCTTGTGAACCCAAGAGCCTGCCACGAAACCGAACTGACCATCGAACCGGCTGAAACCAAAAAGAACATCGCCGTCGTGGGGGCGGGGCCAGCAGGCCTATCCGCCGCCCTGACCGCCGCCGAACGCGGCCATGACGTGACCATCTTCGATAAATCGGAAGAGATTGGCGGCCAGCTGAACATGGCCAAACAGGTCCCGGGGAAAGAGGAATTCTGGGGTCTTGTCGATTATTACCGCACCATGGTCGCCAAGGCCGGGATCACCCTGCAATTGGGTCAGGCGGCGGATGTTGACGTGCTTGCACCCTATGACGAAATCATCATCGCCACCGGCGTCGCCCCACGCGACCCGGCGATCCCCGGGCAGGACGGGCCAAACGTGCTGTCCTATATCGACGTGCTGCGGGGCAAGGCCGAGGTTGGCAAGAACGTTGCGATTGTCGGGGCGGGGGGCATCGGCTTCGACGTGGCCGAATATCTGGTAACCGACGACAGTCCCACCGAAAATCTGGATGAGTGGCTGGAAGAATGGGGTGTCGGCGACCCTGAAAACGTACGCGGCGGCCTGCGCCCTGAAGGCCCGCAGCCAGAGGCGCCGGTCCGGCAGGTCACACTTCTTCAACGCAAGTCTGAAAAGCTCGGCAAACGGCTCGGTAAGACAACTGGCTGGATCCACCGCGCGGGTTTGCAGATGAAAAACGTGCAGATGATCGGCGGCGTGAACTACGAAAAGATCGACGCCAGCGGCCTGCATGTCAGCAGCGGCGAGGGTCGTGATAACCCGCATGTCATCGCGGCGGATACGATTGTCTTATGCGCAGGTCAGGTGCCGGAGCGGTCGCTGGCCGATGCATTAATCGCCGCAGGGCGCGAGGTTCACGTGATCGGCGGTGCCGATGTCGCGGCAGAGCTGGACGCCAAGCGGGCCATTGATCAGGGTACGCGGTTAGCTGCCAGTTTATAGGCAACTTTTTGCCTTTGGTTCATCGGCCGATGAGCTTGTCCTAAGGTCAATCAAACCCCGTGAAATAAGGCACCTTGGCAGCATTGAGGCCGATTTCGTCAAGGGAATCAGCTGTTTCCACACGTGAACCAAATCCGCATTTACCCCGGTATTGTCAGGCATTGGTCCCATTCCTGCCTGATTTCGCGCCCAAGAATGGACTCAAGTTGATAGAGTTTTAGGAAGCGCGCATGGATCGTCTGACGGAAATGGAAGCCTTTGCCACGGTAGTTGACCAGGGCGGGTTCACAGACGCTGCAAAGAAAATGGGGATCTCGAAATCCGCTGTGTCCAAGCATGTTTCTTCGCTTGAGGCGCGGCTTGGTGCACGCCTTCTGAACCGGACAACACGCCGCGTCAGCCCGACCGAGATCGGGTTGGCCTATTACGACCGCGCCCGCCGCGTGCTGAATGACGCAGGCGAAGCGGATGCGCTGGTGACATCAATGCAATCGGCGCCCTCCGGCCTGCTACGCATCAGTGTTGCCACTGATTTCGGAGTTAATCATCTGTCACCCGTCTTGGGCGATTTCCTGAGCGAGTTTCCCGACATTACCGTCAATATGGTTCTGAACAACCGCTATGTTGAATTGATTTCCGAAGGCTTCGACATGGCCGTGCGCATTGGCGAGCTCGAAGACAGCACCCTGCGCGCTCGCAAACTGACCGAAACAACAAAACGCATGATCGCAAGCCCGGCCTATTTTGAGCAGTACGGACGGCCCGAGAAGATCGACGATCTCAACGAACATAAGCTGCTGCATTATTCCAACCAGGCAAATTCCGCCGTCTGGAAACTGACAGCACCCTCGGGCGAAAAACGGCAAGTGCGAACAGCAGGCTGGCTGACCGTCAATGATGGCCAGTCCCTGCTGAATGCCTGTGTGGGCGGTCTTGGCATCGCCTACCTGCCCAGCTTTCTTTACGCAGATGCCATGCGCAGCGGACTGGTGGAAGAAGCCATTCCTGACCTCCCGCAGGAAACGCAAGGCATCTACGCCGTCTACCCGCCGGGCCGGTTCACACAGCCCAAGGTGCGGGCATTTATCGATTTCCTCGTGCATGCATTTGCCGAGAAAGGCCCCGATACCTGGTAGGGCCGAACGGAGTTTTCCCAAGGTGCATGTCACCCTACTGGCGCGGCCCGTGTTGTTTGGCCGCGCTTTTTTATTGCTGATTAAATGATTGAAAAGCTTTGGTTGTCATTCTGATTCCTCTGAGGGGTCAAGATGAACAGAATTTTGCGTATGCTCGAACCGCGAAGTGGCATGGGCGTTTTCGTCCGTTTTGCGGTATTCGTATCATTGATCGGTCTTGCGAACGCGGCGTTCATGGCCTTTTACGCAGGACAGGTCGCGCCAGAGCCTCGCTTTGCCATCGTGCATGCCGTTATCGTGGGCGGGCCGTTCACCGCATTTTTCTTCTTCATGCTGATGCAGCAGGTCCGGCTGCAAAGAAAACTGTCAGCGCTGTCGCGCAAGGACGGGCTGACCGGCATCAACAATCGCCGCACCTTTATCGAGATGACAAATCGGCGTCGCCAGACGTCGCCCGTTGGGGCGCTGTTTCTGCTGGATGCCGACCATTTCAAGAAGATCAACGATACCTATGGTCATCAGACGGGCGATACATGTCTGGAAACCATTGCCTATGCCCTGCGCCGCAATCTGCGCGAAAATGACGTCGTGGGTCGCATCGGCGGCGAAGAGTTTGCAATCTTTCTGTGCGATGCAACACTGGTGCAGGCGCGCGCGATTGGCGAACGGCTGACCAAGCCGATTGCATTTCAGGGCCCACCGGACAATCCCCACCTGACCGTCACGCTGTCGGTTGGTGTGGTGATCGCGGATGAGACCCATGAACTCGATGAGCTGTTCAATCTGGCCGATCGCGCTCTCTATCGTGCTAAGGAGGAGGGGCGCGCGCGAGTTGTCGTATGGAACGAAATGACGGAGCGATCAGACATCAAGAAAGCGGGGTGATCACCGTTCCGGGATGGAGGTGATGATGACCTCGACCCTGCGGTTCGCCTCGCGCCCATCTTCGGTCGCGTTGGTGGCAATTGGGGACAGGTATCCCATTCCCTCCGCAGCCAATTGTCGGCGGTTGACCCCGTAGTCGCTGACCAACCGTTCCAGGACCGATGCCGCGCGTCGTTTGGACAGGGCGATATTGGCATCCAGCGAACCAGAGGTATCGGTGTGCCCGACCAGCGCCACTGTCATCTCTGGTGCGGCCAACAGAAAATCCGCCAGCGTCTGCAACGACGTAAATGGGCCTTCCCCAAGCTGAGAAGAACCGGTGGCGAAGGCCAGATCGTCCAGCACCACATGGCCAAGTGTACTCAACTGTTCGTTCAGGTTGCCGGTGGTGGGTGGGGTCGCGGCACGGGCAGGGGGGGCGCTTGATGTGACGAGCGGTTCATCTTCTTCTTCCGGCGGCGGACCGACGCGGGTCACTTGAATAAACCCCGCCTGCGCGGTCCGGCTGACGAATAGGCTGACATATTCGGTTCCATCTGAGACGCGACGCCGCGCTGCCAGGAAACGGAAATCGCCGATGTTGATCTGCATCTCCGGCGGGGGCAGGGTTTCGGTGCCAAAGCGGAAATCGAAACCGCCGCAAGCCTCGGTCTGGCATTCGAAAATCACGCGGAAACGCGCGTTGCGTAGCTGTTCGCGCAGCGGGCGCAGCAGTTGCAAGGTTGTGAGCGACTGGGCAGAGACGCGCCAGGCTTGCTGCGTTTTTTGCCCCTCCACAACCTCTGTCGGCAAGGTGCCGTTTTCCCAGATGCCAACCGGCATGGCATAACTGTCCAGATCGCTGACAACCTCAGTCTGCAGGCTGGCATTACTTGGAAAATCAAGGGTTTGTGCCGCAGCGGCGGTGGCCGACAACAGGACTAAAGCAACCAGCCGGACGATCATCGTGCCTGGGCGTGATAGGCATCATTGGGGCGCATATCGGTGGCCGATGCCATCCGGTTGCTCATGTTATAAAACCCGGTGACGGCGGCGATGTCCCAGATGTCGCGGTCCGAAAACCCGACCTGGCGCAGCGCGTCGCGGTCGGCCTCGGTCACCTTTGCGCTGGATACCGTCACCAGTTCGACGAATTCCAGCATCGCCGTCTGGCGCGCATCAAGCCGCGCAGCCCGCCAGTTCATCACCAGCTTTTCACCCAATTGTGGATCGCCCGACAATTGCCGGACAGCGGCGCCATGGGCGGTCAGGCAATAATAGCATTTGTTGATCGACGACACGGTGACCGCGATCATCTCGCGTTCCAGCTTTGTCAGCCCGGAATCAGCCAGCATCACATCGTTATAAAGCGCGGTGAAGGCATTGAGCTTGTCGATATCAAAGGCGTAGGCCTGCAGCACATTGGGGACCATCCCCAGCTTATCCTGGCAGATATCAAAGTATTTTTGCGTCGCTTCCGGCAGCGGATCAACCATCGGCAAATCAAGGGCGGTGGGCTGTTTGGTCAAAAGATCACTCCGGCAGGCTGCGATAATGATACTGTCCCACAACCGTCATCCCGAGGGAAGCGTAGAGCGTGTTCGCGGGCTCATTGTTCTGCGCGGCCACAAGTGTGAGGAATGCGGCGCCCTGTTCCTTGCCCCAAAGGGCCGCCGCGCGGGTCAGGTGCTTGGCCAGCCCTTGCCTGCGGTGGCCCTCGCCTACCTCAAGAGCGTGGATCATCACGCAATCGGCAGCCATCCCGACATAGACGGTGCCTGCAGGCTTGTCATTCATCCGGCCCAGCAATGTGGTCTTGGGCGGGCGGGCGCGGTCCATGATGGCGATGCGGCCCGCGCCAATGCCGCCAGCCTCCCAAATCTCGGTCTGAATGGTCAGGGGCGGCCAAACCCGGAATGCGGTGACCGGCGGAACCGGATCGGTGGCGAAGAGGTCAATCGGGGCGGCATACATGTTGACCGGGTCCTTGATGACATATCCCTGTTCTTCCAACTTGGCATCCAGCCATTCGTCGCCTTCACGGATCATGAAAAGCGGGTTTTGCCCGGCCTCCATCATCGCGGCTGCGGCCAGATCAATCTCGTGATCGGTGGCAGGCCCTTCGGCGGTGGCCGCGCTGACCCTGCTGCTGCCGCTATCATCCAGACGCACGGTCCAAGGCCCCAGCGCCTGTTTGGCAGAGGAGGGCCAGGTGCCATCAATGATGGCGTATAACTTCTGGGCACTCGGTAATGTCACGCGTTAATAATGCTTTCCAATGTTGTCATCGCCGTATCCAGTTGCGCCGCGTCAGTGCCGCGCACGACAATGTTTGACCCGTATATACCGTCTTTTTGAAAGGGATAAGAGCCGACTGACAGATCAGAGAACTGCTGCGCGAAAACGCCCAACGGGCCTGCGATGTCGCCCTCACCCCGCAACACACGCAAGGTTCTCGAAATCAGCGGTGCCCCCCCGGTCAGGGTCGGCAGGATACTGGCGACCATGGCCTGAAACACCGCCGGAACCCCCGCCATCACATGCACGTTGCGAATGGTAAAGCCCGGGGCCGCGCTGACCGGATTGTCGATCAGGGTCGCGTCGTCCGGAATGCGGGCCATGCGCAGCCGGGCGGCGTTCAGTTCTGTCCCAGCGCGGTCGTAATGCGCCTGCAGGATGGCCCGGGCGTCATCGCGCACATCAATCGGCGTATCGAACGCCGCAGCGATGCAATCGGCGGTGATATCATCATGGGTCGGGCCAATCCCGCCGCTGGTGAAAACCGTGTCATACCCGTCCGCCAATGCGCGGACAGCGGCGATGATCGCCGGGGCATCATCGCTCACGACGCGCACCTCTTTGAGGTCAATACCGGCTTCGGTCAGTTGCCCGGCCAGATAATGCATATTGGCGTCACGGGTCCGTCCTGACAGGATTTCATCCCCGATGACAAGCATGGCGGCGGTGGGGTTTGGCATTCTGGTTCTCCTGCAGGTCCGAACTGGTTATAGGGTGGCCCCATGCAATTTTCCACGCCCCTTGTGCCCGCCCGTCTGATCCGCCGCTATAAACGGTTTTTGGCCGATGTCCGGCTGGAGGACGGGCGCGAGGTGACAGCCCACTGCGCAAATCCCGGCTCCATGATGGGTCTGGCGGAGCCGGGCATGAAAATCTGGCTGGAACCGAATGACGATTCCAAGAAGAAGCTGAAATTCGGCTGGCGGCTGGTTGATCATGAAAACGGACATTTCACCGGGGTCGACACCTCCATACCGAATAAGGCGCTGAAGGCGGCCTTGATGGCGCATCAGGTGCCCGGGCTGCTGCCCTATAATATGGTGCGGTCAGAGGTGAAGTACGGCCAGAACAGCCGCATTGATTTCCTGCTGAGTGGTGAAGGCCCTGATACCTATGTCGAAGTCAAAAGCGTCACCTTGTCCCGCAGGTCGGGGCTGGCGGAGTTTCCCGACAGCGTGACCGCACGCGGGGCCAAACATTTGGCGGAATTGACGGACATGGTGCGGCAAGGCCACCGGGCGATCATGTTCTATCTCGTGCAGCGCACCGACTGCACAGCCATGACGTTGGCCGGGGATATCGATCCGGCCTATACGGCAGCCTTCGCTGAAGCAAAGGCCACGGGGGTGCAATGTCTCGCCCAGACCTGCACCATCAGCCCGGCAGAGATAGCACTGGGTGAACCGATCCCGATGCAACCCTAGAACTTGGGCATTAATTGGCCTATGTGCGTTTGCAACACCGACAAAGGAAGACACACGTGCAGACCAATAACGGCCGGATTACCAAGGATGGCATCCGTATTTACGAGGCTGGCGATTTTGCGGGGATGCATGCCGCCGGAGCGCTGGCCGCGCAGATCCTCGATGACATCGCCGACCATGTGTTTCCGGGCCAGACCACGGCAGAGATCGACCGCCTGATCACCCAGATGGTCGAGGATGCCGGGGCGACCTCGGCCACAATCGGCTATAAGGGCTATCAGCATGCCAGCTGTATTTCCGTCAATCATGTGGTCTGCCACGGTATTCCGGGTGACAAGAAGCTGAAGGATGGGGACATCCTGAACATCGATGTCACCGTCATCGTCGATGGCTGGTTTGGCGACACCAGCCGCATGTATGTGGCTGGCAATCTGTCCCGCAAGGCAGAGCGACTGATCCAAGTCACCCACGATTCCCTGATGAAAGGGATCGAGGCGGCCAGGCCGGGCAACACGTTTGGTGATATCGGCCACGCCATTCAGGTCTATGCCGAAAGCAATCGCATGTCGGTTGTCCGAGATTTTTGCGGTCACGGCCTGGGCCGCGTGTTTCATGCCCCGCCGAACGTCGTGCATTACGGTCGTCCGGGCACTGGTCCGACGCTGGAAGAAGGCATGTTCTTTACCATTGAGCCGATGATCAATCTGGGCCGCGCCGACACAAAGGTGCTGGCCGATGACTGGACCGCGGTGACCCGCGACAAATCCTTGTCAGCACAGTTCGAACATTCCATCGGGATCACGGCGGATGGCTGCGAGATTTTCACGCTGTCCCCCGGCAACCGATATCATCCCACCTGGATCACCGGGTGACGCCGAACCGGACACTGATCCCGGTTCTGAGTGCGGCGAATTTCGTCATCGGCATGGGGGCCTTTGTCCTGATCGGGATGCTGACCCCGCTGGGCGAAGGGTTGGGGATCACACCGGCCCGCACCGGCTGGATCATGACCACCTATGCATTGGCCTATGCCGTACTCTCGCCCTTGCTGGTGTCGTTGACCGGGCAGATCGGGCGGCGGCGCGTGCTCGCCTTTGCGCTGAGCACGTTTGCGGCAGCAAACCTTCTGTCCGCGCTTGCCATAAACGAAGTGATGCTGCACGGCGCGCGCATTCTGGCCGCCGCAGGTGCCGGTGTCATGACACCCGTCACCGCCGCCGTGGCCGCCGGACTGAGCGCAGAGGAAGAGCGAGGCAAGGCCCTGGCTGCTGTCTTTTTTGGCCTGACTTTGGCGCAGGTGCTGGGCGTGCCTGTGGGTAGCTGGATCGCCTACACATTTGGCTGGCGGGCGGCCTTTGGCGTTGTGGTCATGCTGGCCATTCCGGTGATCATCATGGTCTGGCGGGTTGTACCTGCCGGGCTGGCCTTTCAGGTGGTCACCCTGCGCGATCTGGGCCGTACCTTGGGCGAGGCGCGGACAATGCTGGCTGTCATGTTCACGACGACCTTCCTGACAGGGATCTATGTCGTCTACACCTATCTGGCGCCATTGCTGGAAGACACGATGGGGTACGGGCGCGATGGCATCACCATGGTCCTGATTGTTTTTGGGCTGGGGGCCGTTGGGGGCAATCTGCTGGGGGGTCGGATGACCGACCGGATCGGACCGTTCCGCACCCTTATCTGCCTGTCGATCATTCAGTTTGTCACGATGCCGCTGCTGTCGCTGCTGCCCTTGCCCGACGTTTGGGTTTTTGTGATCTGCGGGCTCTGGTCGGTGTTTGGCTGGTCCTTCATGGCCGCCCAACAGGTCAGGATCATCAGCATTGCGCCGGAAAGTGCCGCCATCGTGCTGGCCCTGAATGCCGCCGCTATCTATATCGGCGCGGCCATCGGTTCGGCCATCGGCAGCGCGGTGATCAGCGGATATGGCGTGACCGGGCTAGGTGTTGCAGGCGGGTTTGTCGCCCTTTTGGCAGTGATCCACATCTCGGTTTCAGAGGTCTGGAACCGGCAAGGGGGAAAAACGGGCGTAAATTCACCCTAAGTTCTTTGCTTGTATCCTGCTGCAGCACCGCTTACCTACCCGGTGTCGCTAGCGGTGACACCCCTTCCCAAAATCACTGATGAAAGGATGCATGACATGCACCTGACAAAGTATGCAGCCATCGCTGCCGTCTTCACCCTGACCGCGACCTCTGCCTTGGCCCAAGAGGTGACCCTGCGCTTTCAGCACTTCGTATCGCCTGCCAGCGCGAACCCGACCTATTTCATGCAGCCATGGGCTGATGCCATCGAAGAACAGTCAAACGGCCGCATCAAGGTCGAGCTTTACCCGTTCATGCAGCTTGGTGGCGCTGCACCGAACCAGTATGACCTGATCCGCGATGGCGCGATTGACGGCGGCTGGGTCATCCCCGGCTATCAGCCCAATCGTTTTCCGGAGGCTGAGGCCCTGGAACTGCCCTTCATGACCACCAAATCGGCCGAGGAAGCCTCTGCCGCTGCGTGGGAATTCACCCAAGACTACCTCATGGATGACTTCAAGGATGTGCATGTCATTGCGGCTCATATGCACGGGCCCGGCATCGTGCACAAACGTGGTGACGCGGTTGATACAGTGGATGATTTCGCCGGTCTGAAACTGCGCGGCCCATCGCGCCCCGCGACCCTGCTGCTAGAGGAATTGGGCGCCACCCCCATCGGGATGCCAGTCCCACAATTCCCTGAAGCCTTGTCAAAGGGTGTGGTCGATGGGGGCGTCATCACGTGGGAGATGTCACCATCGCTCAAGCTGAACGAGCTAACCGACAGCCACACGGATGTGGCAGGTGACCGGGCGCTTTATAACCTCTATTTCATCTGGGCGATGAACAAGGATGTGTATGACGCCATGCCCGACGACCTGCGCGCTGTCATCGACGCCAATTCCGGCATGATGGCCAGCATGTGGGCAGGCCGGGCGCATGATACTGGCGATATCGTGGGCCGTGATGTGATGGCCGCGGATGGCAACCAGATTGCGGAAATGTCAGAGGACGAAACCGCGCGCATCAAGGCGCTGGGCGAGGCGGTGACCGCCAACTGGATTATCGAGATGAACGCCAAGAGCTATGACGGTGCCGCACTTGTTGATGCCGCAAAGGCGGCGGTGCGGAACAATACTGGTGACTGAGGCGTTTACATAGCGTGAGTGGTTAACGATTATCGCGTCCGATCCTTTGGATCGGGCGTTTTTTCGTCGGTCCCGTCCAGCCTGCGCCAGATCAGACTGAGCAGTGTTTCCCCCGCCAATGGGCTGACGCAATCGGAAATCAGAACAGGCGCGCCAAATGGTACTGGCGCAGGCAGCGGCAGGCTTGCCGTCTTTTGCCTGCGCACCGTTGGTATAACGCTGAAATCGGTCGCGTCGGTCATAAGGTCAGACTAGTGGCGGCAGGCGATCAGCGCAAATCAAGCGCCAGTGCGATCTGATCAAAATTTGTCACAGGCACTGCTCCGGTCCCGTTCACCCGATCCGGATCGCCGTCAGCCACGTAGCCGAAACAGCGAATGCCAGCGGCCTTGGCCGCGTTGAACCCGGCAGGCATGTCATCAATCATCACCGTTTCGTCCGGGGTCACACCGGCATCTGCCATGATCCGCAGCAGCATATCCGGTTTCGGCTTGGGGCCGTGATGATGCCCGGTATAAATCCGCCCGGCAAACCGGTCCCACAGCCCGCTGGGGGTCAGGCTGATCTTCATCTTGGCCACGGGGCCGTTCGATGCGATGGCCCGGCCGATCCCCGCCCCGTCCAGCACGTCAATCAGATCGAATACGCCGTCAATCACCGGCACATCGTGGCGCAGCGCATCAAAGACGGCGGCGTAGAGATCATCCAGCCAGTTATCTGGCAGGGTTGCGCCGCGCCTCATCGCTTCCTCACCCACCGCCTGGATCGTCCCACCACGAAACAGGCCGGGTATTTCACTCGGCGCCAAGGGCAGGCCGTATTCTGTCAGCTTTTTCGACAAAACCACATCCGTCAAAGGCTCGGTATCGACCAGCACGCCGTCGCAATCGAAAATCACCAGCTTAGTCGCCATGGCGCATCACCGTGATCCAGGTGTCACCATAGCGGCGCTGGTCCAGCTGCATAAAACCGGGTGGCGCGATCTGGGGCTGGCTTTCTTCCCAGACGATCAAGGCACCTTCGGCGACCCAGCCGCCATTCATTGCAGCGATCAGAGCCTTGCCGCCCAGGTCCTGCCCATAAGGCGGATCAAGAAAGACTAAATCGCACGGTTCGCCCTTTGGCAGCTTTGTCGCCTCTGCCCCGATCAGTGTTACATCCGCCTGCCTGCGCAGTTTGATGATATTATTGCGGATCAGCTTTTGCGCCACCCGGCCGCTGTCGACAAAGGTCACATGAGCCGCACCGCGTGACAACGCCTCCAATCCCAGCGCGCCGGTGCCTGCGAACACATCAAGCACGCGGGCATCCGTGATTGGGTCACCAAAGCGACCCCCTTGCAGCACATTGAACAGGCTTTCGCGCACTCGGTCGGATGTGGGGCGCAGATGCGCGCCGGTATCGCCCTTGCCCACGGTCGCCAGCGCCGTACCGCGATGGGTGCCGCCGATGATCCTCACGGGTTTAGCAGTGCTTTCATATCCGTCGCCGGATCGGTGATGACCGCCGGATCAGGGCTGCGCCCTGCTTCGATCAGGCGCTTGCCGATCATATAGTTGCGCGGGTCGTTCATGGCGTCCACTGCCAGCAGTTCAGGCCCTTTGTAGTACCAGTTGGACTGCACGCCGGGGGTATCGCCCCTGCGCACATAAACATCGGTGTAGCCCCTGTTCAGTCCGGCGATCTGCAGTTTGCAGTCATACTGGTCCGACCAGAACCATGGTTTGGGCATGTAAGGCACGTCGCGGCCCATAATGTTCAACGCCACCGCCTCTGCCTGATCAATGGCATTGCCGACGCTTTCCAGCCGAATAAGCTCCTCATGAAACAGGCAAGAGGCACAGTCACCGGCGGCCCAGATATGCGGATCAGAGGTGCGGCCATAGGCATCGGTCGTAATCCCGTTATTCACCTCCAGCCCGGCACTGTCTGCCAGGATCGTCGCAGGCGTGATGCCAACGCCGACCACGGCGAAATCAAGCTGCAAGATGCTGCCATCGGTCAGCACTGCACCAGAGACATGATCATCGCCCAGCAACCGGTCCAGCCCCACACCTTCGCGAATGTCGACACCATGGGATTGGTGCAGCGCCCGGAAATAGTCGGATGTCTCAGGGGCGGCCACACGCTGCAGGATGCGGTCAGCTGCCTCGACCAGCGTGACCTCCAATCCCAGCTTGGATGCAACCGCCGCAGCCTCCAGTCCGATATAGCCGCCACCGATGATCAGCACGCGCCTGTCCGGCTGAAAGGCAGGCGCCATGGCATCGGCATCGGCCAGATCACGGACCAGATACAGCCCATCCAGCATCCCCCCGACCTCTGCAAGCAAGGTGCGCGGATATGCGCCGACGGTCAGCACAAGTTCGTCATAATGCAAGCGCTCATCGCCCGTCAGGGTCACCACCTTTGCGGGGCGGTCGATGCCCACGACGCGCGTGTCCAGACGCAGTGTGATGTTGTTGTCGTCGTAGAATTCAACGGGACGCAAATACAGGCGCTCTTCGGCCATTTCCCCAAGTAAATAAGCCTTTGAGAGCGGCGGCCGCTGATAGGGGGGCACCGTTTCAGCGCCGATCAGGGTGATGTCACCATCAAACCCTTCGGCCCGTAATTTCGCAACGAGCGAGGCGCCAGCCTGACCGCCGCCAACCACAACCACATGTGTCACGGGAAATCGCCCCTCTTCGCTGGCCCCTTGTTCAGCAGGACTCTATATGGGAAGCGTCGGAAGACACAATTACGAACAGGGGCTAATGAGATGACAATCAAAGTGGGTGACACGCTGCCGGACGCAACATTGCTGGTGATGAGCGACGATGGACCAAAACAGGTGCCGTTGGCCGACAAGGTCAAGGATCGCAAGGTGGTGATTTTCGGGCTGCCGGGGGCGTATACCGGTACATGTTCCACAGCCCATGTGCCCAGCTTCATGATCACGCATGACGATTTCAAGGCCAAGGGCGTGGACGAGATCATCTGCGTGGCCGTGAATGATCCGTTTGTGATGAAAGCCTGGGGCGACAGCACAAAAGCCAATGACGTCGGCATCACCATGCTGGCTGACGCCGAAAGCAGCTTCACCACCGCCATCGGCATGAACTTCAGCGCGCCGCCGGTCGGTTTTGTGAACAGGTCCAAGCGCTATTCGATGCTGGTCGAAAATGGTGAAGTCAAAATCCTGAACGCCGAAAGCAATCCCGGCGAATGCGAGATTTCGGCAGGCGAGACGCTGTTGGAACAAATGGACTAAGTGTGAAGCGGGCGGCCCACTGGCCGCCCATTCTTCTTATTCCGATACGTTGACAATGGTCCGTGTCGGGAAGGGGATGTTGATTTCGGCGGCGTCCAGCGCCTCTTTCACTTTCCGCTTCATATCCGCCTGATAAGCGAAGTAATCGCCACTGGCGCACCAGACACGCACCAGAAAATCAACCGAACTACTGCCAAGGTTGTTGACCTGGATAAACGGCTCCGGATCGCTCATGGACCGGGGGTCAGCCATGATTGTCTCGCGGATCACGTCTTCGGCCTGTTTCAGGTTCACGCCATAACCCACGCCAAAGGTCCATTCGGCCCGGCGGGTCGGGTAGACGGAATAATTGGAAATCGTGTTTCCCCAGACTTCCGAATTGGGAATGATGATCTGCACGTTCCCGATGGACGCCAGTTCAGTGTAGTTCAGGGTGATATCCTTGACCGTACCCATCTGGCCGTTGACCTCGACGAAATCACCAATCTTGATGGGGCGGAAGAACACGATCATCACGCCTGCTGCGACATTCGAGAGCGTGCCCTGCAAGGCCAGACCGATGGCCAGACCGGCCGCACCGATGACGGCAATGACAGATGTGGTCTGCACCCCGAATGTGTTCAGCACGAACAGGAACGCAAAGCCGACCACCACATAGCGGACGACATTGCCCAGGAAATTGAACAGCGTCACATCAAGATGGCTGTACTGTTCGCCTAGCCGGACCAATCGTTTGCGCACCCAGCCGCCAATGATAAAGCCGACGATCAAGATCAGGATCGCGGCAATTACACTGCCAAAGATCGACGCCAAAAACTCAAGCGTCAGTAAATCCGCGACGGTCCGACCATCCCAGATTTCGGTATTCAGTAACTCTTCCAACTTATTCTCCTGCGAGCGCGTCCAGTTTTGCGCCCAGTTTTGCATCCAGAGCCGACAGACCATCGGCGTCGTGGGTGGTCAAGGTCACCTCGACCATCTTGTAAACATTCGACCACTCTGGATGATGGTTCCATTTTTCGGCCCAGATCGCGGCCTTTGTCATGAACCCGAATGCCTCGACAAAGTTCCGAAACACAAATTTCTTGTGGATCGCATCACGCCCACTGACCAGTTCCCAGCCATTGTTAAGCAGGGGTTTGATCTGTGCGTCCCGTTCAGCCTCGGTCAGTTTGTCGGTCATTGGTGGTCCTCCTGATGGGATTTGCGGAAAGGTCCGTAACTGGTCAGCACCTCGATCTCGTGATCCACCGCATTGCGTTCGGCGTCAAGGTAGCGGGCGACCGCATCGCGGAACCCCGGATCGCCAAACCAGTGCAGCGAATGGGTGGGGGTGGGCAGATAGCCGCGAGCAAGCTTGTGTTCGCCCTGCGCGCCCGCCTCGACCTTGCCCAGACCCATCCGGATCGCGAAATCAATGGCCCGGTAGTAACACAGCTCAAAATGCAGGCAGGCATGATGTTCGGTGCAGCCCCAGTAGCGGCCAAACAGCGTGTCGCGCCCGATGAAATTGAGCGCGCCCGCAATGGGTCGCCCATCCCGGATTGCCAGCACCATCAGGATGTCGTTCCGCATGGTCTGGTGGGCGAAGTGAAAGAAGTTGCGCGTCAGGTACGGCGTACCCCATTTCCGGTTCCCGGTGTCCTGATAGAATTGCCAGAACGCATCCCAATGTTCCGGCTGGATCGCGTCACCGGTCAATTCCAAAATCTCACTGCCAAAGTCATTCGCCTGCTGGCGTTCCTTGCGGATGTTCTTGCGCTTGCGGCTGGAAAGGGATGACAGAAAGTCATCAAATGTCCCATAGCCATCATTGACCCAGTGAAACTGCTGACCGACCCGATGCAGCAATCCCATTTCAGCGCCAGCAATCGCTTCAGCCTCGGTGCAGAAGGTGGCATGGACCGATGACAACTCGTTATCCGCAGCGATTTGAATCGCCCCCTGGATGAGGGCGGACATGCCCGCCGCCTCGTATCCGGGGCGGGTCAGAAACCGGCGGCCCGTGGCAGGCGTAAATGGCACGGCTATTTGCAGCTTTGGATAATAACGACCACCCGCACTCTCATATGCATGGGCCCAATTGTGGTCGAAGATGTACTCGCCCTGGCTGTGCCCCTTTGCATAAAGCGGGGCGACGGCAGCAATCTGTCCGTCGATCCTGGCCGTCAGATAGCGGGGCTGCCAGCCAGTGCCGGGACCGACCGATCCGCTGTCTTCCAAGGCTTTGAGGAAACGGTGGGTCGTGAACGGGTCATCGGGCCGTCCATCCGTCGCCTCCGGGCAGGCGCAGGCGTCCCAATCGGTGGGGTCGATCCCGTTGATGCTGCCGTGGGCTGCAATTTCGATGGGTGTGTCATCCATGGGGGTTTACTTGGGGGGCTGTGGGCCGCCGTCAAGCCAGATAGCCCTCAAAGGTGACATTATCCACGATCCGCCGCGCTTCTGCCTCAGCGGCGGCGCTACGGATCGTCCAGCAAAGGATCGCGGCCCCCTGATGTTTGAGCTCCGCCACTCGAGGCCGGTCCAGATCGCCCGCTTCGTGGCTAATGAAACAGGCCCCCACGCGGTCATAATCCGGGATGTCGCGCAACCTGTCCCGGACTTGATCCGGGACCTCTGGCCAGAACTGCGCCTGATAGCTTGAGGTGACAAGGCCGCGCGGAATATCCGGTGCCAGTTCGGCCAGTTTGGTGACACTGTGCGGATTGAACGACATCAGGGCGACATCGCCAGCATATGGCTTCAGCGCATCCGCCGTTGCCTGCTCCAGCGGCCCGATATCCGGCCCCATCCCGCCATCCTGATCCTTGATCTCGATCAGCAAGGGCACACGACCGTCGACCAGCGCCAGCACATCCTCTAATGAAGGTATCGTGCCGCCGTCATCGGTCAAAGCGATCGCCTCTAATCCGGCGCGGGTACGGGCGCGAACGGCGCCGTCCTGTGCGGTCAACCGATCCAGCACATCATCGTGAAATACCATCGCATGACCATCGGCGGTCAGTTGCACATCCATCTCGATGCCATAGCCAGCCTCAATGGCCGCCTTGATCGATTTCATGCTGTTTTCTACTCGGCCCGCCTTGCGGTCATGCAAGGCACGGTGGGCAATAGGGCGATCAAAGAACGAAGCAGGTAGGCTCATTTGATCTGAAAGATTGCTTCGATCTCGACCGCGACGCCCAGCGGCAGACTTGCGGCGCTGACCGCGGCGCGGGCATGGCGGCCTTTGTCGCCCAATGCAGCCACAAAGAAATCAGAGGCGCCGTTGATCACCTTGGGTTGATCAACAAAGTCCGGGGTAGAGTTCACGAAACCGGTCAACTTGACCACGCGCACCAGCCGATCAATGTCGCCTTCGCAGGCCACTTTGAGCTGCGTCAGCAGGGAAATGGCGCATAGCTTTGCCGCTTCGGCACCCTGTTCCAATGTGAAATCGGCACCAACGACACCTTTCACCGGGCCGTTTTCGTCCTGCGAAATCTGGCCTGAGACATAAACCATGTCACCCACAGTAACGAATGGCAGATAGTTGCCCGCAGCCTTGGGTGCTGCACCCATATCCGGCAGGGTCACGCCAAGTTCCGCCAGTTTGCTTTCAATCGCGCTCATAGCATCCTCCATTGCTGCCCGGACGCTAGCGGGCAACGCAGGCGGGTGCAATCAGGACTCGCGGAAGGCCTTGGCGAAATAATCGGCCAGCGGTTTGAGGAGATACTGCATCGGGCTTCGTTCGGCGGTCCGCACAAATGCCTCCACCGGCATACCGGGGATCAGGGTCATGTCGGACGGCAGTTTATCTATCTCGCCTTCGTTCAATTGCACCTCGGCCCGGTAGTAGGACAGACCAGAATTCTCGTTCTGAAAGGCGTCAGCCGAGATCAGGGTGACTTCGCCTTTCAGCTCGGGCGTGCGACGTTGATCAAATGCGGAAAAACGCAAGGTGACCTCCTGACCCAGATGGATCTGGTCGATATCGATAACCTGCACTTCTGTGGCAATCACTAGCGGACGGTCCTGCGGGATCAGGAACAGGACCGGGTCTGCAGGCCGGATCACCGATTGTTCGGCAAAGACCTGCAGGCCATAGACGATACCCGAAACGGGTGCGCGGATATCCAGACGGTCCAACTGGCGACGCAGCGTGCGGCGGCGCTCTGACAGTTCCAGCTCGTTGAATTGCAGGTCGCGCAGACGGGTGATCGCCTCTTCCCTGCGGCTGGTGGATAAGCCAAGGATCTGGATCTCAATCTCGGTCATGCGTTCGGCGGCCTGGGCGGCTTGCGCTGTCAACTCGCCCACGCGGCCCAACAGATCGGCCTCTTCGCGTTGCAGGGCCAAAACCCGGCTCGCCTGAGCCAGGCCCCGATCCAGCAGGCTTTGCTGGTCGGTCAGTTCCCGTGCAATCAAATCACGTTGGGTCGATAATGCGGTCTGTTGCGCCTCGATCCCATTCAACTGGCTGGCGATCTGCGCCCGCTGCTGGGTCAATTGCTCGACCGCCCGCTTGCTTGACTCCAGCCGCGCCTCAAACAGACGGATCTGGCCATTGATCAGTGTTTCTGCATCGGCGTTGTCAGCTTCCAGCAAAACAGCATCAAAGACGGGGCGGTCCAGATTGTCACGCTCTGCCTCAAGACGGCCGCGGCGGGCCAGAATTTCAAACAACTGGCCTTCGACGACGGCCAGTTCCGATTGCAGGACAGACGGATCAAGCCGGATCAGTAGAGCGCCGGCCTCGACGGTATCGCCCTCATCCACCAGAATTTCCTCGACCACACCGCCATCGGGGTGCTGGACAACCTGACGGTTGCGGTCCACCTCGATCTGGCCCGATGTGATAACAGCCCCTGTAATCTGGGCCATGACTGACCATGTGCCGAATCCGCCCACAAGTATCACCAAAGCGATCAGGCCGACGGTCATATGACGCTTGGCCGACCAGCGGGTGCTTAGCGCATCGCGTTGCTGGTTCATGACACACCCCCGGTCTTGCCAACGCTTTTCTGGATTTCCTTGTGGTTCTTGACCATTTCGGCCAGCACCTCGTCCTTGGGGCCAAAGGCACGGCGGGCACCGCCTTCGATGACCAGCAACGTGTCGCATTCCTGAATGGCCGCCGGACGGTGGGCCATGATGAAAACGACTTTACCTTCGGATTTCAAGGTCTTGATCGCCTTGTTCAGCGCCGCCGATCCATCATTGTCGAGGTTCGAGTTAGGCTCATCCAGCACCAACACAACCGGATCGCCATACATGGCCCGCGCCAGACCGATGCGCTGGATCTGACCACCCGACAAACGGCCGGTGTTACTGGTCACGCGTGTGTCGTAGCCATCGGGCAGTTTCAGGATCATCTCGTGTGCGGCGGCCTTTTTTGCGGCTTTCACCACCGCGGCATCATCGGGCTGCATCGACATCCGGGCGATGTTTTCCTTGATCGTGCCGTCAAACAACTGCACGCGCTGCGGCAGATAGCCGATATGCTGGCCCAGCACGTCCGGGTCGTACTGATCCAACGCGGCCCCATCGAGACGGATCTTGCCGCCAGCAGGTTGCCACACGCCGGTCAGCACACGGGCGAGCGTCGATTTCCCGGCACCAGACGTACCGATAACACCAACCGCCATACCCGGTTTGATATCAAAGCTGATCAGACGCAGTGATGCCTGCTTTTCACCCGGTGGAACCACAGTCACCTGATCGGCGATCAAACGGGCCTTTGGCTTGGGCAATTGTGTACGCTGCTCTTCCTCGCCCACCGATCCCAACAGGATGCACAGTTTGCGCCAGCCTTCGCGGCCCTTTTGGAAAACGGCCCACTGACCGACGATCATCTCGATAGGGGCAAGCGCGCGGCCAAGCAGGATGGAACCGGCAATCATCGCACCGGGCGACAGTTCGTTCAGCAGCACCAGATAGGCACCCAGACCCAGCATCGCGGATTGCAGAAACAGGCGGAACGCCTTGGTCAGCGACGTGAATGTGCCAGAGGCATCAGCCGCCCCGATCGTGGCATCAAGCGATTTGCCACGGGCCAGTTGCCAGCGGTCAAACGCAGCCCCGCGCATCCCCAGCGAATGGACCATCTCGCTTTCGCCGCGTATCTGCGTGCCCAATTGTTCCGAGGCAAATGACGCCGCATTCGCTGCTTCAAGCGGTTTGCGGGTGGTCAATTGGTTCAGGATCGCGACGGCAACCAGAATGGCACCGCCAACCAGTGCCAGAACACCCATCGTAGGGTGAAAGATGAAAATGCCCCAGATGAAAAGGGGCGTCCAAGGCAAATCAAACAGGGCCATCAAGGCCGGCGATGTGATCAGGCGTTGGGTCGCTTCCAGATCGCGCAGGCCGGTTGCGGCCTCGCGCGGGGCGCGGTTCAGCGTCGTGGCCTTCAGGACGGCGCTGAAAACGCGTCGGTCCAGACGGGCCTGAAACCGGGCCCCGACCCGGCCCATCACGCGGCCACGGACAAAATCCAGAATACCCATCATGGTATAGAGAAACGCAACCAGCGCGGTCAGGAAAAACAGCGTCTCGAACGACCGCGAGCTCAGTACCCGGTCATAGACGCTCAGCATATAAAGCGGACCGGTCAGCATCAGCAGGTTCACGAAAAAGCTGAAGATCGCAACCATCCAGTATAAATGACGGCTTTCGCGGCGCGCCTCGATCAGTTCGGCTTCGCCCTTGGCTTTGACTTCGTCCAACATGTGCCCCAGTTCGCCTTTTCGTCGTATTCATACCCTGCGGCGGCAGGTAGCAGAAATTCAGGACAGAGTTAATGCGATTCTATGCTCTGACCTTGCGTGACGCATCCTCTAGCATGAATCGTTGATCTGGCGATAAAAATGGCCCACACAATTGGGCGATGAACCGCAAACACTATCTGACTTTGGCAGTTTTCTGCCTGCTGACGCCGGGGCATGGGCACGCCGGACCCTATGATGGCGTCTACAAACAGACGGCCAATGCTGAATGTTCTTTGGTTGGTGCCGATGGCGGATCGCTCAAGATCGCTGAAAGCATCTTTTACGGGGTCGAGGTAGAGTGCCGGATGACGAACCCCGTCGACATCAACGATATGGATGCCACGATCTATACCATGGAATGTTCCGGCGAGGGCCAGACCTGGACCGAACGGGCGATCATGATGATCGACGCGCAGGACCCGGGCATCTACATGATATGGGACGGCTACGCTTTCCGGTATGATCTTTGTGAAGAGGGTGAATATTGACCCCGGCGTCAGTTGTTCACGATCAGATCCAGCACATCCAGAATATCGTTATCCACGATTTGACCACCTTCGCTTTGCAGCAGGCCCGTTGCGGCGGGTTCTGGCGGGGCGATCATGGGCAGCGGTGTGGGCGATCTGTCCGCAAGGACGCGCACCATCGTTTCGTGCCAGATCGTGGCGGGCAGGCCGCCACCCGTTACACCTGACAAGGGGCGGTTGTCGTCATAGCCCATCCAGACCCCGGTGACATAATCGCCGGTGAAGCCGATGAACCAGGCATCGCGGGCGCCATTTGTGGTGCCGGACTTGCCTGCAACCTGCCAGCCATCAATGCGCGCCCGACGGCCGGTGCCTTCTTCAACCACCTTGGTCATCATCCATGTCAGTTGGCGGGCGGCATCCTCGCGGATGACCCGCTCACCAATGCCGGCGCCGGTGGCGTCCATCAGCAATGTGTCATCGCCCTGAATGCGCAGGTCGGTCAGGCCATATGGTGTCACCGCCGATCCACCGTTCAGGATACCGGCAAAGGCACCTGTCATCTCGATCAAGGTACTTTCGGATACACCCAGCGCCAGTGCCGGGCCAGCGGCCAGATCACCCTCGACCCCGAAGCCATTGGCGACATTGCGCACCAGTTCGCGGCCCACATCCTCGGACACAATGATGGCCGGAATGTTGCGGCTTTCGGCCAAGGCCTGAATCAGTGTCACAGGCCCCTTGAAGGTGCGGTCGTAATTCTCGGGGCACCAGTCACGCGATCCTCGCCGTTGCCAGCAGGTTGGTGCATCATCAACCATCGCATAAGGCGACATGCCCAGATCAAGCGCGGCGGCGTAGATAAATGGCTTGAAGGCCGATCCGGTCTGGCGCAGCGCTTGCGTGGCGCGGTTGAACGCCCCGGTGGCCGAGATATTGCGCCCGCCGACCATGGCACGCACGGCCCCGTCTGCAGACATCACGACAATGGCCGCCTGTGCTTCGGACCCTTCGCGCACTTCGTTTTCAAAGACCGAAATCAGGGCCTCCTCGGCGGCGGCCTGAATATCCTGATCCAGCGTCGTGCGAATGATGACGTCTTCGGTGGTGTCGCGGGTAAAGAACTCAGGCCCGCTTTCCATGACCCAATCCGCAAAGAAGCCGCCTGAATCCTGCTGGGCGGATTCGGACAGGGTGGCGGGGTTGGCAATGGCGTTCATCGCCTCTTGCGTCGAAAGATAGCCCTGTTCTTCCATCAAGCCGATCACAATCGCAGCCCGGTTCTGGGCGCGTTCGAGGTTGCGGGTAGGGGCGTTGGTGGATGGGGCAGTCAGCAGGCCCGCGAGCATCGCAGCCTGCGCCGGGTCCACCTCGGCCGCTGACACACCGAAATACCGCTGTGCAGCCGCTTCAAAGCCTCGGCTGCCTGCGCCCAGATAGGACCGGTTCAGATAAATCGTCAGGATATCTTGCTTGGAATAGGCTAATTCCATGCCTAGGGCAAAGACAGCTTCACGGGCTTTGCGGCGCAGCGATGTGCGGCGGCAATCCGCCTCATAATCGGCCTCTGATTCCCATTTGGTCGGATCGAACGGCACGCCCAGACACAAAAGCTTGGCGGTCTGTTGGGTAATTGTGGATCCGCCATGGCCTGACAGCGGGCCGCGCCCTTCACGCAGGTTGATCCGGATGGCCGACGCAATGCCGCGCGGCGAAATGCCAAGATGGCGGTAGAACCGCTTATCCTCGGTCGCGACAACGGCGTTGTGCAAATGGGGTGAAACAGATTCAGCCCTGACCATCCCGCCAAACTGATCGCCGCGCCAGGCAAAGACCTCGCCTGTCAGATCGGTCATGGTGACGGAACCACGGGTGCGGCCATCAATCAACTCTTCCATCGCAGGCATCTGGCTTGCGAAATAAAGCGAAAAGCCACCGATGATCAGGGCGGTCACCAGCCCCAGCCGCCAGCTGACGGCCCAGATGATCCGCACTGCCCAGCGGAAGGGCAGCAGCAGCCAGCCAATGGGACCTGTGGGTTTGCTCCGTTTGGGCGCTGCCTTGCGACGTTTCGTGCGGGACGACGCGGCCTTCTTCTTTGGCGCAGGCGTCTTGCCTGTGCTGCCCGCAGGATAGCGCCGTTCGGCCACCAAAGGTGTCCGTTTTTTGCCGTTTCCACTCATATTCCGCTCGACTGACTGTTCGGTCTGATTTTGCTGCACCATAGCGGGTCTTGCGACGCGCCACCACCCAGTAAGATTCCACCAGACGAGGCACAGACAGGCCGTTTTCGGACGCGGCGAAGGATCGCTGACTCGATCATCTATCTGCCCAATAAGTAGGCAGTCGACAGCTTTTGTGCAAAAAATGTGCAACAGTGGCCGGTTTAAGTGACGCTGCACCGCAGCATTGTCTTGTCCGGCGCCTTCGCGGGCGCTTTGTCTTGCCGGGCAAGCGGGCGCTGCCAAAACGGACCCGCCAAAGAATGCGCAAGGGGAAGAATGTGAAACTCATCATTGCAACAATCAAGCCGTTCAAGCTCGAAGAGGTGCGCGAGGCGCTGACCTCTGTGGGTGTGCGCGGCATGATGGTGTCCGAAATCAAAGGTTTCGGATCACAATCGGGTCATACGGAGATTTATCGCGGCGCGGAATATGCCGTGAATTTCGTGCCGAAAGTGAAGCTCGAAATCGTGGTTCAGGACAGCATGGCCGATCAGGTCGTCAACACCATCGCGACAACGGCCAAAACCGACAAGATCGGCGATGGCAAGATTTTCGTACTCGACGTGGAAAGCGCCCTGCGGGTGCGCACCGGCGAGACAAATGATGACGCGCTGTGATCGCGTAATGAGGGACAAATCAATGAATTTTTTCAAGTTTACAACAGTCGGCGCGGGTCTCGCGCTTTTGCCGACAGTCGCGCTGGCGCAGGACGCCCCGGCACCGACATTCGACGAAATCGGCCCCTATCTGATGACCACGCTGCTGTTCCTCGTGGGCGGCTTCCTCGTATTCTGGATGGCCGCTGGCTTTGCCATGCTCGAGGCAGGTCTGGTGCGGTCCAAAAACGTCACCATGCAGCTGACCAAGAACATCGCGCTATTTTCAATTGCGTCGATCATGTATTGGCTGATCGGCTTCAACCTGATGTATCCCGGCGACGGCTGGCTTGTCAGCGGCTGGCTGGGGCCGTTCTTCAGCTGGACAGAGCTTGAGGCGGTCGGCCTGGCCGCGGAAGACGCAGCATTGGATTATGCGTCTGTCGGGTCCGATTTTTTCTTTCAGCTGATGTTTGTGGCAGCCACGGCATCCATCGTGTCAGGTGCCTTGGCGGAACGGATCAAGCTGTGGCCCTTCCTGATTTTCGTCGTCGTTCTGACGGGCATGCTGTATCCGATTTCCGGTTCATGGAAGTGGGGCGCGGGCTGGCTGGACGCCGCTGGTTTCAATGACTTTGCGGGTTCGACCATCGTGCACTCTGTTGGTGGCTGGGCGGCCTTGGCCGGTGCGCTGATCCTTGGTCCCCGTCTGGGCAAGTACAAGGACGGTCGCGTGCATCCAATGCCTGGCTCCAACCTCGCGCTGGCGACATTGGGTACATTTATCCTGTGGCTTGGCTGGTTCGGCTTTAACGGCGGCTCTCAGCTTGCCGCCGGGACAGTTGGCGATATCACTGACATCTCGCGCATCTTTGCCAACACCAATATGGCTGCGGCCTCTGGCGCGGTGGCGGCATTGATCCTGACGCAGGTGATGTACAAGAAGGTCGATCTGACCATGGTGCTGAACGGTGCGCTGGCCGGTCTGGTGTCGATCACCGCTGAACCGCTGGCACCCACCTTGTTTGGCGCGCTGTGGATCGGTGCAATCGGCGGCGTGATCGTCGTATTCGCCGTGCCGATGCTGGACAAGCTGAAGATCGACGATGTGGTTGGTGCGATCCCTGTCCACCTGTTTGCCGGTATCTGGGGGACCATTGCGGTTGTCTTCTACAATGCCGAAGCGTCGTTGGTGATACAGTTGACAGGTATTCTTGCCTACGGCGTCTTCACTTTTGTGGCCAGCATCGTGCTGTGGATCGTCCTGAAAGGCATCATGGGCATCCGTGTCACCGAAGAGGCCGAAATCAACGGGCTCGATACCTCGGAACTGGGGATGGAAGCCTATCCCGATTTCTCGAAAGGCTGATCCCTTCCAAGCTGTCTTTTGAGTACTGGCCCGGGCGGAAACGCCCGGGTTTTTTTACAGGCGGGGATGGGTCAAGACCCATCTTACGACCGAATGACACGATTTTCTTGCATCAAGTGTCGATATTGCGGGAGTTTCTGCTGTAATTGGTATGATCTGCAGACGATTGCGCGATGACATTTCACGATATGCGCGCAATTTTCGCACCGAACGATTGACCAGCCAGACCGGAGCGTACCATGATCCAGACCCCTTACCTTCTGTACCTTGGCGATGCGCCTGACGGGCTTGCCGCAAAGGTGGCCCAGGGGATCAAGGACTGGCGCCCCGAAAACGCCGTTGGTCAATTCCGGATGAAAGGCTGCGGGGCTGATCTGGGCATCAATGACCTGACACTGGAAGAAGCGCGGGCCGCCGGTGCCCAGACCCTTGTGATCGGCGTGGCAAACCGAGGCGGCCATATCTCCAAGGCCTGGAAGGAGGTCTTGGTCAAGGCGCTGCAAATGGGGTTCGACATTGCATCGGGGCTGCACAATCTGTTGCGGGACGAGGACGAGCTGGTCGCCGCTGCGCGCGTGGCAGGCCGTTCGCTTTTCGATGTGCGTATCCCGTCGGTGGCTTATCCCATCGCAAACGGCAAGAAACGCACTGGCAAGCGGTGCCTGGCTATCGGGACTGATTGTTCGGTGGGCAAGATGTATACCGGCCTGGCCATGGATGCCGAAATGCAGCGGCGCGGTATGAAATCCACATTCCGCCCCACTGGGCAGACCGGCATTCTGATCACCGGCGGCGGCGTACCACTGGACGCGGTGATTGCGGATTTCATGGCCGGTGCGGTGGAATACCTAACGCCCGACAATGACCCTGATCACTGGGATCACATTGAAGGGCAGGGAAGCCTGTTTCATGTCTCCTACTCCGGCGTGACGATGGCCCTGATCCATGGCGGGCAGCCTGATGCGCTCATCCTCGCCCACGAACCGACGCGGACCCATATGCGCGGCCTGCCCGATTATGATCTGCCCAGCCTTGAGACATTGCGAGATACCGCGCTGCCTCTGGCCCGGGTGGCCAATCCGGACTGCCGGATCACGGGCATTTCAGTGAATACCCAGCATTTGCAAGAGGATGAGGCATTGACCTATATGGCCGAGGTTGAGAAACGGATGGGGCTACCAACGGTCGATACATTCCGGCAGGGGGCCGGGCGTCTGGTGGATGCGTTGGCAGAACTTTGATGCCTCCGGCGGGGATATTTATGCTCAGAAGAAGATGCGGATGCGAATTGACGTAAGCAGGGATGCCTTCCCGCTGGCACAGGTGTTTACGATCAGCCGGGGGTCGCGGACACAAGCCGATGTGCTGACCGTGACGCTGGACGGCGTCGCGCGCGGCGAATGTGTGCCTTATGCCCGCTATGGTGAAACGCTGGACAGTGTTGCGGCGCAGATCGAAAGTCTGCCCGCGACCTTAACCCGCGAAGGTTTACAAAGCCTTTTGCCAGCGGGTGCCGCACGCAACGCCGTTGATTGTGCGTTCTGGGATTTGGCCGCTAAACGGGCCGGTGTTCGTGTGTGGGAACTTCTGGGATTGACCGAACCGAAGCCACAGGTGACGGCCTATACCCTGTCTTTGGATGCGCCGGAGGCGATGGAAAAACAGGCCGCGCGGCATGCCAAGCGCCCGTTGTTGAAGATAAAATTAGGTACGCCTGACGATATGGCCCGGTTGGAGGCTGTGCGGCGGGGTGCGCCGGATGCCCCGATTATCGTGGACGCCAACGAAGGTTGGACGGCAGAGGTTTATGCCGAACTGGCCCCGCACCTGATCCGGCTTGGTGTGCAGATGGTCGAACAGCCGTTGCCTGCAGGCGATGATGAAATGCTGGGCGAAATCGTGCGCCCGCTGCCGGTTTGCGCCGACGAAAGCTGCCATGACCGCGCCAGCCTGCTCGGGCTGAAGGGCAAATATGACATGGTCAATATCAAGCTGGACAAGGCCGGTGGGCTGACAGAGGCGTTGGCGTTGAAAGAGCAAGCAATTTCAAAAGGTTATGATATCATGATCGGCTGCATGGTGGGGTCATCGCTGGCCATGGCGCCCGCAACGATCCTCGCACAAGGGGCGGCGTTTACCGATCTCGATGGCCCACTTTTGCTGGCCGAGGACCGCGCGCATCCGCTGATATTCGATGATGCGGGCGTGCATCCGCCGGATGCCGCGCTCTGGGGTTAGCTCTGAATGCCCTTGGCAGCCATGGCGTCGGCCAGTGGTCCGTCAAAGGCCACAACTTCAAGATAGGTGTGATGCTGTTTGAGTTGGCCCTGCTCAATCGCTGCGACACGCGCCGCCGCTTCTGCCGCGCTGGCAAAGACGTTGGGTGCCGCAATCAGGGCCGGTGGCCCTGAGGTCGGGACGCGGATGACGGCATATCTGGTCATGCGCGCAAGCCTATCATCAAATGACCTGCTTGACGCCACCGGCAAATCATTGGACCAACATCACAAGCGATCAGAGGGAGCCTAACCATGACCCGTATAGTTTATGTAAACGGCGCGTACCTGCCAGAGGCGGAGGCCAAAATCTCGATCTTTGATCGCGGGTTTCTGATGGCGGACGGGGTGTACGAGGTCACATCGGTGCTGGATGGCAAACTGATCGACTTTGACGGCCATGCCAAACGGTTGGAGCGATCATTGGGCGAGTTGGATATGCCGCATCCTGCGGTTCTACCTAACCTGTTGGAAATCCACAAGGAACTGGTTCGTCTGAACGAGATCGAGGAAGGGATGATCTATCTGCAGATCACCCGCGGTGCCCCGGATGACCGCGATTTCGTGTTTCCGGACCCGGAGACGACCACGCCGACAGTGGTGCTGTTCACCCAGAACAAGCCGGGCCTGGCCGATAGCCCTGCTGCGAAGAAGGGGATCAAGGTCATCTCGATCGAGGATCAGCGCTGGTCGCGCCGTGATATCAAGACGGTTCAGCTGCTTTACCCGTCCATGGGCAAGATGATGGCCAAGGCGGCCGGTAAGGATGACGCCTGGATGGTCGAGGATGGGGCGGTGACCGAAGGGACATCAAACAACGCTTATATCATTAAAAACAATACGATTATTACCCGGCATCTGGGCAATGAAATCCTGCATGGCATCACCCGCGCCGCTGTGCTGCGGTTCGCCAAAGAGGCGCAGATGAAGGTGGAGGAACGCAGTTTCACCATTGCTGAGGCACAAGAGGCGGATGAGGCCTTTATCACCTCGGCCAGCACATTCGTGATGCCGGTCGTCGAGATTGATGACGCGGCTATCGGGGCAGGTGCACCGGGGCCCGTCGCGACCCGCCTGCGCGAGATTTATCTGGACGAAAGCCGCAAGCGCGCCGTCTGATCGCGCAACGTTCGGTGGGTGGAGATCGGGGGCGCAACACCCCTGATCGGCCAAATTGACGAATCATTCGTAAACACTGGCGTTTTGCCGGATTTGGTCGGTCGGCATCGCGTCGGCAAAGCGTCGGCCTTGCGTCGGACACTTTCGGGGCAAATAGCCCAATTAACGCAGCGTGCGGTGGAAAGTGTTAAGAAAGTCTGATCCGCGGCGGGCCAAGAATATTGGAATATTCTTGGCAAAAATCTTCGAAGGTTTTTGCGGGCTGCCCTGCGCATTGGGACTTTTTACTGTCCGAGAAAGTGCTGCTGATCCAAGGGGGCGACCTGCTCCCGGTTCATATCCGCATAGATGTCTTTGCCCCTATGCGGTCCATCCGGTGTCCAGACGAGCTGCATCGTGATCTTGTCTGGCCCCGTTTCTGTGTCCAGTACGGCATAGATCAGGTTTGGGTTGTGACGCGCCTGCACCAGTTCCCGTCCTGCAAATGCGGCCAGAAAGTCGTGCCGTCGCTGCATATCGCTCGCGTTTTTGCGATAGATGTAAGCGGCAATGGCCCCAAGGAGCGGCAGTGCCACCGGGATCAGATCGACCAGCCACGCCTCGGCATGGGTTGGTGAAAGCTGAAAAAGGCGCGATAGCGGTCTGGTGTGGGCGACCAGATAAAAGGCCGCCCCAAGGTAGGCCAGAACCACGGGCGCCAGAACAAAGTACCAGACGGTCGTCCGCCGCGATGCATTTGCAACCGCACTGCCGATCAGACCTTTATCCATCTTAGCCATGCGACGTTTTGAACGCTTCCTGTGCCTCTGCGCTGGCTTCGGTCTGGTACTTGGCTTTCCATTCCGCAAAGGGCATGCCGTAGAACGCTTCGCGCCCTTCGTCCTTGCTCATCTCGATGCCCCGTTCATTGGCGGCTTCCTGATACCAGCGTGACAGGCAGTTCCGGCAGAACCCGGAAAGGTTCATCATATCGATATTCTGCACATCGGGTCGGTCCTGCATCAGGTGCTGCTGCAGGCGGCGAAAGGCGGCGGCTTCAAGTTCGATACGGGTCTGGTCGTCCATTTAGGCTCTCCTTCAAAGTCCGGATTGGGTCAGTACATCACTTAATATAGGGGCGAGCCGTTCGGCCCAAAGGGTCTGGCCGGCCGTATCGGCAATCAGATCATGCCGCAATTCGATCAGCACGTTGGGCCGTCCGTGTTGCAGCGCGTGCCGGTCGACCGCATCGCCGGGCAGGTGGCCTGCATAGGGTTCGTTGTCGCCAACGCACCAGCCCTGCGCCCGGCAGGCTGCCAGAAACGGTTGGGCCAGTCGGTCATCATCAGCGTAAAGGATCCCCACCTCCCACGGGCGGGGGTGACGCCCTTGCAGCCGTGGCGTGAAACTGTGCACCGCGCAGATCACCGGGTTTTGCATATGGGCGGCCAGATCGGCATAGGCCGCGTGGTAGGGGTGATAGAGCCGCCGGATACGCTCTGCCCGTTCCGCCTCGTCGGCATGCCTGTTGCCGGGGATGATCGTGCCGTCATAAAGGCGCATCATGATGGTCGGGTCATCTTCGCCCCGGTTGGGATCGACCACCAGCCGCGAAAAGCGCGACAGGATGGCGGGGCTGTCCAACAGCGTGGCCAGATGGCGGGTCACGCCTGCGGCCCCGATATCATAGGCGATGTGCCGGTCCATATCTGCGGGGCTCAGCCCCAGATCGCCGCCATGGACCCAGTCGGGCACATGGTTGGTGGCGTGATCACAGGCCACCAGCCAGCGGCCCGGACGGTCGGCTCCAATAATCTCAAAAGCGTCGTCAGTCATCTTGCCTGTCATTCCTTTATCACCGCGTTTAGGCTAGTTGTCGCGGGAAGGGAATTGCGCAATAAGGGCGCAAATGGGATTGTTACCGCTAACGGTCCTGCAGCATGAAGGACAGACCATGAGACGCCACCGCAACGTGAAGATTGTCGCCACGCTTGGCCCCGCTTCAAATGATTACGAGATGATCCGGGCTTTGCACGAGGCGGGCGCGGATGTGTTCCGGCTGAACATGTCCCATGGCGATCATGCAGAGATCAGGGCGCGGCACGCGATCATCCGGCAGGTGGAAAAGGATCTGAACAGTCCGATTGCAATCCTGGCTGATTTGCAGGGGCCCAAGCTGCGGGTGGGCGTTTTTGCGAAGGGCGAGGAAGACCTGGTCGAGGGTGCGGCCTTTCGGTTGGACCTGAACGATGCAGAAGGTGACGCAACGCGAGTCAAGCTGCCCCACAAAGAGATTTTCGACGCACTGGAACCTGGGGCCCATCTGCTGGTCAATGACGGCAAGATCAAGCTGCGGGTCAAGGACTGTGGAGCCGATTTTGCCGATTGCGAGGTCATCGTGGGTGGCACGATTTCCAACCGCAAGGGCGTGAACGTCCCTGACGTGACCCTGCCATTGGCCGCCCTGTCGGAGAAGGATCGCAAGGATCTTGAGTTCGTCTGCGAACTGGGGGTCGATTGGCTGGCCCTGTCATTTGTCCAGCGTGCCGCCGACGTGGAAGACGCGCGCGAACTGGCCAAGGGCCGTGCTGCCATTCTGTCGAAGATCGAAAAGCCCAATGCCGTGAAATCATTTGAGGATATTCTGGCGGCCAGTGATGGGATCATGGTGGCGCGCGGTGATCTGGGGGTCGAATTGCCGGTGCAGAATGTACCGCCGATCCAGAAACAACTGGTGCGCAAATGCCGGGCTGCAGCCAAGCCCGTGATCGTGGCGACACAGATGCTGGAATCGATGATTGAATCACCAATGCCGACCCGGGCCGAAGTGTCCGACGTGGCCACCGCCATTTACGAAGGGGCGGATGCGATCATGCTGTCGGCGGAATCCGCGGCTGGGTCCTATCCCATCGAAGCAGTCACCACGATGAACAACGTCGCAGGCGAGGTTGAGTCCGATCCGAACTATACCGAGATCATCGAGGCGTCCCGCAAATCCGAAGGGATCACGGTTGCTGACGGGATCGTTTCGGCGGCACGCGAAATCGCTGAAACCACCGATGTCAGCGCGATCTGCTGTTTCTCGCAATCCGGGACAACGGCGCTGCTCGTGTCACGCGAACGCCCGCGCGTGCCGATCATTGCGCTGACCAGCTATGTCTCGACCGCCCGTCGCCTGTGCCTGTCTTGGGGGACGAACTGTGTCGTGACCGGGGAGGTTAACCGGTTCAAGGAAGCGGTGATCGCGGCTGTGCGCGCCGCCATCGAACAGAAGCTGGCGACCGAAGACGACATGATCGTGGTAACCGCCGGTGTGCCGTTCAACACGCCAGGGTCGACGAACATCTTGCGTGTGGCGCCCTGCGCGGAACGTTTGATCTACGCCGCCGATCAGGAGTAGCATGCGTCCAAGGAAAGGCGCTGGCTATGGATATGGATCTGATCTTTGTTGTTGGGCTTGTGATTGCGGCGTTTTCGCTGCCGGGCTTTGTCAGCGCGTTTTCTGACCGGCGGTTTCCCAAGATGCCGCTGGTCATGGCCCTGATGGGCGGCGGTATGGTCTATTTCGCCATACAGCAGAATGAAGGCGCCTATACGCTGGAAACGATTGACGATGTGTTTGTCAGCGTTGTGGCCCGATATATCATCTGAATTGTCTTGCACCGGAACGGGATGCGGCCTATATGGCGGCCTTCACCCGCGCGTCCGGCCTATATGGCATGCCGAGTCGCGCGTTTCGACCGACCTTTAGATGGAGACGGAAATGCCGAAGATGAAGACCAAATCGAGCTGCAAAAAGCGGTTCAAAGTGACGGCCTCTGGCCGTGTTGTGGCAGGCCAGGCAGGCAAGCGCCACGGCATGATCAAGCGCAGCACTAAATTCATCCGTAACGCGCGCGGTACGACAACGCTGTCAAAGGCTGATGAGCAGATCATCAAGCCAATGATGCCCTACGCACGCTGATAAGGAGAATTTGATATGCGCGTTAAAGGTGGAACCGTCACGCATCGTCGTCACAAGAAAGTTCTCGACGCTGCCAAAGGATATTACGATCGCCGCTCCAAGACCTTCAAGGTCGCCAAGCAGGCTGTCGACAAGGCCAACCAATATGCAACCCGCGACCGTCACAACCGCAAGCGCAACTTCCGCGCGCTGTGGATCCAGCGGATCAACGCAGGCGTCCGTTCGGTTGACGAAACGCTGAACTATTCGAAGTTCATCAACGGGCTGAACCTGGCCGGGATCGAAGTGGACCGCAAGGTTCTGGCCGATCTGGCCGTCAACGAACCTGACGCATTTGCGACAATCGTTGGCAAAGCCAAGGATGCGCTGGCCGCCTGAGCCGAGTACTTTTTCGTATTTCAGAAACCCTGGTGAGAATATCACCGGGGTTTTTTTGTAAGATCGAAGTCCTTTTTTCTGACCGTCAGAATAACTTATGGCGTTGTCGCCTAGGTGTTTTGCAGCACGGGACAAGAAAGCCGACGAACTGATGAAATAAATCACATCGCCTGTCGCAGCGGCGGCTCGTTTGAATGAACCATACTCAACAGCCTGCAAGCGGGGGTAACTGTCAAATTCGGTGATCGCCAGTCGCTCTTAAAACACCCAACTTCCGTGCACTAATCAGTAACGTTAGCAAGTTGAACTAAACTTTACCTCCATCCGGCTTGCGCAGCGCTGGCCGGTCGTCACGTTCTGAAATCAGAAGGCTGCGATGCCGCGCAATTGTCGAATAGGTAACGACCAGCGCGCCGATCATGCCGCAAGCTCCTGTCGTGACATCGAAATGACCTGATCGCGTCCGGATGCCTTTGCCTGATAAAGCGCCATATCCGCCCGCTTGAGTACGTCGTCAAAGCTTTGGTCGCAGGTCATGACCTCTGTCACGCCGAAACTTGCGGTAATCGTGAGCTCCATATCTGAGAGGACAAACGGCGTATCACCAACAGCATCGCACAAACGTTCCGCAGTTCGTCTGGCCAAAGTGATATCAACATCCGATACCAGCACACCAAACTCCTCGCCTCCCATGCGAAATACCTCGTCGGCGGTGCGCGATCGCGCCATCAGTCGTTGCACAAAGGCGCGCAGCACCTGGTCGCCAGCGTCATGTCCGTAGGTGTCATTGATCTGTTTGAAGTGATCCATATCGACTGAAATGAACGCAAAGGGCCTGTCGTGGTCTTTCCAATTGGCCCAGGCTGTGTCGGATACCTCGTATAGATGATGCCGATTGCCCGCCCCGGTCAGTGCGTCGGTGCGCGCCATCGCCACCAGATGGTCCATCTGTTCGATCACAAGAAGCTGGGTGGCGATGCATTGGGCCAATGCCGTCAGGATCGCGGTTTCCTTGCACAGATCATCCTTGTCCTGCCGGAGCGCCACGGCTAGCGTGCCAAAGCAGCGATCCCCAGCCAGAAGCGGCACGTCAATCAGGCATTTCATCCCCGCATCGGCCAGTTTGCGGCAGTCCATAAAAGGTTGCGATGCCAGATCGCGCACAACCTCTGCCGCCCGGTTTGCAAAAACGCGGCCCAGGACCGACCCCTTTATCGGCACGGCTGTTCCTTGCGGGATGGCCTGATCGCCGTTCAACGCCTTCACGACGAGGTTATCGCCATCGGGCAATGCGATACTGCACCGATCCGCTTTGATCGCGACTGACACCCATTTGGAAAAGGATTGCAGAATTTCGTCCCTGCTTCTGGCGGACCACAAGTCAGCGACCAGCCCGATGGGGATGAACAATTGCTCTTTTGAGGTGGCATCGCATGTCACGCTGATGTCGCCTTCGCCCATGAATTGTGACCCTTTGCGGTCTGATCGCAGTTGCTTGTTCGATAGCGGCGACGCGTCAAGATATCGTAAATCCGCATGGGCCGATGGGCCTGGGGATGATGGTATGAAGCCCGGTCATGTTCTTGCACGCAGCGCGTTGGCGCGGTAGCAGGTCTGCACAGTCAAACGAGGCGCCGATATGGACGATCTGAAACAAAAATACCTTGGCCTGATAGCAGGTGCCGCCGATGAGGCCGCTATCGAAGACCTGCGTGTGCAGGCCGTTGGCAAGAAGGGCGAGATCAGCCTGAAAATGCGCGAGCTGGGCAAGATGACGCCAGAGGAACGGCAGGTCGCAGGCCCCGCGCTGAATGCCTTGAAGGACGAGATCAATTCAGCTCTGTCCGCCAAGAAATCCGCCCTTGCCGATGCTGCCCTTGACGCCCGTCTGCGTGACGAATGGCTGGATGTGACCCTGCCGTCGCGTGGTCGCCGTCAGGGTACGATCCACCCGATTTCGCAGGTGACCGAAGAGGTGACAGCGATCTTTGCCGATATGGGGTTCAGCGTTGCCGAAGGCCCGCAGATCGAAAGCGACTGGTATAATTTCGACGCGCTCAACATCCCCGGCCATCACCCGGCCCGGGCGGAAATGGACACGTTCTATACCCACCGCCGCGAGGGCGATAACCGCCCGCCGCATGTGCTGCGCACCCATACCAGCCCGGTGCAGATCCGGTCGATGGAAAAGACGGGTGCGCCGACGCGCATCATTTGTCCGGGCCGTGTGTATCGCGCTGATTATGATCAGACCCATACGCCAATGTTCCATCAGGTCGAAGGGCTGGCGATTGACCGCGATATCTCAATGGCGAACCTGAAATGGGTGCTGGAGGAATTCGTGAAAGCCTATTTCGAGGTGGATCACGTCGACATCCGCTTCCGCGCCTCGCACTTCCCGTTCACGGAGCCATCGGCCGAGGTCGATATCCGCTGTTCCTGGGAAGGCGGGACCCTGAAAGTGGGCGAGGGCGATGACTGGCTGGAAATTCTGGGGTCCGGCATGGTGCATCCCAAGGTGCTGGAAGCCGGCGGGATTGACCCGGCGGAATGGCAGGGTTTTGCCTTCGGCATGGGCATCGACC
Organism: Yoonia sp. R2-816; assembly: GCF_046762905.1. Lineage (NCBI taxonomy): Bacteria > Pseudomonadati > Pseudomonadota > Alphaproteobacteria > Rhodobacterales > Paracoccaceae > Yoonia > Yoonia sp. R2-816. The sequence goes on along the minus strand of NZ_JBKQXN010000185.1, from coordinate 160,681 downwards.
GGATCGCGATGCTGAAATACGGGATCCCCGATCTGCGGGCGTTCTTTGATTCAGATTTGCGGTGGTTGCGGCATTATGGGTTTGCTGCGCTGGATCAGCCGACGTTGCATGGTGGGTTGAGTAGGTGAGCTTTGCTGCTCTCGAGGCATATCTGGTATCATTGAGTGCGCGCAGCGCAGGGGCGATTGATTATCTGCGTGATGGTGCCTCATCCTCAAGCATTTCCCAGTACGAGTTCGATACCGGATGCGAATTCCCAACTGCATTAAAGCAGCTTTGGCGGCGTTTTGACGGTATCTCTGCAGTTGAGAGTGGACGCTTCTTTACTTTTTACCCAGATTTCATGCTGCCGCTTTCAGTTCAGGAGTCGCAAAGCGGCTACAAAATGTTCGAAGAGTTGCGGACTTCTGGAGAGTATGGTTTCGATACCCATTTTCCAAAGGGTTTTGTCCAAATAGCGCAAGTGGATGCGGGCGGGTTTTGGATAAACTGCCTGCCCAAATCAAGGACATTTGGTGCGGTATATTATCGCCTTCTCACTTCCGACCCAATGGAGCGGTTCGCTGACGATCTTTCTCAGTTCTTCAGCTTGCTGGAGCAGGCAGTTCAGGAAGGTGCTATTTTGATCGCTTCGGAGGACGATGATTATTACTACAAAGGTGATCTTGTGGCTGATGCAGACGCATTGAATCAAATTGCGCGTAGAATGCTTCCAAACTGTCCTGCCCATAACTGGGAACAAGACTGTTCGGCAGCTATGCAGGAAGAGTGGTTGAGAGTCGACTGACGCGTTGATTGAGCGGCATCCGGATGCCGGCATCTTCGAATACAGGAATCCGTCCGCTTTTCATAAATTGATCTGCTGGATCAATTTCGGAACCGCTCATACTCTTCCCCGCGGGGAGGGCGCTTTTGCAACGACGCAACCCGCACTGCCGTCACGAATAGACGCCAAGCCCCGCCAAACAGACCCGGTTCAGCCCCCCGTCTCGGTCCGGGCGCTTGCCCTTGTGTCAGCCTTCTAACCGCCCCAACACATCCAACCCCTGCATGTTCAGAAAGTGCAGGATGTCGATGAAAATCCAGTTCTCGGCCAGTTTGTCACCGTCCCGCCGATACATATCGACCACCCGCATATCGGCGGGGGCCCCAGCGGGCAGGCCCATATAGCCGCCAGCATTCGTTACGGTCAGGTTGGCCCAGCCGAAAAAGCCGCCGAAATTGCCCTCGGCCAGCCGGCAGATATGCCCGTTATAGACCCGATCCTTGATCTGGGTGCGAAACGGGCGCTGGTGTTGTGCGATGTAGCGGTCAATCGTGTAGGTCGCCCCGATCCCCTCCGGCCCCCACCAGATGAAATCATCGTGCCAGCTTTGGGCCAGTTCCTGTTGCGGGCTGTCAAAGCGCTGATGCGCGTTGATGTCACCGATCATGCGGTTGACCAGCGCGAGTGTCTGTTCGCCTTCGGCCGGTGCGGCGTCGTCGAACAGCAAACCATCATGTGTCGCCGGTCCCGGCTGGACCAGATGCATCCCCGTCTGCGGGGGCAGGGGGTATTGGCCCGCCTGCCGCATCAGGTGGATCAGGTCGCAGAACAGCGCCGTTTCGACGATCTTGCCGTCCACAACCTTGTTGAACTCGGCATAGCGCAGCATGGCGATGCGCCGGTTCGGCCTGATCCCGAGAAACGGGGCATCAAACAGGCCCATCAGATGGCCCATGGAAATGACCCAGACAGACTGGAACCCGTCAATCTCGTTCCGGCCCGCGATAAAGATATCCTGCCGTCGCTGGACCCGCGACATGGCGGTCAGAAACGGCGACCAGAACGCGTCAGCCACGGCCTGCGCCCGGTGTTGTTCATGAAACGGATGCATCCCACGCCAGTGCCAATCGGGGCTCGTGCGCTCTGCCAGAACCGAGGCCACGTTATCCGGCGTCGCCTTGGACAGCGCATCACAATGGGCGCGGACCAGCGCCTTTTCTGCCTGAAAGCTCATCCCTTTACCGCACCTGCGGTCAGGCCTGACACAATCTGGCGCTGGAAGAACAGGATCATCACGAAGAGCGGTGCCGTGACCGACACAACCGCCGCCACTGCGAACATCACGTTGCCCTTGGTTTGGGTCGTGCCAAGAAAGCTTGCGATCTTGGGCACCATGGTGTGGTTTTCCTTGGCCAGCAGCATCGAGGTGACAGCAAAGTCATTATAAGCCAGCAGGAATGAAAACAGCCCAGTGGTGATCACCCCCGGCCACATCACCGGGATAATCACATGGCGGAAGGCCTGAAACCGAGTGCAGCCATCAACCATCGCGCTTTCATCCAGATCCTTGGGGATATTCTTGAAAAACGAATGCAGCATCCACAGGGTAAAGGGCTGATTGATCGCTACCAGCACGATGATCGTCGTCGATAAATGCCCCCAGAGGTTCCATTCAAAAAACGGCAGCAGATAGCCCGACACCAGCGTAATCGGGGGCATCGCCCGAAAAATCAGCGCGAACAGCAGCAGCCAGAACGCATAGCGATAGGTCGACCGGGACAGGGCGTAACCTGCCAGTGTGCCGCAGGTCAGCGAGATCGTGACGACGCAGATGCAGACGATGGCAGTGTTAAAGGCGGCGCGCCAAAACTCTTCCTGCACCCAGGCCCCGTGATACCCATCATCGGTAAAACTGCCCCCGGTTTCAACTTGGGTCAGCGTGCCAAAGATCGAATTGGCCCAGTCTGCCTTGGAAAAGAAATCACCCTCAACCTTGAACGACCCCCATAGCGTCCAAAGAAACGGGAATGCGGCCATGATCAGCCACAGCACCAGAAAACTGGTGGCCAGAAACCGGATGCTCAGCGGGCGACGGGTGGCGACGGACATCAGGTGATCCCTTACTTTTGCGTGCCAAAGTCGCGCCAGGTGCGCACAAGGACGGGTGACAGAAGGATGGCGACGAAAACGATCGTCAGCACGGACGTGGCGGCGGCGGATGACAACAACCGCGTCTCGCCCCCCAGATCGTTGAAGATGGCATAAGATAGCGATGTCGCATGGGCCGCCGCCGCGAAACTGACGATGGGTTCGAACACCCGGAAGTTATCCATCAACTGGATCAGGGCGATAAAGGTCGTCAGTGGCACCAGATGCGGGATCACGACATAGCGGATCCGTTCCCATCGGCTGGCCCCGTCGATCATCGCGGCCTCCAGCGTGTCGGTATTTACCGTTTGCAGGCCCGCGTAGTAGACGATGAAGGCGAAAGGGGCCGAATGCCAGACGCCGTAGACCATCAGCATCGCCCACATCAGCGGCGTTGAGGCCTTGACCGACAGAGACGGATCATTGGCCAGCCATTGCAGACCGGTGCCCAGAATACCCCGCGCATCGACCATCCAGAACAGGATCAGTGACCCCACCAACGGGGTCACGATCATCGGCAGAAGCGAGAAAAAGATCGTGGGCCCGCGCAAGCGACGGGCGACCGAATTGACCGCAATGGCGATAAAGAACCCCAAAATAATGGTGAGCGGGGTCACGATGGCGGTGTAGGTCAGGGTAAAGGCCATCGCGCTGTAAAATGGCAGGTTCATCAGCGTCCTACCAAAATCGGGCAACCCGTCTGAATTCACCCATGCGCTTGCGACCTCATTAACCGCCAGGTGATTGCGATCCTTGTAGATATCCAGACCAGCCCATTTCCCCAATGGCTCCTCGGCGCGCAGGGCCTCTGTCGCCGCCTGATCCACGGTGGTCGATTGCGTGCAGCCGAACGGGCCGCAGTTCTCAACAACGATGATGACCTGTTCGTGCTTGGAATAAAGCGATTGGGTGACGACCGACACAATGGGCAGGGCGATGAAGGCGATCATCAACAGCACGGATGGAAAAACGAACCAGAAGAACGTGCTGTGTTTCATGTCGCTTGCCCCGGACTGTCTGGTCGTCGGTGATAAAGGGGGCCGCGGCCCCCTTTATCATGATCTTACTGCAAGAAGCCGTTTTCCCTGGCCGCGGCGGTATAGGCCGCCTCGATATCGGCCAGCGTCTGTTCGGCGCTTTCATTGCCCTGCAGATAGTCAGCGATATTATCACCCAATGCGGTGTGCAAAAGGCCCTGGAACGGGACCATGGGATAGGGGGTCGATCCGGCAGCAACCGAGGCAAGAACACCCTCGTTCACTTCCTGCGGCTGAAACCCTTCCATCAGCCAGACAGCCTGCGACATCGTCTCGTCATTCAGGATGTCAGGAGAGGACCCGGCCTTCATCGCCTTGAACGTCGCCACAGCGTCTTCGTCGCTGATATTCTTGGCCACGGTCCAGCCATCCCACCACAGCGTTGTTGCGGGCACACCGCTATCGCCGACGGTTAGCGGACCGCCCACCTTGGTGTTTTCATAAACCTCGGGCGCGGATCCTTCGTCATCCATCAAGACACCGGTCCGGCTGCCCCACATGTTCATCATGGCCACGTTACCGGCTTCCCATTCGGCAGATGTTGCGTTGCTGTCATGTGTCAGGAAATCGGGGTTCATATATTCCGACAGGGCCTTCATCATTTCCAGCGCTTCAACGCCTTTTTCGTTGTTGATGCTGACTTCGGCCGTGCCGGGTTTGAAGAACTCACCGCCGGTCCCGATATACATGTTGGTAAATTCCTGGGCGAGGTTCCAGCCAGCGGCATAAGCGCCACCCACAGGGTGTTCCATGATCCCGGCTTCGCGAATTTGCTGAGCGGCGGCAAGCACGTCCTCATAGGACGTGGGCACATCGGCCCCGATCTGTTCCAGCACGTCCTCGCGGTAAACAAGGTGCTGGGCATTGGCCATGAACGCCACAGCCATGACCTTGCCATCCACCGTGATCAGTTGCTGCTGCGGGATGTCGCCACCATGTTCAGCAACCAGATCATCCAACGAACGAATGACATCTTCGTTGATCAGGGCAACGATGGATGAATTGGCAACGATAGCCGTTGTGTATTCCGCCGGGTTGCCCGTCATGCCAGCCACGTTGATCTTCTGGTGATCGGCGGTCAGGTTCGCCTCTGCGGTATCGCCCGCACATTCCAATGCGGCGGCTGCCACTGACTGGATCGCCGGGAATTCATTGCCGACGATGCTCACGCGGCCTTCGGCACAGGCGTGTCCGCCCGCCAGCGCTGATGTTGCACCAAGCGCGGCGAACGCCGTGCCAAGAGTCAGATTTTTCATGATCGTCATATGCTGTTACTCTCCCAATTGTGCAGTCGTTCCGGTTGAAGGCCATGCTGCAATCATACCCGCCATACGACTTTCGGCCACGCGCGAATCGTGATCCGTTTTGCATACGTTTGCAATTAACCGGCAAATCGGGCGCTGACGCAAGAACTTTTGCGGGGTTTCAGAATGGGGCTTGCGCGAATGCCGGAATCGGGCAAGTATTTTTGCAAACGTATGCAAGGGGGCGCGCATGGCCGAAATTCAGCTGCGCAATGTGACCAAACGCTGGGGGTCGTTTGTGGGGGTCAAGGAATTTGATCTGACCATCGCTGATCAGGAATTTCTTGTGCTTCTGGGCCCCTCCGGCTGCGGCAAAACCACAACCATGCGCATGATCGCAGGGCTGGAGGATGCATCGGGCGGCGATATCCTGGTCGATGGCAAGCGGATCAACGATCTGGACCCCAAGGACCGCGATGTGGCGATGGTGTTCCAGTCCTATGCGCTTTACCCCAACATGAACGTCTACGAAAACATCCGCTTTCCATTGAAGGTGCGGGGCATTCCCCAATCGGAGCATGACGCCCGGGTCAAACGCGCCTCGGCCATGGTGGAACTGGACGACTTCCTGCATCGCAAACCAGCCGAATTATCCGGCGGACAACGCCAGCGGGTGGCACTCGCCCGCGCCGTGGTGCGCGAACCCAACGTGTTCCTGATGGATGAACCGCTGTCCAATCTCGATGCGAAATTGCGGGTTTCGACCCGCGCACAGATCAAGAACCTCAGTCATGAACTCAAGACGACCACGATCTATGTCACCCACGACCAGATCGAGGCGATGACACTAGCCGACCGGGTTGTGGTCATGAACCAGGGTGTGGTCCAGCAGGTGGGCACACCGACCGATATCTACGACCACCCGGCCAATACCTTTGTGGCGGGGTTCATCGGATCGCCCGCCATGAACCTGATCGACGGGAAATTGGAAAATGGCACCTTCACCGCCAAGAACATGACCATCTCGGGCCTGCCCAACACACATAACGGCCCTGTCACCCTTGGCTTCCGGGCCGAGGATGCCAGCGTCGCCACCGGCGAGGCCGAGGTGAACTCCACCGTCTATTCACTGGAACTTCTGGGCGAGGCGACGATGGTCACCATGCGGGCCGGGGGCACGATCATCTCGGTCAAATCCGGCAAAGAATATCGCACCGAAATTGGCGACCCCGTCAGCGCCCATATCCCCGCCGACATCTGCCACCTGTTCGACGCGCAGTCGGGGGAACGGCTATGACCCATGACACCCAATCAGCCGCATCGCTGGCCGCCGTCAAACGGATGGAGGCCGGTCTGGCCGCCGGTGAAATGGATATGACCCCCTATTTCACCGAAAACTTCATCTGGCGGGGCAATCAGGGCTGCGGCACCAAACACGGCATTGCCGAATTCCAGCGCAACTGGCAGTTTCCACTACGCGCGGCCTTTACGGACCGGGACTACAAGACCGAAAAATTCCTGGCTGACGGCGATTGGGCGGCCTGTTTCGGCCATATCGAGGCGACACATTCCGGCACCTTCATGGGGATCGCCGCCACCGGCAAGCGGGTTAGAATCCCGTATATGGACTTCTGGCGGATCGAGGATGGGCGGATTGCCGATAACCCGGTCTCGGTCGATTTCGCATCCGTGATGCAGCAGCTTGGTGTCGATGTGTTTGGCGGCCATGGCTGGGAAAACTACGACAACGGGACCGCGACACCGGCCCCACCCCAGGAAACATGATGCCACATCTGGCCAACAAACAACGTCTGAAAACTTATCTCGACGCCTTTGCGCATCCGGGCGGGCAGCATGACGCCGTGCGCGACTTCTTCGCACCGGGCGCGGTGATCCATCACAGCCATCCTTTCAATGATCTGTCCGGGCCGGACGACTACATCACCCGATTCCTGTCACCGCTCCAGACCGCGTTTCAGGGGCTTTTCCGGCGGGATTACATCCTGACCGGCGGCGCGTTTGAAGGGGCTGATTGGGTCACCGCGACCGGCTACTACGTGGGCCACTTCGCTGGCGACTGGCTGGGCATCAAGGCGACCTGCGCGCTGGCATATCTTCGCGTCGGTGAGTTTCACAGGATGGAAAACGGGCAGGCCATCGAAAGCTGGATTTATCTGGACATACCCGAATTGATGATCGCCGCCGGGCAATGGCCGATCAGCGACAGCCCGGGGCGCGACCGGGGCTATACCAGCCCGCATCGGGGACCGGCGACACAGGACGGGCTGCAACTGCATGAAAACGACCCGGCGCATAGCGAAGTTTCCGCCACGCTCGTCACGGATATGCTGCGGCAACTGGCAACACCGGACGAAGCATGGCGCCCCTATTGGCACGATAACATGGTCTGGTACGGGCCTGCCGCCTTTGGTTCCTTTGTCGGCCTCGAAAATTTCGCTGGATTTCAGGTGCCCTTTGAGCAGGCCTTTTCGCATTGGTCCGGCGGCTCCGCAGGCAATGGCGTCACCCGGCATCTGACCCGCCAGGGCGATGGCGACTATGTCTGGAGCGCGGGCTGGCCCTCACTCATGGCTGTCCGAAAGGACGTATTTCTGGGCCAGCCACCCAGCACTGATACGCTCTTGATGCGGGTCTGTGACTGGTGGCGCCGCGAAGGTGATCTTTTGGTCGAAAACTGGGTTTTCGTCGATATTCCGGATGTTCTGTTGCAGATGGGCGTTGATCTGTTTTCCGGCCAGCATGATGTGGCGCCAGGCCCCCGTATGGCAGCTTGAAAGGTATCTCGCTATGGCAATCACCTATCTGAAATCCGGCAAGCCCGAGGCCGAACGGGCCGAGGATGACGCCAAGGTCCGCAAGATCGTCGAGGATACGCTGGCCGATATCGAAACACGAGGCGATGCAGCGGTACGCGACCTGTCCGAGAAATTCGACAAATACTCTCCCCCCAGTTTCCGCCTGTCCCCTTCAGAAATCGAAGCTGCCATGGCCAAGGTCTCGACCCGTGACATGGAAGATATCAAGTTCGCGCAGGACCAGATCCGCAACTTCGCGCAGGCGCAGCGCGCCTCGATGACAGATATCGAGGTCGAAACGCTGCCCGGTGTGATCCTGGGCCACAAGAATATCCCCGTCCAATCCGTCGGTTGCTATGTGCCCGGCGGCAAGTTTCCGATGGTCGCCTCCGCCCATATGTCGGTGCTGACGGCGCAGGTGGCGGGCGTGCCCCGCATCGCCGCCTCCGCCCCACCGCAAAACGGCGCACCGCATCCGGCGATTGTCGCTGCCATGCATCTGGGTGGCGCGCATGAAATATACGTGCTGGGCGGGATGCAGGCCGTCGGTGCGATGGCGTTGGGCACCGAAACCGTTGATCCTGTCCACATGATTGTCGGCCCCGGCAACGCCTTTGTGGCCGAAGCCAAGCGGCAGTTGTTTGGGCGTGTGGGGATCGACCTTTTCGCAGGACCAACCGAGACGATGGTGATCGCTGACGATACCGTTGATGCGGAACTCTGCGCCACCGATCTCTTGGGGCAGGCCGAACATGGTTACAACTCGCCTGCCGTGCTGGTCACCAATTCCGAAAAACTCGCGCGCGGGACCCTGACGGAGATCGACCGCATCCTCGACATCCTGCCCACAGCCGAAACCGCCCGCACCTCCTGGAATGACTACGGCGAAGTCATCCTGTGTGACACCTACGACGAAATGCTGCAGGTCGCCGACGATATCGCCTCCGAACACGTGCAGGTCATGACCGACCGCGACGACTGGTTCCTTGAGAAGATGACCTGCTATGGCGCGCTGTTTCTCGGGCCGCGCACGAATGTGGCCAATGGGGATAAGGTGATTGGCACCAACCACACGCTGCCGACCAAAAAGGCAGGGCGCTATACTGGCGGGTTGTGGGTGGGCAAGTTCCTCAAAACCCACAGCTACCAGAAGGTGCTGACCGACGAGGCGGCAACACTGGTGGGCGAATACGGCTCGCGGCTTTGCATGCTCGAAGGGTTTGTGGGCCACGCCGAACAATGCAATATCAGGGTACGTCGTTACGGAGGCAAGAACGTGGCTTACGGGACGGCGGCGGAATAAATGGGCCGGATCAAATTTCTAGGAATTTGATCCCCGCAAAAGGCAGACCCCTTATGAATTTACCCCAAACCCCATCCTTCAGCCTGACCGGCAAACGCGCGCTTGTCGCCGGGGCCTCATCGGGCATCGGGCTGGGCTGCGCTGTCGCTTTGGCGGAGGCAGGCGCGCAGGTCACACTGGCCGCGCGCAATGTCGACAAGTTGCAAAACGCTGCGGCGCAGATGTCCGATGCCGGGATGCAGGTGGAAACGCTGCAATTGGATGTTTCGGACGTCGCCGGGACCGAGGCGGCAGTGGCCGAAGCGGGACCGTTTGACATCCTCGTCAACTCGGCCGGACTGGCGATCCATTCTCCCGCCACCGAAACAACCGAGGCGGATTTCGACGCTGTCGCAAACCTCAACATCAAAGGCGCCTATTTCCTGACTCGGGCGGTGGCCAAGGGGTTGATCGCCGCAGGCAAACCCGGCAGCCTGATCAATATCTCCAGCCAGATGGCCTATGTGGGCGGCATCGACCGTGCGGTCTATTGCGCCACCAAACATGCTGTTGAGGGCTTCACCAAGGCGATGGCAATCGAATGGGGCCACCACGGCATCAGGGTCAACACGATCTGCCCGACTTTCATCCGGACCCCGCTCACCGAACCGACCTTCAACAACCCCGACCGGGTCAAATGGATCACCGAAAAGATCAAACTGGGACGGGTCGGTGAAGTGGCCGATATCATGGGGCCTGTCGTCTATCTTGCGTCAGACGCCTCCGCCCTCATGACGGGCACCCATATGCTGATTGATGGCGGATGGACGGCGGATTAATGGAAAAGGTAACATCATTGCAGGTGGCCGAACTGGCCGGGGTCAGCCAATCGGCGGTCAGCCGGGTTTTCACGCCGGGTGCATCGGCCAGTGCCAAGACCATCGAAAAAGTGCGCAAGGCGGCAGAGGAGCTCGGCTATCGCCCCAATATGATGGCGCGGGCGATGATCACCGGCAAAAGCCGGATCATCGGACTGGTCGTCGCCTATCTCGACAACCAGTTCTATCCATTGGCAATGGAGCGGCTGTCGAACGCATTGCAGGAACAGGGCTATCATATCCTCGTCTTCACCGCGGACAACAGCCGGGACGATGTAGAAGAGGTGATGAAGGAACTGCTCGACTATCAGGTCGACGGGATCATCACCGCATCGGTCGGCATGACCAACGACCTGACCAACCGGTGCGCGGCGGCCGGTATTCCGGTGGTGATGTTCAATCGGGGGCAGGATGGGGATCATGTGTCTTCGGTGACCTCGGCAAATGTGGATGGCGGGCGCAAGGTGGCGGAATTCCTGCTGGCCTGCGGGCACCGCAACATCGCCCATATCAGCGGCTGGCAGGGGTCATCAACGGGGCGGGACCGGCATGACGGGTTTTGCGCAGCGCTGGCCGAGGCCGGGGTGAAACCGCAAGTGATTGACGGCAGATATGACCGTGACACAGCGGCCGCTGCCACCCGCAAGCTGATGCTGCAAGCCGACCCGCCCGATGCGATTTTCGTGGGCAATGATCACATGGCCTTTGCCGTCATGGATACGCTGCGCAGCCATCTGGGCCTGCGGGTGCCGGATGACGTCGCCGTCGTGGGCTACGATGACGTGCCGCTGGCGGCTTGGCCCGCCTATAACCTGACCACCATGCGCCAGCCGGTGAACCGGATGGTCGAGGCGACAATCACCGCGCTTCTGACCCGTATCAATGACCCGGGTGTCCCCGCCCGCCGGATCGAGATTGAAAGCCCGCTGATCCAGCGCGGCTCAACCCGTATTCCCGAAGGACTGCCATCATGAAAGGTTTTTCCAGCCGCTGGAAAGATTTCCCTGACTACATCATCGGGATCACCAAAGAGATTTGGGAAGATCGCGGCGTCGGCACGCTGAACCATTACTACGCCCCTGATATCCCCGTGCGGTCGCCCATGGGCATCCAGCGCGGCAATCAGGCGGTGATCGCCTCAACCATGGCCACGATTAACGAATTTCCGGATCGGGAGTTGCTGGGCGAAGACGTGATCTGGTCGGGTGATGCAGACACTGGCTACCTGTCATCGCACCGGCTACTGACCAAAGCCACCCATACGCGCGACGGGCAATTTGGGCCGGCGACCGGCAAACACTGGCAGGTTTACGTCATCGCCGATTGTGCAGCGAAAGAGGACACGATTTATGATGAATGGCTTGTGCGCGACTATGGCGGGATCGTGCGGCAACTGGGGATGGACCCGCGCGACTATGCAGCCTCCCTGATCGCACGCGAAGGCGGGCCAGAGACGGCCAACAAGCCTTTCACCCCGGCCATCGACGTGGATGGCGGCTATCATGGCACCGGCAATGACAATGAATGGGGTCAGCGTTATGCCAACATGCTGACCCGGATCATGAACCACGATTTCACCCATATCCGCGACAGCTATGACCGGGCGGTGATCGGCGCATATGCCGGGGCGAAACGGGCCGTTGGCTGGGATGACGTGCTGGAATTCTGGGTCGGGCTGCGGTCGTCTTTTCCCCATGCGGAGTTCAAGATCCATCACCAGATCGGGATGGAAGGTAACATGCTGCCCCCGCGCGCTGCCATCCGCTGGTCGCTGGACGGTGCACATGACGGCTGGGGCAGTTTTGGCGAACCGACGGGCGCACATGTGCATGTGATGGGCATATGCCACGCCGAATTCGGACCCTACGGGCCGGATGGTGTCGGGCTACGGCGCGAATGGGCGCTTTATGATGAAATCGCGATCTGGAAACAGATCCTGATGCAAGCGTAACATCGTCCCGGGCTTGACCCGGGACCTCGACAAAATTTCACCAAGAGGTCCCGGATCAAGTCCGGGACGGCGTAAGGAAAAGACGAGATGACACCGCAAGAGATGGAACATCGCATTGTCCGCTATGGTGATCTCCAACCCTGCAAGACCGCGTTTATTGATGCGCATACGCCGGGCTCTGATCAAAAGGAAAACTTCACCATTATCGGCGGCGGCGTGTCCGAAAGCCCCGATCAGCATGTCCATATCGCTATCCCGCATGGTTTCAACATCGGCGCCGCAGGCCAGCCGCCGAAATGCCGCAACTCGCTGCACAGTCACCGCACGGCCGAAGTCTTTTTCGTGCTCAAAGGCCGCTGGCGGTTCTTCTGGGGTCGCTACGGCAACGCGGGTGAGGTCGTGCTGGAAGAAGGGGACATCATCAACATTCCCACCGGCATCTTCCGGGGATTTGAAAATATCGGCACCGATTACGGGATGATCATGGCGATCCTTGGCGGTGATGATGCGGGTGGCGGCGTGATCTGGGCGCCGCAGGTAATCGAGGACGCGACAGACCATGGGTTGGTGCTGGGCGAGAACGGCAAGCTATATGACAGCAAGAAGGGCCAAAGCCTGCCAGATGGCGTCAAGCCGATGCCGTTGCTGACCGAGGAGGAATTGGCGGGCTACCCGGAGCCGACCACGACTGACGTGATCCCGCGCCACGTCGCCCGCTACTTGGATATGGTGGCGATGGCAGACCGCAAACCGGCCCTCGTGATCGGCGAAAACGGAATGCTGCCAGACAAGCCGGGGTTCGAGGTCGGGTTCCTGACCCGTGCCTCATCCACCACGGATATGCATCAGCATGATCGCCCGTCTGTCCTGATGCCGATGCGTGGGCATTGGCGGCTGATCTGGGAAGGCGGCGAGGCCACACTGAACCCCGGCGATACCGTATCCGTTCCCGAAAACCTGATGCACACCGCCGTGCCCGCCATGACCGGTGAGGCCAGCCTGTTCCATATCGTGGCTACCGATGATGCTGCCGGACCAACATGGACAGGTTAATGGTTAACGACCCCCACCGTACGTTGGGGTCCGACGTTTTGCCGACGCAAATCCGACGCGATGCCGACAGGAAGGAAATGCCAAAATGGCCAAAGTCTTAACAACCCACACAGGCTCTCTGCCGCGCACGCAAGAGGTCGTCGATTTCATCTTCGCCCGCGAAAATGGCGAGGCCTATGATCAAGGTGCCTTTGATGCGGCGATGACGGCGGCGGTCTCGGAAACCGTGAAAAAACAGGTGGATGCAGGGATTGATATCGTCAGCGATGGCGAGACTTCCAAGATATCATACGCCACATACGTCAAGGATCGTTACACCGGTTTCGATGGCGACAGCCCTCGCAATGCGCCCGCTGATCTGAAACAATTCCCCAGCTTTCTCAAACGTTTAGCCGATGACGGCGGCACCCCGAAATACGCGCGCCCGATGTGCGTGGACGAGGTGAAGTCAAAAGGGCAAGGCGAATTGGAAAAGGATATCGCCAATCTCAAGGCCGCAATGGCCGAACACGGGGCGAAACAGGGCTTTATGAATGCGGCGTCCCCCGGTGTTATCTCATTGTTTTTGCAGAACGATTACTACAAAACCCGCGAGGCGTATCTGGCTGCCCTCGCCGATGCGATGAAGGCGGAGTATGAGACGATCGTGGCTTCGGGCCTCGATCTGCAACTCGACTGCCCCGACCTCGCACTGTCGCGTCACATGTTGTTTAACGATTTGTCAGATGATGAATTCCTTAAAATCGCCGCCTCCCATGTGGAGGCGCTGAACCACGCGCTGGCCGACGTGCCAGAGGACAAGGTGCGCGTGCATATCTGCTGGGGCAATTACGAGGGGCCGCATGTCTGCGATATTCCGATGTCCAAGATGTTTGACACGCTGATGTCCACCAAATCGCGTTACGTGCTGTTCGAGACGTCAAACCCCCGCCATGGCCATGAATGGACCGTTTTCCGCGACCGTGCGGGCGATATACCGGATGGTAAGGTTTTGGTGCCCGGTGTGGTGGATACGACAACAAATTTTGTCGAGCATCCGGAACTGGTCGCGCAACGTATTGGAAGATTTGTGGAAATCGTTGGCGCGGATCGTGTGATTGCTGGCTCCGACTGCGGTTTTGGCACCTTCGCCGGCTTCGGCGCTGTCGACCCCGAGATCGCCTATGCGAAGTTGGGCGCATTGGCCGAGGGTGCGGCACTGGCGCAGTAAAATCCGATTGGACTGACCTGCCTTTTGGCCCATGTAATGGGCTGAAAGGACCCATGACATGCTCAACCCCGTCACCGATGCTTTTGAAGCGCAATTGCGCGCGATGCTGCCCGCCGCCGCCTTCAAGGATGACAGCGCCCCCTACCTGACCGAACCGCGCGGGCGCTGGGCTGGGCAGGGGCTTGTGATCGCCCCCGGCACGACAGAGGACGTTGCAGCGGTCGTGAAAGCCTGCGCCGACGCGCGGATTGGCATCGTCCCCTATAGCGGCGGCACCGGCCTTGTCGGCGGGCAACTTTTGCAGGATGGGCCTGCGCCGGTTGTGTTGTCACTCGAACGGATGAACCGCATCCGCGATATCTATCCATCTGAAAACGTTCTGGTTTGTGACGCCGGTGTGATCCTAGCGGATGTGCAGAAGGCGGCCGAAGGTGTGGGGCGGCTGTTCCCGCTGTCGCTTGCGTCTGAAGGATCGGCACGGATCGGCGGGCTTTTGTCCACCAATGCGGGCGGAGTGAATGTGCTGCGCTACGGAAATGCCCGCGCGCAATGCCTGGGGCTGGAGGTCGTGCGCCCTGATGGGACGATCTGGCACGGGCTGACGCGGCTGCGCAAGGACAATACCGGCTATGATCTGCGCAACCTGATGATCGGGGCGGAAGGGACGCTGGGCATCATCACCGGGGCCGCGCTGAAACTGGCCCCCCGCCCGGTTGGTGTGGGGGCCGCGATGATGGCGGTGCCTTCGCCTGCGGCTGCGCTGGACCTGCTGGCCATGGCGGGTGAGCGGATCGGCGACGGGATTTCCGCATTTGAGATCATGCATCGGCAAGGCTTTGATTTTTTGGCAGAAGTCGGGCCCGAGGTGAAACAGCCCTTTGATAATATCCCCGAATGGTGCGTCTTGATCGACGTCGGTCTGCCAGCCGGGCTGCCGCCCGAAGCGGCGCTGGAAGGGCTTTTCGAAGCGGCTTTTGAGGCCGAACTGGTCACGGATGGCGTCATCGCGCAAAGCCACGCGCAGCGCGATGCGTTCTGGCACATCCGCGAAAGCATTCCAGAGGCGAACCGTCGGATCGGATCGGTCAGTTCACACGATATCTCGGTCCCGCTCAGCGCGATCCCCGAATTCATCCAGCGCGGCAAGCAGGCGTTGGCCGAAGTGGGGGCATTCCGCATCAACTGCTTTGGCCATCTGGGTGACGGCAACCTGCATTACAACATCTTTCCCATGCCTGGGCGGACCCGCGCGGATTACGAGGCAGAACGGCCGCGCGTGAAGGAAGTGGTACATGATATGGTCCACGCAATGGACGGATCGGTGAGCGCCGAACACGGGATCGGACGGTTGAAGGTGGATGATCTGGAACACTATGGCGACCCGGTTAAGCTATCCATGCTGCGCGCCATCAAAGACGCGCTGGACCCTTTGGGCATCATGAACCCCGGTGCCGTTCTGCGCCAAGTTTGACCAAAAGGAGCGCCTGCGGCGCACGACATTTTTGGTGTGAGGAACAACCGTTGCGCAGTGTTGAAAGCACAGATGCCTCCGGCGGGAGTTATTGGGGAAGAAAGAAGATGTTAACCTTGTTCTGGGACGGTCGTGATGCGGCACAGGCTGGAGAGTTGGTGGCCGTGAAGGGAGAAGTCGCGCGGCGTCCGGACCTTAATCAGGTCAGTCTGGACCGGACAACGGGGTCGCGCGCATCTCCTGACTTCTTTCTTCCCCAATAACTCCCGCCGGAGGCTCAGTCGCCCTCGAATTCGCACAGTGCGTGGACATTCATGTCCAACGCTTCCAGCTTCTTGCGCCCGCCCAGATCGGGCAGGTCGATGATGAAGGCGCAGCCGATCACCTCTGCCCCCATCCGTTCGATCAGCTTGATCCCCGCCTCTGCCGTGCCGCCGGTGGCGAGTAGATCGTCGACCAGCAGGACCTTTTCGCCCGCTTGCAGGGCATCGTCATGGACCTCCATGATCGCCTCGCCATATTCCAGCTTGTAGGCCTGTTCGATCGTTTTGCCGGGCAGTTTGCCCTTTTTACGGATTGGTACAAAGCCGACGGACAATTGGTGGGCGATGGCACCCCCAAGGATGAAACCTCGCGCCTCCAGCCCGACCACCTTGTCAATCGGTTGGCCTGCGTAAGGGTGCAGCAACTGATCAATGGCGATACGGAAACCGCGCGCATCACCGAACAACGTGGTGACATCACGAAACATGATCCCCTCATGCGGGAAATCAGGGATGGTGCGAATGTAGTCCTGGACGGTTTTCATGGATACTCTTTCAAAGAACGCGGCCGGCGATGGCGTCGAGTTTTGCGGTCAGGGCAGGGTCCCGTTTGTCGGGGGCGGTCATCAGGGCGTATTCCAGCGCGCGGTCGCAGCCATGGGGGCAGAATGCGCGGTCTGGCCCGAGAAGTGCGGGCAGGCGGCTGACGAGGTCTTGTGCCTTGGTCCCGTTGCCCTGCAGTATTTTGATCACATCGCTGACATCGACAGCCCCATGATCGGGGTGCCAACCGTCGTAATCGGTGACCATCGCGATGGAGGCATAGCAAATCTCGGCTTCGCGGGCGAGTTTTGCCTCTGGCATGTTGGTCATCCCGATCACATGACAGCCCCATTCGCGGTAGAGCTTGCTTTCGGCCTGGGATGAGAATTGCGGGCCTTCCATAGCCAGGTAGGTGCCGCCCCGGTGGATCGTGATCCCTGCATCGCGTCCAGCGGTTTCGCAGGCGTCTGACAGCCGTTCGCAGGTCGGATGGGCCACGCTGACATGGGCCACACAGCCGGTGCCGAAGAATGATTTTTCGCGGGCGAAGGTCCGGTCGATGAACTGATCCACGATGACAAAATCACCCGGTGCCATGTCTTCGCGAAACGATCCGCAGGCGCTGACGCTGATGATATCGGTCACACCCAGGCGCTTCATCGCGTCGATATTGGCGCGATAGGGGACCGTCGTCGGCGAATGCACATGCCCGCGCCCGTGCCGGGGCAGGAAGGCCATGGGAACACCATCCAGAACGCCCGTCAGGATATTGTCAGATGGCTGGCCCCATGGACTGTCTTGACTGACCCATTCGGCGTCCTGCAGCCCATCCATATTGTAGATGCCGGAGCCACCGATGATTCCGATTTTGGTTTTCATTGGTTACCTCGTGTTAACCTGCCTGCAGGACACTGGATTGGAATGAATGAAAAGTGAACCCCGCGCGCCGTGCCGATGCAGCAACACTGCGTCACGGGGCCGATTGCAGGGGTGACAAGGGTCCTCGCGTCCTTTAGGGCGGCGCCAACACCCCCTTTATCGACAGGACATTCTATGGCCCGCGCATTATTGGCGAGTTTCGCCGACAGTCTTTCCCTTCGCGACCCTGACGCGCCGCTGACGCCGTCGCAGTTGAAGACCGAAATCCTGTCCGGCTTGACCGTCGCCTTGGCGCTGGTGCCAGAGGCCGTGGCCTTTGCCTTTGTCGCGGGGGTGGAACCGCTGGTGGGGCTTTATGCCGCCTTTATCGTAGGGCTGATCACCGCGCTGTTTGGTGGGCGTCCGGGGATGATTTCGGGGGCCACAGGTGCGCTGGCGGTGGTCATGGTCAGCCTCGTCGCCCAGCATGGGGTTGAATACCTGTTCGCGACCGTTGTCCTGATGGGACTGATCCAGATTTTTGTGGGCATCATGCGTTGGGGCAAGTTTATCCGGCTGGTGCCGCATCCGGTGATGCTGGGCTTTGTGAACGGTCTGGCGATTGTGATTTTCCTGGCCCAACTGGGCCAGTTTCAGGTGCCCGGCACGGCCCATGGTGGTGGCGGGCATGGGATGGCCAATGGCGATTGGCTGACGGGCATCCCACTTTACCTTATGCTTGGGCTGACCGGGCTGACCATGTTGATCATCTGGGTGATGCCCAAGATCACCAATGTTATCCCCGCCCCGCTTGCCGGGATCGGCATCGTGGCCGCCATCGTGATCGGCTTTGGTCTGGATACACCGCTCGTCGCTGATCTGGCGAGCATTGAGGGCGGCTTGCCGCCCTTCCACGTCCCCATGGTCCCGCTGAATTGGGACACGTTTGAGATCATTCTGCCATACGCCCTGATCCTTGCCGCCATTGGTCTGATCGAAAGCCTGCTGACCCTGAACCTTGTGGGTGAGATGACGGGCAAGCGTGGCGGGGCAAGCCAGGAATGTCTGGCCCAGGGGGCTGCAAATACGGTGACGGGATTCTTTGGCGGGATGGGCGGTTGTGCCATGATCGGTCAGTCGATGATCAACGTGAAATCCGGCGGGCGCACCCGTGTGGCGGGCGTTGCGGCGGCGCTGTTTCTGCTGGCCTTCATTCTGTTTGCAAGCGGGTTGATTGGTCAAATCCCGCTGGCCGCACTAGTGGGCGTGATGTTCATGGTGGTGATTGGGACGTTTGCATGGAACTCCTTGCGTATCCTGCGCAAGGTGCCGCGCACGGATGCATTTGTGACGATCCTTGTGACCATCGTGACAGTAGCGACCGACCTTGCAACGGCGGTGGTCGTTGGTGTGATCGTCTCGGCCCTCGCCTATGCGTGGAGCAACGCAACACGCATCCACGCCATCAAGCGCGAAAGCCGGACTGAGGCAGGCGCGCAGGTCTATGAAATTCAGGGGCCGCTGTTCTTTGGTTCTGCTGACGGGTTCATGGAAATCTTCGATGTGGAAAGCGACCCGGATGTGGTGATCGTCGACTTTGCGGCCAGTCGTGTCGCCGACCAATCCGCCCTGCAAGCGATCGAGGCGGTGGCCCAGCGATACGAAGACGCAGGCAAGGTGATCCAGTTGCGCCACCTCAGTCGCGACTGCCATCAGCTCTTGTCGAAGGCCGGGCATTTGATGATCGATAGTGACGATGATCCCGACTATGCGCTGGCCGTGGACTATAGCGTAAAAACCGGGATTATCGGGAGCCATTGAGTCCTTGAAACGGTCTCTGTGACATCATAAATCCCGTGCGCGTCCGGCAGGCCAGCGGCGCGGCAGATCGTTGCAGTTTCTGGCCCCGGATGGATCACCCATGCTGGTTGATATCCTTTTCGTTCTGGGCGGCCTGACGGCCCTGGTCCTTGGTGGCGATGCGCTGGTGCGCGGGTCCGTGGCCGTGGCCACGCGCGTCGGGCTTTCCCCGCTGGTGATTGGCCTGACGCTGGTCGGTTTCGGGACCTCCGTGCCGGAATTGATGACCAGCCTGATCGCTGCCTTCGACGGCTTGCCCGGTATCGCGCTGGGCAATGTGGTGGGTAGCAATATCGCCAATATCCTGCTGATCCTGGGTCTTTCTGCGGTGATCGCCCCTGTTGTAGCCGGTGCCGTCATTGGCCGGGATGGCTGGATCATGCTTGGCGTGACCGCCTTGTGCGCCGGCCTGATGCTGATGGGGCAGGTCGGTCGGGTCGCCGGGCTGGTCTGCGTTGTGCTGTTGGCGATCTATCTGTTTACGACCCTGCGGCAGGGACAGCTGGAGCCGGTCGCCGATATCCCGACCGAGAAAAAGCCGCTCTGGTATGGCTTTGGCTTCTTTCTCGCCGGTCTTGTCGGTGTGCTGATCGGGGCAAAGCTGCTGGTCGATGGGGCGAGTGCTATCGCGGCGGCCTTCAATGTGTCGAACGCTGTCATCGGCCTGACAGTTGTGGCCGTCGGTACGTCGTTGCCTGAACTCGTCACCTCGGTCATTGCCGCGCGTAAGGGGCAGGGTGACATCGCCGTTGGCAACGTCGTCGGTTCCAACATCTTCAACGTGTTGGGCATTCTGGGGATCACGGCTGTGGTGCATCCGCTTGACGTGCCTGCAGATATGCAAGGGCTCAGCCTTTGGGTGCTTGTTGGCGCGGCATTGGCCCCGGCTGCGATCATGCTGGCCTTTGGTCGCATCACCCGACTGGCAGGCGTTCTGATGGTGCTGGCCTATGCCGGATATACCGCCGTACTTGTCATAGGGACGTAAGCGGGCAAAAAGCTCAGTCGATTTACCGTTGTCGGTTTTTTTGCTAATATCGCGGCATTAGTAAAAAGGATCTTTATATGCCTATTCGCCTGTTTGCCGTGGGAAGCGGTGGTTTTGAGTATCGGCGCACAAGTATCAGCGTCGGCGAGGTTTTCGAGATGGCAAATATGGCCAGCGTCATGACAGCACCCAGTCGGGCGCACGCGGCAATTGCAGCCGCAGATGCCGAGGTGAATACATCCGGGCTCGAGCGCGCATTGACCGCGATGAGCGATATTCAACAGCTTCACCATTTCCGCGATGCCTGTACGACGATGCAGGCAGGCGGTGATATCATTCTGTCGTTTTCGTTTCGCAGTAGCAATTTGATGTGGGTGGACGATTCAGCACATCGCAGTTTTCGCTTGACCAACCGCATGGCAAACCCGGCTTGGCATATCCTCAATCGCATCCAGCCAGCCATGGAACGCACCGGCATGCAGGGTACTGGTGTGTTGATGAGTATTGCAATCGTCTTTAACAGCTTCCTGCAGCACGAGGCGTCGCCTGGTGGCAGCCCATTTCGCAACCCCGACCGGCCCACCAATTATCGCGGTGATGCACGGCTGAATTTTCAGTTCAGTGACTAGGGCCTGTCATCGGGGCGGTTTAGGCTGAAAACCTCGCGGATGACCGAGTAATCGCGGTAGCCAAGGCGGGTGAGAGGGTTGTATGTCGTCACGTCAAACTTGCCATCGACAATGCAATCATCGCGCAGATGCACGCCTGTGACCTCACCAAACACGGCAAAATTTGCCTCACCCGGCAGCTGCACGATCTGCGTCAGCTTGCATTCCAGCGTCGCGGGGGTGTTCGCCACGCGCGGGCAGTTGATCGTCTCACACTCTGCCTTTTCGACGCCGGCCAGCGCAAATTCATCCGTCTCACGCTCCCACGGGCCTGAGGTCTGGTTCATGATCTCGCGGGCGGCGTATTCGACGATGTTGACCGCAAACACACCCGTATCGCGGATGTTGGCCACACTATCCTTGGTATCACCCCTGTCAGGCTTCGCACTGGTTGAGGCAAACATCACCTGCGGGGGAACGTAGGCTACCGCGTTGAAGAATGAATAGGGGGCCAGATTGTCCTGCCCGTCTGCGCCGCGCGTCGCAATCCAGCCAATCGGGCGGGGCGAGACGACAGCGTTGAACGGGTTATGCGGCAATCCGTGACCATTTTCGGGTTTGTAAAACATCAAGCAGCCTTTTCGTCAGGTTTGCCAAGGGGTAGCGTGGCGCCAAGCCCTTGGCCAGACGAAAGATAAATGCAGCGAATATCCATCCAATTGGCCAGGGAAACGCCAGATGACTGGTGGGAGGTCGAGGCGCTTTATGACCTGTGCTTTGCGCCGGGGCGGACCGCATTGTCGTCCTATCGGCTGCGCGAGGACGTGCCGCCCATTGCGGAACTCTGTTGGACGGCGCGTGATCCCGACTATGTGCTGGCCGGGGTGGTCCGCTGCTGGCCTGTGAAGGTGGCCAATCAGGCGACCATTCTGCTGGGTCCCATCGCCGTCCACCCAACGCGCCAAGGCGAAGGGATCGCGGCCTTGCTGATCTACAAGATCATAGAAGCTGCCAGTGATCTGGGCTGGCCGCGCGTGTTGCTGGTGGGTGACGCGCCTTATTATCAGCGTTTCGGGTTTCAGCGGCTTCACGGTGTCAAAATGCCACCCCCCACCAACCCGGACCGGGTGCTGGGTCTGGCACTGAAAGACGCGGCGTGGGACGGGGTACGCGGCCCGGTTTGCAAGGCCAGTGATTGCAATTCGACAGGCTGACCCCATCTTAGGGAAATGAGCGAACCTGATATTATTGTCGAAAAAAACGATAAACCCGAAGCATCACGCGCCCTGTCAGCAGAGGCCCGCGAGCAGATTGCCGAAATTGCCCGCAGGCAACGCAAGGCCAAGGGCGTCCTTATGCAGGCCGTCAACTTTGTTGGTGGGCAGGTCGAGGATGGCCTGAAACTGCTGCCTCAAAAGGTCCGGCTGCAATTGAACGAAGTGGCGCGCAAGGCCCTGCGTCAAAGCTATGACGTGGCCGCGAAGTCGCGCGATGGGATGGGGCAAAGGATCGCGTCGGATCGCGCGCATAAGGTCATGGGCACGGTATCGGGTGCGGTCGGTGGTTTTGGCGGCTTGCCCACAGCGATTGCGGAGCTGCCCGTGGCCACAACGCTGATTTTCCGTGCGGTTCAAAGCGTGGCTGCGGAATACGGCGAAGACCCACTGTCAGAAGAGACGCGCTTGGAATGCCTGGCCGTCTTTGGGGCCGGTGGCCCCGGGTCAGATGATGACGGGGTCGATACGTCTTTTGTCGGCGCGCGGTTGAGCCTTTCGGGCGTGGCAGTGAACAAGCTGATCAGCAAGGTGGCCCCGAAATTCGCGGCAGTGCTATCGCAAAAGCTCGCCACTCAGACGGTGCCGGTTCTGGGCGCCGCTGCGGGTGCTGGCACAAATTACGCCTTTCTCGATTACTATGTCTCGATTGCCCATGTGCATTTCGGTTTGCGCCAGATGGTGCGCAATCATGATGAGAAAGCGGTGATTGACGAATTTCACCGCGTCCTCGCCGCTGCTGATCTGCCTCAGACCTGATAGACCAGCCAATCGGCCACGGCCCGCCGCACGGATTGATCGCCATTGGCAATGGCGTCGTCCATCACGGCTTTGACCTCTGACAGATCGACCCGGCGCAAGAGGTGTTTGACCGGTCCGATGGAGGCAGGGCGCATCGATAGGCTGCGCAGGCCAAGCGCGGCAAAGCACAGTGCCTCGACCGGGCGACCGGCATCCTCGCCGCAGAAGGAAAGCGGCGTATTGTGGACCTCGCAGCGCTTGATCACCCGCTCGATGAAAGACAGGAAACTGACATCAAGTGTGTCATAACGCTTGCGCACCCGTTCATTTTCGCGGTCTGCGGCAAAGAAGAACTGTTTCAGGTCATTGCCACCGATCGAGACGAAATCCACCTCATCAAAGAAAGCATCGGGCGCAAAGGCCAGCGATGGCGTTTCCAGCATGGCCCCCACTTCCAGACTGGACGGCAGGGGGTGCCCCAGAATTTTTTCCCTTGCGATGGCTTTGTCCATCTCGGCCTTGGCATCGCGGAATTCCCGGATCTGGGTAATGAACGGGAACATCACAGCAAGTGGTCCGCCATTCGCGGCCCGCAGCAAGGCCTGCAATTGCATGCGCAAGACACCCGGTTTGTCGAGGCCCACCCGTATCGCACGCCAGCCCATGGCCGGGTTCGGTTCATCATTGGGCTTCATATAGGGCAGAACCTTGTCCGACCCGATATCCAGTGTCCGGAACGCCACACGCTTGCCCGCGGCGGCATTCACGACACGCGAATAAAGCGCGGAAAGCTCGGCCCGCTTGGGCATCTGGTTGCGGATCAGGAATTGCAGTTCTGTGCGGAACAAGCCAACCCCTTCAGCACCCGACCCAGCCAGCGACGGCAGATCAGCAATCAGGCCAGCATTCATCTGCAGCGATATGACATTACCACATTTGGTTTCCGCAGGCAGATCACGGATCGAGGCATAGCGTTCCTGCGCGCGGGTCTGCATCGCCAGTTTGTCACGAAACGCAGCATGAACGGTATCGTCAGGTCGCAAATGGGCGATGCCCTGTTCGCCGTCCACAAGGATCGGGTCACCGTTCAGCGCCTCGCGGACAACCCCCTTGGCATTGATGACCAGCGGGATCGCCCAAGCGCGGGCAACAATGGTCGCATGGCTCCCGACAGAGCCTTCTTCAAGCACGATGCCTTTCAGCTTTTTGCCGTATTCCAGCAATTCGCCGGGGCCGATATTGCGCGCCACGAGGATCGGGTTGTCGGGCATATCGGCCTTGGCGTCGGCCCCCTGACCGGTGAGGATCCGCAACAGACGGTTGGACAGGTCATCAAGGTCATGCAGGCGCTCGCGCATGTAAGGGTCAGCGGATTTCGACAGCCGGGCGCGGGCCAGCGACTGTTCCTTTTCAACGGCAGCTTCGGCGGACAACCCGTTTTCGACATCGGCCTTCATGCGGCGCAGCCAGCCGTCTGAATTGGCAAACATGCGATACGCTTCAAGAACCTGAATCTGATCCGTGTCCGCCGACCGGGCCCCGACGAGCATATTGTCGACCGCCTTGCGCAGTTCCTCAATCGCGGCATAAAGCCGGTCATTCTCCTTTTCAGGATCGTCCGAAATCGGGTTTGTGACCACGACACGGGGTTCATGCAGGAACACCTTGCCCTCGCTGGCCCCTTCCTGCGCGACAGAGCCACGCAGCATCACGGGCTGCTGGTGACGGGCGGACAAGGCAGCCCCTTCGCCAACAAACGCGCCAAGTTCGGTCATTTCAGCGATGACCATGGCGACAATTTCGAGGGCATAGACCTCATCAGGGGTAAACTTGCGCGCGGCCTTTGATTGGACCACCAGCACGCCAAGCACATCCCCTAGGCGCTGGATCGGTACGCCGCAGAACGACGAAAACCGTTCCTCGCCGGTTTCCGGCATATAGCGGAACCCTTTTTCGGCGGGGGCGTCCGCGGTGTTGATCACACTGCGGCTTTTGGCTGTGCGGCCTACAAGGCCCTCGCCCAATCGCATCCGTGTCTGGTGAACCGCCTCGCGTTCCAATCCTTTTGTGGCGCACAGCTCCAGCGTTTCGGTATCGCGAAACAGGTAGATCGAACAAACCTCGGTCTGCATCGAATTGGCGATCAGGTTCACAACCGAATCAAGCCGCGCCTGACCCTCGTTGTCCGCTGCCAACGCCTCGCGCAAGCGGCCAAGCAGCTTGCGGCTTTCCGTTTCCAACCGATGTGGCATAAGCCCCCTTTGAGCAGACCACCCTGTGAGACGGGTTAGCCTGCCTTTTCCAATTCGAAAGCATCATGAAGGGCTTGCACAGCAAGTTCCATGTATTTTCTGTCAATCAGGACGGAAATTTTTATCTCGGAGGTTGTAATCACCTTGATGTTGATACCCTCAGCCGAGAGTACCTTGAACATCTTGGCGGCGACACCCGTATGGCTGCGCATGCCGATGCCCACAACGGAAACCTTGGCAACGCCTTCATCGGCGACCAGATCATGAAAGTTGATCTCGCCACTTGCTTTCGCTTCCTGCATGGCTTTTTCAGCGCGCAGCACCTGATCGGTGGGGCAGGAAAACGTCATATCCGTGCGTCCCTCTTCCGAGATATTCTGCACGATCATGTCCACATTGACCCCCGCATCTGACAGCGGGCCAAAGATCGCGGCGGCAATGCCGGGCCGGTCCGCGACCGAGATCAGGGTCATCTTGGCCTCATCACGGGAATAGGCGACACCGGCGACAACGTTGGATTCCATGATTTCCTCCTCATCGCAGACAAGCGTTCCGGCGCTGTCCGATGGTTCTTCGAATGATGACAGCACCCGCAGGCGCACCTTGTAGCGCATCGCCAGTTCAACCGACCGGGTCTGCAGGACCTTTGCGCCAAGGGACGCCAGTTCCAGCATTTCCTCAAACGCAATCCGGTCCAGCTTGCGCGCCTTCGATGCGATGCGCGGGTCCGTGGTATAAACGCCATCCACATCAGTGTAGATATCACAGCGTTCGGCACCAAAGGCGGCAGCAAAGGCTACTGCGGTCGTGTCAGACCCACCCCGCCCCAGCGTTGTTATCCGGCCTTCGGGGCTGATCCCCTGAAAGCCCGCGACAACGGCGACCTTCATACCTTCACCGAATTTGGCGGTGATATTGTCCGTCGGGATATCCTCGATCCGGGCGCTGGAATGGGCGGATGTGGTCATGACCGGCACCTGCCAGCCCTGCCAACTCCGCGCCGGGATATCCATCTCCTGCAGCCGCAGCGCCATCAATCCGGCGGTCACGTTTTCACCCGACGACACGATCGCATCATATTCGCGAGCGTCATAAAGCGGCGATGTTTCCTCGACCCAGCCCACCAACTCGTTGGTCTTGCCCGACATGGCCGAGACGATGACGATCACGTCATACCCGTTGGCCACCTCAACGGCCACACGCTTTGCCGCGCGTGCGATCCGGTCGAGATTGGCAACGGACGTGCCCCCAAATTTCATCACAAGCGTCGGCATCAGTCTTCCTAAGGAAACGAGGTACTTGGTCGGCGTTCCCTTTAAAGAGGCCGGGGGCGAAGGGCAATCGGTTAGTAGGGGTGCGCCTGACCGTCCCAGGTTTCGAAACAGCCAGCCGTTTCGGGGCCAAGTGCGGCGAAACGGTCTATCAACCCGCGCGCGCTTTGCTCTGTGCTGATCGCAGCGGCTGAACCGCCCATATCCGTGCGCACCCAACCGGGGTGATAGATGCCAACGCTAATACCCTCCGGCGCCAGATCAGCGGCAAGGTTCCGGCCAAGGTTCAGCGCCGCCGCCTTGCTGGCGCGATAGATATAGCTGCCACCCGGCGCGTGCGTATGCGATGCCATCTGCGAGGAAATGATGGCGATTTTGGCGTTACCCGCGCGACGCAGATGCGGCAACAGGTGCTGGATCGCCAGAAACACACCCGTGACATTCGTTGCAAATCCCTGCGCCCACATGTCAGCGGGATATCCGCCATTCAATGATTGGCCCTTGTCGGGGTAAATGCCCGCATTGCAAATCAGCAGGTCAATCGCGGTGTCTGCCAGCAACGTGGCAAGCCGGGCATGCGACGCAGGGTCGGCCACATCCAGTTCACGCATCGCCCCTGCATCCGGTTGCCGGTGCGTGCCGATAACAGTTGCGCCCGCGTCAGCATAACCATCGAACAGGGCCTTGCCGATGCCACGACTGGCCCCGGTAATCAGGATCGTCATCTATGCTTCCCCTTGTCTGGGATCAGTTCGTTTTCTTGCGCGGCACGAATGGCAGCGGCATGACGGGAATACCGTCATCAACCAGTTTCTTGGCATCGTCCAGCTTGGCCTCACCATAGATGGGTCGTTCCGGCACGATACCATCATGCATATCACGCGCCTCTTTCGCAAAAGAGGTGCCGACATAGTCGGAATTCGCCTCGACCTGCTTGCGAAGCTCGGCCAAAGCGGTCTCAGCTTTTTTGGGCACCGTGATGTCCGACGATGTGCTGACCGACGGTGCCATGACGGATTTCGTCACCGCTGTTGATCCGCAGGAGGTGCAATTGATCATACCTGCTGCCACCAGCTTGTCGAACGCGGCGCCGGACTGAAACCAGCTTTCAAAGGCATGGTTCTGGTCACATTTGAGGTGAAAACGGATCATGGCCTTAGTACCTGTACATCTGGACCGTTAAATAGGGGTTTTCGCGACCCATGCAAGTTTTGCCTACTTACGCAGCTTATGCGGGGCAAAGGTGGCGACGATGTGTTTCAGCTGGGGTTCCGACAGCTTTTTTGCCGCCTTTTTCGCGCTGAACCACTTGCGCCGCCGCTGGTGTTTTTCCGGCCACTTGCTGTGAACGTGAAGGACATGCACAGGATAGACCATCACGACAATCGGCGCCCCGTCAACCTTGAGCGGCTTGCTATAGGTATAGACCCCGACACAGTGATCAATAGCATCGCCGCTGACCCCGGCCTCTTCCATTGCTTCGGTCGCGGCGGCCAGGGCCGGTGTCTGTTTGTGCATCGGCCAGCCCTTCGGCAGGATCCAGCGCTGGCTGTTGCGACTGGTCACAAGGCAGATCTGCAACTGATCGTTCTTGATCCGCCAGCAAAGTGCCGCAAACTGCGCCCGCACATCGGTTTTCCGCCCGGTCCGAAATTTGAGGGGAAGCTGTTGTGCAGGTGATTTCGCCATGGTTCCGATCGTAAATTGGGTTACATCCCTGACATGTCTGCAGTTATTCACGCGTCACGAGGCCCGGCAACCCCCTTGCCGCGATTTATCGGGTCCGAGATCTACCGCCATTCGAGCTATGGCGCGTGGCACCCACTGCGCGTCCCACGTGTGTCGACGGTCATGGATCTGGCCCGCGCGATGGGGTGGTTGCCGCCTGCGCAGTTCATCAACAGCCCCCGTGCCAAGCCTATTGCGTTGCATGGGTTTCACACGCCGGAATATGTCGTCGCCCTGCAGGCCGCTGAAGACGCGCAAGCCGTGACCGATCATGTCCGCGAAAGGCACGGACTCGGCACACCATCCAACCCTATCTTTGCAGAGATGTATCGCCGTCCCGCCACCTCAGCCGGTGCGGCTATGCTGGCCGGTGAACTGCTCGCCAAGGGCGGTGTCATCTATACCCCGGCGGGCGGCACCCATCACGGGCTGCCCGACCGGGCGAACGGGTTTTGTTATCTGAACGATCCGGTGCTTGCGATTCAGTCCTTGCGCCGCAATGGCGCGCGCCGCATCGCCTATGTCGATATCGACGCGCATCACCCGGACGGGGTGGAACATGCCTTTGCCGATGATCCCGACACGCTGCTGATTTCCGTGCATGAGCAGAACAGGTGGCCGCGCACCGGCGCGCTGACGGATCGCGGCGCGGGCCAAGTCTATAACCTGCCGGTCCCGCCCGGCCTGCACGATGATGACATGGCGCTGATCCGCGATCAGGTGATCCTGCCGCTGGTCGCAGGCTTTCGGCCCGACGCCATCGTGCTGCAATGCGGGGCCGATGCGGTGGCCGAGGACCCGCAATCGCGCCTGACCCTGTCCAACAACGCCCACTGGGCGATTGTCGCGGCGCTGGGCACGCTCACCTCGCGCTATCTGGTGCTGGGTGGCGGTGGCTATAATCCCTGGTCTGTCGGCAGGCTCTGGACCGGCGTCTGGGCCACCCTGACCGGCGCCGAGATCCCCGACACACTGCCAGACGCTGCACAGGATGTGTTGCGCGCCTTGCGTTGGGATGGCCCGAAGCGGGCGCGCCAGCCGCAGCCGCACTGGATCACGACCTTGCGGGATGTGCCGCATAACGGTCCGATTGATGCGGATGTGCGGCAACGCGCCGATGCCCTGATTGCACGCGCAAGGGCATGGGTCTGACCCTTGCCATGCCCGCCTAACCGCCGGATAGTCGCCGCATGAAGGCGCGCATTTTCACTTTTGTTTTCTGGCTGATATTAGCGACCGCCACCAACGCGGAGGTCGTGGTTTTTGCAGCCGCAAGCCTGAGAGAACCACTGGATGCGATGGCCGCAGATTTCGGTGACGTCACTCTGTCTTACGGCGGCAGCGGCACGCTGGCGCGTCAACTAACCTTGGGTGCACCGGCGGATGTCGTTGTGCTGGCCAATGATGAATGGATGCAGGCACTTGTCACATCCGGACGGATCAGTGCGGACGGGATCGTCGATCTGGCCAGCAACCGTCTGGTGTTGATAGGTGCTGCCGACGCACCAGACGTACCGCTGACCGAGCCCGGTATCGGCACCGCCTTGAGGGACGGCCGCATCGCCGTTGGCCTGACAAACGCGGTCCCTGCGGGAATCTATGCCAAGGCCGCCCTGACATCGCTCAACCTCTGGCCCGCCTTCGCTTACAGGCTGGCCGAAACCGACAACGTCCGCGCTGCCCTGACACTGGTGATCCGCGGACAGACACCGCTGGGCATCGTCTACGCCACCGACGCTAGGGTCAGCGACGCGGTCCGCATCGTGGCGACCTTTCCCGCCGACAGCCACCCGCCCATCCGCTATCTCGGGGCCGTGACATCGGACAAGGCAGACGCAGGGGCGTTTCTGGCCTATATGTCCTCGCCCGCCGGACGCGCGCATTTCGCCGCCGCCGGATTTCTGCCGCCACAGGACCTGACGCAATGATGGAAAGCCTCGGGCCAGCGGAATGGACCGCGATCTGGCTGTCCCTGCGGGTGGCCGTGGTCGCCACGATCTGCGCGCTACCCGTAGCGGTTGCTGTGGCCTATCCGCTGGCGCGCAAGCAGTTTCCGGGTCGGCAATTACTGAACGGGCTGGTCCATATGCCGCTGGTTCTGCCGCCTGTGGTGACCGGCTACCTGCTGCTGGTTCTGTTCGGTCAGACCGGCCCTATTGGCGGGTTCCTCAATGATACATTCGGGATCACGCTGGCATTCCGCTGGACCGGGGCCGCGCTCGCCGCCGCAATCATGGCCTTCCCCCTGATGGTCCGCGCGATCCGGCTCGCGATCGAGGCTGTCGACCAAGGGCTGGAAGAAGCCGCATCAACCCTCGGTGCCTCACGCTGGCGGATATTCAGCACGGTCACCTTGCCCCTGATCCTGCCGGGTGTTCTGGCCGGCGCCATCCTCGGTTTTGCCAAGGCGCTGGGCGAGTTTGGTGCGACAATCACATTTGTCGCCGCCATCCCCGGCCAAACGCAAACCATTCCATCGGCCATCTACGGGCTGCTGCAGGTACCCGGCGGTGAACCGGCGGTGGTCGGCCTCGTCGTCGTCTCGGTCATTCTGGCCATGGGCGCACTGCTGATATCCGAATGGCTGGCGCGGCGCATGGCCCGGCAGGTGGGGCGCTGATGCTGCAGGTGAGAATCACAAGGCGGCTGGGTGATTTCACCCTTGATGTGGATGTCACAGCACCCGCAGGCGTGACCGCGATATTCGGGCGGTCAGGGTCGGGCAAGACATCCTTGGTCAACGCCGTGGCGGGCTTGCTGCGACCAGACGCAGGGCGGATCGCCGTCGGTGATCAGGTTTTGTTCGACAGCCAGACCCGGCAAAACCTGGCCCCGCAAAAGCGCCGTGTGGGCTATGTCTTCCAGGATGCGCGGCTGTTTCCGCACATGAACGTACAACGCAATCTGACCTATGGTGGCGACCACGATGCGGCGCGGGTGATCGAGGTGCTGGGGCTGGGTGATCTGTTGCAACGGCGCCCGGCGGGTCTGTCGGGCGGCGAACGCCAGCGGGTGGCACTTGGCCGCGCCCTGATGTCCGATCCGCAGATACTGCTGATGGACGAACCGCTTGCGGCACTCGACGCACCACGCAAGGCCGAAATCCTGCCCTATATCGAACGGCTGCGGGACGAGGTGCAGATACCGATCCTCTATGTCAGCCACGACATGTCAGAGGTCGCGCGGCTTGCCAGCACCCTTGTCGTGCTTGAAGGCGGAACCGTCGTCGCATCCGGCCCGGCAGGCGATGTTCTGGCACGCCCCGATGCTGTGCCGCTACTTGGCGTTCGCGACGCCGGTTCGGTCATCATCGCCAAGGTCGCCGGGCGTCTGCTGGATGACGGCCTGACCGAGGTCGCCTTCTCCGGCGGGCGCATCGTACTGCCCGGCAATCTGGGGCGGTTGGGCCAAAAGGTGCGGCTGCGGATCCCCGCGCAGGACGTGATCCTCGCGCGGGAGGCGCCCAAAGGCATCAGCGCGCTGAACGTGCTGCCCGTGACGATCACAGCCATCGAACAGGGGCGCGGTCCGGGTGTGGCAGTCGGCCTGCGGGCGGGCAATGACCAGTTGCTGGCCCGCGTGACCCGCAGAAGCGCCAAACTGATGGAACTGGCGGAAGGCCAGCAGATCTTCGCCATCATCAAGGCAACCGCCGTCGGCCCGGAAGATATCGGCGGCTAACGCGGCAAGGCCTGCGCGATGGCTTCCAGCGTCCGCGCGACCCCGCCCGCATGATCATCATAAAACGCCGTGATCTGATCTTCGGTGACCGGAACCGGGTCGTTGACGGCCCGATGCAATTCCGCCGGTGTCTGGACAAGCTGACAGACCCCCGCCGCAATCGCCTCTGTCGCGGGATATTCGATTGTCCAGATATGCGGCCCGACAATTACCGGCTTTTTCAGCGCCAGCGGCTCAATCACGTTATGCGCACCCTTGGTGACAAAACCGCCACCCACAATGGCCCGGTCGCAAAGGCCCAGATAGAAATACATCTCGCCCATACTGTCGCCCAGCAAGACGTCAACATCAGGCAGCGGACCGGCAGGTGACAGATCGGCATCCAGAAATTCGGACCTGCGGGCAAATCGGATACCCGCATCGCGCAGCATCCCCGCCACCTCGTCAAACCGTTCCGGCGCACGGGGGACATAGATGAAACAGGCATCGCGGCTTTGCCGGATCATATCAATGTACACCTGATCCTCACCCTCGACGACGCTAGTCAGGGTAAAGGTCCGCCTTCCGTTGGTCAGGTCCGCGCGAACACGCGCCGCAGCATCCAGATTCGCCTGCGGGACCGGTTGATCAAACCGCAACTCACCTGTGATATGGATGTTCGACATGCCAGCGGCAGCAAACCGGTCTTTCTGTGCCTGCGATTTCACGAAACCACCCGCGAAACCGGCCAGCAGCGTGGCCCGCAAGCCGCCCTTGTCCTTGTTGTAGCTCTTCAGCGGATATTGCGCATTGCACATGAACAGCGGCACGCCAGCGGCGCGGCAGGCCATGATCATGCGCGGCCAGATCTCGATCTCCATCACCAGCCCGTATTGCGGGGCAAAGCGGGTCAGAAACCGGCGATAGGCAAACCCGTATTCGAACGGTACCCAGACCGTGCGCACCGACCCCTCGGCGATTTCGCTGGCAAACTCGCGCTCCGCCTCGCGCCGCCCGGCCGGGGTGAAATGGGTCGTGACAACATGTTCGCCCCGGGCCAGCAGGGCGCGGATCAAGGGCGTGGCGGACCGCATTTCACCCAGTGACACCGCATGAACCCACACAGCACCCGATCGTGGATCAGGGTAACGACCGAAGCGTTCAGCAATATGCTGGCTGTAAAGCGGGTCCTTTCGTCCGCGTTTCCAAAGATAGATCAGGATCACGGGCATCAGTACCCACCACAGGATGCCATAGACCAACAAGGCGATGCGCAGCTTCGGGGGCGGAAACCTGTCAGCCATCACCGTTCTCCAGCAATTGCAGCAGATCATCAGCCAGTTGGTCCGTTCGGCTACTTGCCTGCGCGATCACGGTTCGGGCGTTTTGCGTCATTTCTTCAATCCTGTCGGATTGCAGCAGGGTCAATAAATCGTCCGCATCACTGATTTCCGCAGCCGCTTCGGCCTCGTCCAGAGCGGCAAAATCATCTGCAAAATTGGCCACACGCGGCCCATGCGCAATGGCGACATCAAGAATTGCCGCCTCCCACGGGTTATGCCCTTCGATCCCGCTGAACGTCCCGCCAATCAGCACCAGCTTGCACAGCCGATAAACCAGCCCCAGATCGCCAAACGTATCACACACCCAGATCGCATCACCTTGCGCAGGCAAGCCGCCATCAGAGCGGAACGTCACCGCCAGATCACATCCCTTCGCGATGTCATCCCGCCTGTCAGGAAAGCGTGGCGCGATGATCAGCAACGCACCGGGATCGGATTTGCAAAGGCTCTCATGCGCTGTAATGGCAATCGCTTCATCTGCGGGATGCGACGGGGCGACCGCCCAGACGGTCCGGCCCGCCAGCGCGGATGTCAGTGCGGCCAGTTCGCCTGCATCACATCCCAGCGGTGGCGCGGCAGGCTTCAGTGATCCGGTGACCGGAACCGTGGCAGGGCTGGCAAGCGCCGTCAGATGTGCCGCCGTGCTGGCATCCTGCGCGGTGATCATGTCCATCGCCCGATAGACATCCCGGTACAGTGATGCAGCCCGCCGATGCGACCTGAACGATGCCTCGTTCATCCGGGCCGCGACAATGGCCTGCGGGACACCGCGCGCGGCCAGATCGCTGACAAAACCCGGCCAGATATCCTGCTCGGCCCAGACCGCCAGATCGGGGCGAAATTGATCCAGAAACCGGCGACGATAACCCGTTGCGTCAATCGGCAGAAACTGGTGGATCGTGCAGGGCGGCAGGTTTCTGGCGAAGACCTGTGCCGACGCGGCCGTGGTAGAGGTCACCAGAAACCGCGCGGTTTCATGTTTCTCCGCCAGACGGGCAATCAGGCCACGCAACGACAACACCTCGCCCAGCCCCACCGCATGCAGCCAGATCAGCGGATGCCCCGGATGCGGCGCCAGCCCTTGTCCCAGCTTCTCCCGCCAGCGCGCCGGGTCCTCCTTCCCGCGCGCCAGACGTTTGCGCAGCAGGCGGGGCGCGATCAGCGAAAAGCCGTGGCTGGCCAGCAGATAAGCCCGCAACAACCAGCCACGCCGCATCTCAGCCCGCGGCATCGTGAAAGGTTTTCTGCATCGGCGCGTCCCAGAACGCCTCGGATTGCAGGATGCTCACGAACCTTTCCGCGGCACTGCCCCCGCCAAAAGCATCATGGCGCGGATAAGACTTACCCCATTCGCCGGTCAGGAAATCACTGATCTTCTGCGTCTCTTCGGCATCGGCAAAAAACACCGACGGGGCCTTTGCCCTGTTCGTCTGGCGGGTGCCAATATCAAGCGACGGGATGCCGATGAACGGGGCCTCGCGCACGCCCGCCGACGAATTGCCGATCATGGCGGATGCGTTCTTCATCAGTTCCGAAAAATGGGCAAACCGCATGGAGGGCAGCACGCGAAACCGGTCCGCCGGAAGCTGCGCGATCCGCTCAAAAATCGCCGCTGACCCCGGATCATTATTGGGGGCGATCAGCACGAAACTGCGGCCCGACGCATCCAGCGCATCAAACAAGGCCTTCGCCTGCGCGCCCATCGTGGCGGCTTCCGACGTGACAGGGTGGAACACACAGATCCCGTAATCATCAAACGGGATCGCATAACGTTCCTTGACCTCAGCCAGCGAAACGCCGGTCGGACCGGCATGAAAATCCAGCTCTGGCGATCCGATTGCATGAATATGGCTCGCCGCTTCGCCCAGCGACATCACTCTGCGCGCCGCATCCTCCGACGACACGAAATGATAGGTCGCCAGTTTGCTGTTACAATGGCGGTAAATCTCATCAATCGTGCCCGACACTTCGCCCCCTTCGATATGGGCGCAGCGGACATAGTTGGTGGCGCAGACAAGGGCGCAGGCCAGCGCCTCGACCCGGTCGCCATGGATGATGACCAGATCAGGGGTGTGTTCCTGCACGAAATCCGAAAACCCCATGACGGTCTTGGCCAGAATCATATCCTGCGGATCACCCTCGCGCTGGTTGAGAAACTCATGCACCTGCACGCCGCTGGTGCGATGCACCTCCAGCTTGGTCAGTCCGTACCGGTCCAGCATATGCATGCCGGTGACAAAGAAACTGACCGCGAACCCCGCATCCCGCGCCGCGATGGCAAGCGGCTCCAGCTTGCCGAAATCAGCGCGGGTTCCTGTCACGAAAAGAAGTTTGCGGGAATTCGCCACGACACCCTGTCCTTATTTGTTTCATCCGGGTTAATGGCAATCGGGCTACGGTGCAACGCGCAGCGACGCTCAGTGCCGTTGAAGATACCACCATTTGCCGACCAGATTGCGTAAACGCAGCAGGTAGTTCGGCAATCGCTTCCATTTCGGGAATTTGCGAACTTCGGAAAACCCGGTCCCTGTAATCGTGCTTTCATTGCCGTCATCGACATGGCTGGGAAATGGCTCTAACCCGTAGTGCCGGAACCGGTGAACAAAGATGCGATCAAGCTCGTGGTCGATGGGCCGGGTGATCGGAAGCATCCGGGGAAGCAGACGTTCGGCCAACCCGCGCGTGATGAGATATGCCCCAAGGCCGGTTGCTGACCCGACATAGGCGTTCAGCGTGTAGGAGCCGATCTCTCCGCGTTGTGTGGGATACTGCGCCCTTATCTTGTTGAGTTTGAGAAAGTCCCAACGGTCCTTCTGCGCAAGTGCAGCGTTCACCGCATCAACAAAGTCATCATGAAAAACTACGTCGTCTTCCAATATCAATGCCACATCCTGGTCCGTTTTCAGGAAGGCCTGCCAGACGCCCAAATGCGAATGGTATGTCCCGATTTCCGCTTTCATGACCTTGCGACCGGTATTGCGTTCAAAGGTCGGAATATCGACGGAGTCAGCAAGTTTCTCCCAATCAACCCGCCCATCGCGCGCCCTGAACCAGTGGTGCTGAAGACCCAAGGCATCAAGGCGGTTTTGCATCGTTGCGCGGCGCTTCTCCGAACGTTCGAGATTGATCAGGTGGATCGGAATAGTATCAAGGCGCTCGCGCATCGCCTAGCGCCCCACGGCCTGCGCACCGATCCGGTGTCGTTCTTCAATCTCGGCCAAGACCAACGGGATTGGACTTGGAAGGTCAGCATTTTCAACCGCTTTAAGAAACTGATCGCGGGCCACATGGTGTGGCGAGTCCTTTGGTTCACCTGAAGAGCGCTTGGTGTGATTAAGCCCTAGTAAATCCATACAGTTAACCTGAAAAGACATATGAAACTCGCTTGTGGCTTCGACATGATTGATGAACTCAAACACATTTTCACGCCACACATCATCTTTTGTCGCTGCGTCTTGCAATGCGTGCGATTGCGCCGTTTGCGCCGCATTTTTGTAGGCAGCATAACCGAGTACCTTGTTCAGATAATCGCTGGGCTTTTGGCGTAACGCGTCAAAAAAATCATCGAAACGGATCAGCGTTCCGATTGACAGTCCACCGGATTTCATCGCCTCGGTGAATTTCAACTCGCCTCGACGGATGGCATTATACTTGAAACTGGACGGCAGATAACGATCCCAGAAATCTCGAAACGCTTTTGATGAAATGGCCTTTGCATTGAACCAATAGAAGTAGGATTGCAGGTGCTGCGGGCGTTCAGACATCGCCTTTCGCCGCTTGCCAAATGGCCGGATGATCATTCCCATTAGATCGTGCTGAGATCTTTCCATGCGGGCCAGCGTCGTGTCATTTTCAAACACCGGCCACCACATGCTATCGTTCAGGATCACCATCGCATCCAGCGACAGATCGCTGTCCTGAATGAATCTCACGCCGTCACGATAGCCCCCGAAATCATACCCGAAATTCGGCCTTTCCATGATCTTCCATGTCACGGGTTTGAGCCGTTGTTTGGATTCATCCGAAAGCGCCGTGTTCGACACCAAAAGAACCGCATATCCGTGTCGTTGCAGATGCTCACAGGTGACCAGGGTCGACTCGGCAAGCTTTTTTGGCTGATAAATCAGATAAATAGCCACCTTCCGGTCGACTGGCTGTTCTCCATTTGTCATCCTGATATTGGTGTGGAAGTCGCGATCGTGGGCGTATTTCCAGTAAATCTCGAACGGGTAAAGCAGTGCCGCCCGAAGCTGATCGACCGGTCGCTTCAACTCGCGTTTCAGCTTTCTTTTGTCGAAGCTCACGCGAGATCGCCCCACTTCAACTGCGTATTGTGCGTGACAGCGCGCGTCAGCGTCTTCCCCACCACCTTGTCAAAATCATACCCCGCAATTTCGCCCGATCCAGGGCGGCGGGCCCAGATGTCGGCTTCGCCAATGACATGACCCGCCGGCAAGTCCTTGTCAGCCACAACCGACGCGCGGGCGAAGCGGTAGACATCATCTTCGGCGGTTGTTCGTTGCTTGGGGTTCATCAGCGCCGTGTGAATTTCGCGCGACCGGTCGATGATGTGGCGCAGTTCTGACGGGTCCATGGAATTGATTATATCGGGGCCCTTGCGATAGCGGGTATCGGTATAGTGCCGCTCGAGGATGCTTGCCCCCAGCGCAACCGAGGCCAGCGCCATTTCAGGCCCGATGGAATGGTCCGAGAACCCGACCACGGCGTTTGGAAACGCCGCCTTCAGGTCAGTCACACCCTGAAGCGATACGATTTCGGGCGGCGACGGAT
Organism: Yoonia sp. R2-816; assembly: GCF_046762905.1. NCBI lineage: Bacteria > Pseudomonadati > Pseudomonadota > Alphaproteobacteria > Rhodobacterales > Paracoccaceae > Yoonia > Yoonia sp. R2-816. The sequence goes on along the minus strand of NZ_JBKQXN010000185.1, from coordinate 122,645 downwards.
ACAGGTTGGTGCATTCCAGCAGCGCATAATCAATCCCCGCCTGATCCAGGATATCGACCGACGCCCGGATCGTCTCGATACTCTGCATGCCCGTCGACATGATCACCGGTTTACCCATCCGGGCGATATGGCGGATCAAGGGCAGGTTATCGGCCTCGCCCGATCCGATCTTGAAGGCAGGCACGTCAAGGTCATTCAGAAAATCGGCCGCCGCCCGCGAGAACGGGGTCGAGATCCAGATCATGCCTAGGCTTTCGGTGTACCGCTTCAGCTCTGCCTCATCCTCCAGCGACAGCGCACAGGCGGCCATGACATCCCAGATCGACACATCTGCATTGGGCGGAAAGATCGATTTGGCCTCTTCGGTCATCTCGTCTTCGATAATGTGGGTTTGATGCTTGATCATTTCGCAGCCCGCACCGGCGGCCAGACGCACCATCTCCTTGGCCACATCCAGATCACCGCCATGGTTGATCCCGATCTCGGCAATGACAAGCGGCGGGTGTGTCGGCCCGATCTCGCGTCCCGCGATTTTCATCCTGCTACTCCTGCATCCAGTGTTGATGGATATCTATGTGGTTTGACGCGGCGGAGCAATTGGCCCCGTACCATTGCAATACGGTGCACGATGGGCCAAGTGACAGGGAAACGTGTATGGTCAGGCCGCGATGATCCGAAGAGTGCTTCAAGTTCTGGAAGAAAAGGAACGCGCCTGGCGCAATTCCTTTGGCCATGACATCACCAACCCGGCAGAGCGCCGGAAATCCACATGGCACGTGAACTGGCTGGATCACGGGATCCTGCGCAAGAACTGGCACAATTTCGAAGAATTCGCGCCCGGCGCCTATAGGTCCAACCACCCTGATCACAAACGGTTCGAACGGTATGCCGCGATGGGGATCAAGACCGTGCTCAATCTGCGCGGCCCGGCCACGCAGCCGCATTACCTGTTCGAAGTTGAAAGCTGCGAGGCGCTAGGGCTGAACCTGGTGACAACCCAGATGGCCGCCCGACGCGCGCCGACGGTTGATGAACTGACCCGGTTGCTTGATGCTTTTGAGACAATCGAACGGCCTTTTCTGATGCATTGTAAATCGGGCGCCGACCGTACCGGTTTGGCTGCAGCGATCTACTTGATGCTCTATGAAGACACCCCGCTGGAGGTCGCCCAAAAGCAACTGAGTTTCCGCTATATCCACGTTCGTCGCAGCGAAACTGGCATCCTCGATCATTTCCTCGATGTCTACGCCGCCCGCATCGCCCAATCACCCATCGCGATTGATGAGTGGATCAGGACGGAATACGATCCAAATGCCCTGACCAAGAGCTTCAGAGCCAAGCAGAACGCATTGTGGTTCTGGCAAGGCTGGCGCTAGGCCGGATCGCGCAGACCTTCGGCAATCTGTTTGCCCAGAAGGTACTCAATCACGTCCCAGTCAAACGGGCTGTCCACGTCCAGCCCCCGTTCATTCGGCACGACCAGCGGGATCACGTGCCCTTCAAACAGGCTTTGCGCGCTGCGCAGGTAGTCCGGCTTGACCACGTAAACCAGGCCCACATGGTCATAAACCATCGGCGCCTGTTGCCGGGCAACGACCCCATGCGGCAGCGGTTTGGATACATGCAGCGCGCCTGACTTATCCAATTCCAGCATATTGAAATACGGGTTTTTGCGGCTTTCGCAGCAGGACATGACCATATCCGGCGCGGCGCGCGCGAACAGGTCCAGCCCGGCCTCGATATCCTCAGGCAGGCGCAACGGCGATGTGCAATCAAGGTCCAGAAATGCAGTCGCAGGGCCCGTCTGCTTTTCCACCTCGCCCAGGGCATGCTGCCAGACATGCCACTTGGCCGCCGTATCCGTGGCCAGTTCCGCAGGACGCAGACCGATATCAAGACAACCGCGCTTGATCGCGTGCTCATACATCTTCTCTGAATCCGTGGACACGACCACATGATCCACCCGTTCGGTGGCAAAAAGCTGATCCAGCGACCAGTCGATCAGATGCTTGCCACGCAGCATCCGGAAATTCTTGTTGGGCACACCCTTGCTGCCCGCACGTGCGCCGATATGGCCGATGATCATCGCTGGTTTTCCTTCTCTTCGTCCCACAATTGGCTGATGGGCGGGTCGGGGTCAATCCGGGGTCAGGGCGCGATCAGCCGCGCCGCATCAAGGATGGAATAAACCTGCTTGCCTGTGGCAGCAGTGATCGCATCTGCATAGGGCGGCAGGTTGCCGCATTCCAGCAGGATGGCGCCAAGATCGGGGGTTTCGTCGCATAACATCAGGGCACGCGCCACCGCCGCATCCGCAATCCCCTGCCGGTCAATTCTGGCCGGCTGGTCCGATTTCCGCACAAGGATCGCCTGCGCAAAGGCCGGGCAATCTTCCAACCCGGCAATCCTGACCTGATCCGGCACGGCCCCTGCGGCCCCCAATGCCTTTGGCCCAAGCTGCTGGCGCGATGCGGTCAAGATCCCCACGGGCCTGTTGCCATGGGCAGCACGGATCAGCGGGAACAGGGACAGGGCGGACACCATCACCGGAACGGTGACCGCCGCCGCAATCCTGTCCTGCACGCTGATAAGAAAACCGCAGGTGGAGGTGATCGCGACAGCACCCGCCGCCTCCAATTCCTGCGCGGCCAGACAGAACGCGTCGACCAGTTCAGGACTAGGTAACCCATCGCGGACAATCTCGGGGCTGCCCGCATTTTCGACGACCCGCAGCCGGGCAGGGCGGTGGTAACTGTCGGGATTACCTGCATCCGCAATCACCCGCTCAAACGCGGTGTCCAGCATCAGCACCCCGATGAACCCGGTCATCGGGTCAACAACTGCTCTGGTAACCACGTTGCCAGCCCCGGAAACACCACCAGAACGCCTACCATCAGCACCATGATCCCGAACATCGGCAATGCGGCCTTGGCAATATATGTGATGTCGTGTTTGGTCATGGATTGCAGGACAAACAGGTTGAACCCGATGGGCGGGGTGATCTGGGCCATCTCGACCACCACGACGATAAAGATGCCAAACCAGATCAGGTCGATGCCTGCCGCCCGGATCATCGGCTCAATAATCGCCATGGTCAGGACGACCGCCGATATCCCGTCCAGAAACATCCCGATGATGATGTAGAACACCGTTAGGGCGGCGATCAGGGCCACCGGTGACAGATTGAACGTGGCGATCCACGCGGCCAGCGCGCGCGGCAATCCGGTGAACCCCATGGACAGCGACAAAAAAGCAGCCCCCATCAGGATCAAGGCGATCATCGCACTTGTGCGCGTGGCCCCCAGCAGGCTGTCCATAAACGTGTCCCAGTTCAGCGATCCTTGCAGCGCGGCGAGGATCAGCGCGCCGATCACGCCAAACGCCGCAGCCTCGGTCGGGGTGGCATAGCCTGTATACATCGACCCGATCACCACGACGACCAGCGCAATCACCGGGATCAGCAATGTCGAGTTCTTCAACGCCGCGGCAAAGCCGATACGCGGTTCCGGTTCGGGCCGCTCGCCCGGACGCAGATAGTACCACGCCACGATATAAGCCATGAACATCGCTGCCAGCACCAGCCCCGGCAGGACACCCGCCATGAACAGCTTGGTGATGCTTTCCTTGACCGTCACTCCGTAGACGATCAGCGTCAGCGATGGGGGTATCATCAGGCCCAGCGTGGCGGCCCCGGCGAGCGTCCCCACCGTCATGAACTCCGGATAGCCGCGTTTCTGCAACTCCGGGATCGACATCTTGCCTACCGTTGTCAGCGTCGCCGCCGACGATCCCGAGACAGCCGCAAACACCGTGCAACCGACGACATTGGTATGCAGCAACCCGCCCGGAATGCGGGCCAGCCACGGGGCCAGGCCTTTAAACATATCCTCCGACAGGCGGGTCCGATACAGAACCTCGCCCATCCAGATGAACAAGGGCAGGGCGGTCAGTGTCCAACTGCTCGCACTGGTCCAGACGGTGATGATCATCGCATTGCCCGGATTGCGCGTCGTGAACCCGACCATCCCGATATAGGCGACCCCCATCAGGGCCAGCCCGACCCAGATCCCGGTGCCCAGCAGAAAGAACATCACGAACAGAAAGATCCCGATCTTCAGCGCAACCGCATCGCGATCAAACCCAGTCATCGCCTGCACCCCGGCATAGACCACCAGCAGGACGACCCCCACCATGATCGCACGGCTGGTGCGGGACCCCAGCACGGTGGCGGCCCAGTCAATCGGGTCCTCATGCGCGTCCACGCCCTGATAATTCGTCAAAACCAGGCGGAGCAGATTATCGACAACAGCAATGGCAAAGATAACGGCCCCAATCGCCATGAATGTCTGCGGAATCCACAGTGGCGTCGCATCCTGCCCTTGCGAAATATCGTTGATCCGGGCCGACAGCAGGGTCGCCTTGACCGCGTACCAAGCCAGAAACAGGGCAGACAGGCTGGCCAGCGTATAGCACCAGATCTCAACCGCCCGGCGATAGCGTCCGGATTTCGACACGAACAGCGCAACGCGGATATGGGCATTATGATTGAAGGTATAGGCCATCGCCAGAAACGACGTTGCCGCCATCGCATAGCCCGCATATTGCGCGCCACCCGGAAAAATCTGCCCGGCCCAGCGGGCAACCATTTGGGCCGTCACAAGGGCCAGAATGGCGATCAGGGCAATCGCCGCTGCCATGCCAGAGGTTTTATAAAGTCCGTCCAGCAGGCTGCGCACGGCTGGCTCCTTCTTCATTGTCTGTGAAATGGCGAAAGGGCCCCCGCATCAGCAGGGGCCAACAGTCAACCTAGTTCGAATAGGCGTCGACGATGGCGTTGCCCGCCTCGCCTGCCTGTTCCAGCCATTCGGCCGTCATGGTCACGCCGATTTCAGCCAGATCATTGGCCAGTTCCTCGCCCGGCTCTGACACGGCCAACCCGTTGTCAGCCAGTGTTGCCAGGAACCCGCCAGCCAGTTCTGCCGCCTTGGCCGACCCGCGCGCCTCAGCCTCGGCGGCATGGGTCATCAGACATTCCTGCGATGCGGCCGGCAGGGCGTTGAACGCATCATTGTTCACAAAGATCGAATTGCGCGGCAGCCACGCCTTGGCATCGTAGAAATTGGTCAGGTCTTCCCAGACCTTTTCATCCACCCCGGTCGAACCGGACGAGATGAATGCCTGCACGACCCCTGTGGCCAGCGCCTGCTTCAGTTCCGCCGCCTCGATCTGGGTCGGAACCATGCCGGCCAACTCCGCGACACGGGCCGTCGCGGCATTGTAGGCCCGGAACTTCAGACCTGCCGCATCAGCCAGGTTGTTGACCTCCTGCGCAAAATACAGACCCTGGGGTGGCCATGGCACAGAATAGAGCAGGGTCATGTTCTGTTCGTTCAGCAGTGCATTCAACGTCGGGCGGGCAGCATCGCGCAGGGCATCGGACGCCTCGAACGATGTGGCAAGGAATGGAACGGAATCATATCCAAACACCGCGTTTTCATTGGCATGGGCCGACAGCAAACGCTCCCCAATCTGGGCTTCGCCCACCTGCACAGCGCGCTTGATCTCGTCACCCTTGAACAGCGAACCACCGGCATGGATGGTGATTTCCAGCTCTCCATTCGTGCACTCACGGACCGCATCCACAAACATCTGGGCGTTTTCCGTGTGATAGTTGTTGGCCGGATAGGCCATCGGCATATCCCAGTTTTCAGCCGATGCAGTACCCGTCAGGGCAAGCGTTGCGACCGACGTCGCCAGCAATGTTCTTAACATCATTGTTCGTCCTCTCCTTTGGTGTGTCATGCCCGGGTTATCTCCGGGTCGTGCGATTGGGGGCATAGGCCCCAAGGTCCGTATTCGGGGGACGCCCGGCAGCCAGCGCGGCCAGCCAACGCCCCGTCTTGGGACCACCCGTCAGGCCGACATGCTGATGGCCATAGCCCAGCAGCACATTCTCTGCCTTAGGCGCGCGTCCGATCACGGGAAGCGAGTCTGCCGTGCTGGGCCTGTGCCCCATCCATTCGTCCACCCGATCATATGTCAGGTCAGGAAACAAGGCTGCCACTTGCCTGCGCAGCAACGCAAACGGCGCGGCAGAAGGCGGCACATCAAGCCCGCCGAATTCCACCACGCCAGCACAGCGCAACCTGCCTTTCATCGTGTTCATGCCGAACTTGCCCGCCGCCACCATGATCGTATCCCGCAAACTGATCGACGGGTTCACGAACTCAATGTGATAGCCGCGTTCCGATTCCAGCGGCACGGTGATCCCCAGCTTGCGCGCCAGCGGACCGGACCACGCGCCCAGCGTCAGCACATATTGACCCGCACGCAGCACACCCTGATCCGTCTCAAGCCCGGAACATCGCTCGTCCGACAGGATGATGTCGGTGACGGTGGCCTGCCGGATCGTGCCGCCCTCAGCGGCGAAACGGGCGGCAAGTGCAGTGATATAAGCACCCGGATCGCTGATCCGACCATGCTGCAACAAACGCACACCAAACCCGAACCGTCCGGCCAGCGCGGGGTCATGGGCGGCCAGCATATCCGCTGTCATCTCCTCGAACCGGACACCATGTTTGCGGCGGATATCCCAGCCATAGCTTTCGGCCTCATAGGCGGCGCGATCAGGATAGCCGTAAATCCAGTCGTCATCGCTCAGATAGGCGGCGGCATCCGTGCCACCCGCCAGCGCGTGATGCTGATCGACCGCATCTTGCAACAGCGTAAACAGCGCGGCAGCGATGTGATCGACATTGCGGGCCTGCGCCAGATACTGGCGCAAGAACGGTAGCAGGCGGGGCAGATAGCGCCATTTCAGAAACAGCGGCTGGTCGGGATCCAACAAAAGCCCCGGCGCCTTGCGCCAAAGGCCCGGCACACTGACCGGCACAATCGACCCCGCCGCAAGAATACCGGCATTGCCATAGGACGTGCCCGCAGCCGGTCCTTCGCGATCCACAAGGGTGACATCAAAGCCGTCGCGCTGCAGCCACAGCGCCGTCGACACGCCGACAATCCCGGCCCCCACAACGATAATTGTCTTATCTGTCAATCAGTTCGTCCCCCGCCGGGAACTAAATGACACGAAGGGATTCGTTACAAGAGATTTGATTTCGCGATCAGGTGCGCAGCCCCTCGGCATCAAAGAAATGCATATGCGGAACGCTGAATTGAAGGCTGACTTGGTTGCCGGGTTTTAGATCTGTATCTCCCATGATGCGCACCGTAATCTGTCCCGCTGCTCCGCAATCGGTCACCACAAATGTATCCGCACCCAGATATTCCAGCACATCCACAATACCATGCAGATGGCCATCACCGTCAGGGATCAGACTGATGTGTTCGGGGCGAATGCCAAGGTGGACCGTACCGGCAGGGACTTCTGTGCCACTGACCTGATCCGCAGGCATCACATTCATCCGGGGCGATCCGATGAATTGGGCCACGAACAGGTTTGCAGGCCGTTCATACAGCTCGCGCGGCGTGCCAACCTGCGCGATCTTGCCCGCATCCAGCACCACGATCCGGTCGGCCAATGTCATGGCCTCCACCTGATCATGGGTGACATAGATCATCGTCGATTTCAGCGCCTGATGCAGCTTGGCAATCTCATAGCGCATCTCGACCCGCAAGGCGGCGTCAAGGTTTGACAGGGGTTCATCAAACAGAAACGCCGTGGGGTCGCGCACAATAGACCGGCCAATGGCCACCCGCTGGCGTTGACCGCCAGACAGGTCCTTGGGGCGCCTGTCCATATAGGCATCAAGTTTCAGGACCCGTGCGGCCTCGTCCACTTTTTCCTTGATTTCGTCCGTAGGTAGCCCTGCCGATTTCAGCGGAAACCCGACATTGTCGCGTACCGACATATGCGGGTAAAGCGCGTAGGATTGAAACACCATGGCAAGCCCGCGCTTACTGGGTGGTTCGGCGGTAGCGTCCCGGTCCCCGATCATGATCTGGCCGCGCGATGTCTCCTCTAGCCCCGCGATCATCCGCAACAAAGTGGATTTCCCGCAGCCCGACGGGCCGACAAAGATGATGAATTCACCCTCATTGACCTCAAGGTCGACGCCCTTGATGACCTGAACAGCGCCAAACCACTTTTCAACAGCTTTCAATGCAATTGACGCCATCAAGCAGCTCCCTTCAAAGCGGTGTCAGGGTGATGCCGCGCCCACGTCAACCAGATGGCCGCGGTCCAACTGAAATCGGCCCCGCCACAGGGTGTCGCGTCGAGCGGATCAAAATATTCATAAAACCCATGCTGCCGGATCAGCGTTTCGGTCTCGCTCCGTAAGCGCTCGGCCAGATCGGTCCGGCCAGAGCCTTTGAAACCAAGGGCCAGCAGCGCGTTGACAACGGGCCATGTCGGACCGCGCCAGTACTTGCGCGGATTGAAACTGACCGATTCTGGATCAGCAGACGGAATCCCGTATGTCACGGCGTTCCAGACACGCATCAACTGGGTATCCAATGCCGGGTTTTCGGCATCTGCCAGATAGGCCAGAAACGCGCCCGACCCCAAAATACCGGCAAAGCGGTCCGTGCGCAGATCCTTAGCGTCATAGGCGCCCAGTTTGTCATTCCAAAGCGCCGGAAGTGCGGCGCGCAATGCGCCCGCCCAGCCCTCGATCTCGCTGACATCGTGGCCAAGGGCGCGGCCTATCGCGGCAAGATCGTCATGTGCGCGCAACAGGATGAACGTGATCCCCGGATCAGCCATCAGAAACGGCCCGTCGGCTACTATACGGTCCTGATCCCAATCAACGGATCGGCCATATTCCACCATAGTAATATAGCGGTCGTAATCCTCCTTGGTGGGTCGCATGTCGGGGTTCACATGGCCCGTGTCGCGGCGCGTATAGGGGCCAACACGGGTGCCATCGACGCCCGCCATTCCGATATCCCAGTCGGGGCAATTGTCGCGCCCACTTTCCCATGGGTGGATAATGGCGACTGGGCCATGGGTGCACCGCACCTCGTGCCACCACCGGTGCCATGCGACGAGTTTTGGATAAAGGACCGCGATCCGGTCCCGCCCGGCCTGCGGGTCCATGTCCCAGATCAGTCGGGCGAGCGTGGCCGCCACGGGCGGTTGCGAGATGCCGGAGGTCGCCGGCGACTGACCGGTCCCCCACACGTCGGGTCCGGGAAAATAGCCCGGGTCGGGTTGGTGAAAGATGATATGCGGAACCATCCCGGTATCCCACTGGCTGGCCATCAGTGTATCCAGTTCGTCCCAGGCGCGGGAATTGTCAAAGGTTGCAAAACCCCAAGCGGCAAAGGCGGAATCCCAGTTCCACTGATAAGGATAAAGCCCATGTGTGGGCAGCGTATAGCCACCCTTATCGTTTCCGCGCAGAATGGCGCGCGCCTGTGCGTCAAGATCAGTCATCAGCCCTTTACCGACCCGGCGGTCAGCCCTTTCGTCATAAAGCGTTCCAAGCCCAGAAACAGCGCCATGATCGGAACGGTCGCAATCACCGAACCGGCCATCAGATGCTGTCGCGGAATTTCAGATGAGTTGAGCGATGCAATGCCCCGCGTCAGCGTAAATTTGCTGGGGTCGTCCAGCAGCATGAACGCCAGCAGAAATTCGTTCCATGCGATCATGAAAACATAGAGTGATACCGACGCCATGGCAGGCAGCGACAGGGGCAAGGTGATCTTCCAGATCACCTGCAAGCGTGACAGACCATCCATCAACCCGGCTTCTTCGACCTCTGCGGGAAGACCGCGGAAGTAACCCTGCAACATATAAAGCGCGACTGGGATCGTGGTGACTGGATAGATCATGATGATCCCCGCTAGCGAATTGCGCAGGCCTGTCATGGAAAAAGCAATGTAGATCGGCAAAGCCAGCACGATCATCGGCACCATGTAAATCAACAGGATAGACCGCGAAAACGCAGCGCGCCCTTGGAATCGCAGCCGTGCGACGGCATAGGCACCGGGAACCGCAAAAAGCAGCGTGATGATCACTGTAAGCACAGAGATCAGGAAAGAGTTTGTTAGGTAAGTGCCGAAATTGAACTGCGTAAACAGCTCTTCATAGGATCGGAACAGGCCCCAGCCTTGGCCTAGATCAATCGAGAAATCGAGCGGGTTCTGTATCAACTCTGCCTGATTTTTCAGACTGGTCAGAACCATCACATAAAAGGGGATCAGCACAATCGCAGTGAAGAAGATATAGCCGACACCAGTCAGGAACTTGATCACCGCCGCCTCGAAAATGTGACGATTGATCGCGCCAATTTTCACATCATCCAGCATGATGCGCAGACCGAGTGCCGCAAATCCCGCGGTGGCAACAGCACCCAGCGCCACCGACAGGGCCGAGACGCCATCACCAATCAGGATTGGCCCGAAGCCCCAGTAGCTGGCAAGTGCAGCGAAAACCGCAGCAAGGGCCGGTCGCCAGATCGGACCAGGCAGAGAGGCAAATCCGATCACCACCCCCCAGACAAGCGATCCGAGGCCAAAGGGACGGAATGCTGATCCGGTGGCAAAGCTCATCGCGACAGCGACAGTTGTCGCGATCACAAACGTCCAGAAGATACCCAGCAATGGTGCGGTGACGTAACCGAAACGCAGCGCCTTCATAGCCCTTCCTCCCGGCTGATGAACCGAAAGAAAAAGGCAGAAAACAGCAGCAAGCAGCCAAAGATCACCACAGCGACGGCGGCACCGGCCCCGATATTCGATACCGCAAAGGCCTGTTCATAGACATTCACTGTCAGTGTGCGCGTGCCGGCGTTCCCGCCGGTAAGTAGGAAGATGTCGTCGAACTTGTTGAACGTCCAGATGAACCGCAGCAAAAACAGAACCGACAATATACCCAGCAGTTGCGGAACGCTCAGCGCCCAGAACTGCTGAAACGGTGACGCGCCATCCATATCGGCGGCCTCATACATGTCGCTGTCGATGGACTGCATGCGGGCCAGAATGAACAGAAACGACAGCGGGAAATAGCGCCATATCTCGAACACCGTGACCATGATCAGCGCCAGCGGGCGTTGACCGAAGAAATTGATGCTTTCTTCGGTTACCCCCATCTGGATCAGCAGCGCATTGGCCGAGCCCGAAAACGGATCGAACAGCAAGATCCACGCGAATGCGACGGCGATGATGGGCGAGACATAGGGAAACAGATACAATCCGCGCAGGATACCTTGACCCTTGAAAGATTTGTTCAGCAGCAGCGCCGCAAACAGACCGAACACTAGTGCGCCGATGGTGCCGAAAACGGTGTAGAACAGCGTGACCCACAGGACCGACCAGAACTCCTGCCCGTCAAAAACACGCCTGAAATTGTCCAGCGTGAAAGTATCGTTGGTTAGCACATTTGATGCCGTGCCGGTCACCGTCGCTTGGCTATCCTGCGGGCGCTGGGCGTTATCCAAATAGGCCTGACCGACGGTCACAGGAATCATCAGATTTTCACGAAATCCACCCTCCCAATCGCCCAGATCACAGCGCAATTGCCGGTCCGCCAACGTGCAGCGCGGGTCCAGGTCAGTTATTGTCAGACCCTCAGGGATCGTATCGGCGAACGTGACGCCAAGGATCGGCTGATCCTGCGATGAGTTACGCAGACGATAGCGGATATTGGCCTCATCCCCCGCGGCTTCGGCATCGCCTCGGATATCTTCGCGCAGCACTACCTCCGGCGGACGCAGATCGGCCAGCGACACGGGCTTCACACTGATCCAGAAGATCGCCAGCAGCGGCAGGATCACGACCAGTGCCACAGCAATGATCGTGGGGGCCAGCAAACCCCAGGCCAGCCGAGCCTCCAATCGGGCCAGTGGACCGGTTGTTTTCGGTGGGATAGCGTCCGACATCGGCCAATACTCCGCAGCGAAAGTTGAACGGGCGGGGCAGCGCTATGTCTGCCTCGCCGCAGCTTGCACTATTCGACGCTTGCGATGGCCGCGTTCAGCTCGGCTACCGTTGCGGATGCATCCCGCACCCCATCGATGTACTCGCGCACAAGGCGGTTGATCACCTGACTGTTGATGACCTTTGATGCGGTCGCCAACTGCCCGTCGGCTACACCCCAGCGCTGGGCCACATCCAGGCCGCCGACGATTTCATCGATCATCGCCTGGTCATACAGCTCACCAAGCGGCGCTTTGCGATCCACGCCCACATCAAGCGTGGCCCATAGTTCAGAAAATTGTGCAGGCGCGTCGGCTGTACCACGACGGACCGGGAATTTGCCTTCAGGCGCGATGGACAGGGTCTGGCCATAGCCTTCGTTCATCGAGTATTCGACAAATTCCATCGCAGCATCGGTGGACGCATCAGATGTGATTCCAAAGTAACGAATGTCGGCCCAGGCCGCACCATCCGGGTTGGACGGTCCCGAAAAGTTCGTCACGATCCCGGTCGCCGCCGCCAGATCGCGGGTTGTGGGGTCGTCGTTGATGGTGGGCGGCGCGCTGTCACGCAAGCCCGCCAATTCGTCCAGAATGAAGGGCGACCAGATGATCATTGCGGCATTGCCGGAAAAGTATAGCGACCGGGACTGATCCCAATACAGATCGCCAGGTGGCGATGCCTCTGCGATGGCCTTGTAGAATTCCAGCACCTCGACGGTTGCCGCCTCATCAAGCTCGATGATCCCGTCAGGGCCAACAGGCGACACACCATTTGCTAGGAATACATGCTCAAGCACCTGACTCATGAAGTTTTCGTCGATCTTGGTCGCCGCGACGAACCCATACATCTCAGGCGGATTGTGCAACGCCTCAACGGCGGCCAGCACATTGGCATAGGATGTGGGCGGCTCCAGCCCGGCCTCTTCGAACTTGTCGGCACGGTAGACAATCATCTGTGTCCAGCCGTCGACAGGAACCGACGCATAACCGTCCGCCGTTGCGGCCATGGCAAGTGCGCCGGACGCAAACGTGTCGGCGCCCAGGTTTTCAACAACATCCGTCGCCGCATCCGTATCCAGAATGCCGGCCTCTGCCCAAGGCAGGGCGTATTGCAGGCTGTGATAAATCACATCAGGCAGATCACCGGCGGCAAACGCCGCGGTTGCCCGCGTGCCCAGATCGTTTTCCGACACCGGAATCACCTCGACGGTATGTCCGGATGCAGCGGCGAAATCGGCCGCCATCTGTTCTTGGCGGGCCAGACGCTCTGGCTGTTCCTCTGTCGTCCAAAAGCGCAGGGTCTCCGCGCTGGCTGCCAGTGATGACAGAACCAGCACTGTGGCCGCCCCGATCATCAACGTGTATTTGCTTTGGATTTTCATGGTCTTCCTCCCTTTGAAGCACGTCACTTGGTGTGGCGGGCAATGGCCTGGGCCAATTGCCGTGAACTTTTCGCTGGCGGACCGGCAGACCCCCGGTTCAGGAACACGGGCCGAACCGTTTCGCGCAAATCTTCCGGGGCCTCGCCCCTAATCCGGCGGATCAGCAGCGTGCTCAGTCGCTTGCCGGATTCGGTGAAATCGACCGCGAACGTACTGAGCTGCGGTGTGGCATAGGCCCCTTCCGGAATGCCGTCATAGGATATCACGGACAGGTCGGTGCCGATGGCCACGCCCAGGTCGGCTGCCGCGCGATATACACCCAGCGCGGCCATATCGACCGCGCAAATGATCGCCGTGGGTGGGGTTTTGGCCATCAGAATGCGGTGCCCGGCATCTTTGCCTGCTTGAATTGTCACTGCCTCGTCGCACATATGCGAGGCATCAAAATACAAACCGGCACCTTCCATCGCCGCCAAAAACCCCTCGTGGCGCAGGCGGCTATAAGTGTACCGCGCGCCGCCGTTGATGAACCCGATGTGGCGGTGCCCCAGACCGGCCAGATGCTCGACCGCATCGCGCATCGCATCTTCACCCAGAACATCAAACCACGCGCACCCGGTCGGATCAGGACTGCGCCCAAACAGGACAAAGGGGACGCCTGCAGCGCGCAAGAACGCGACCCGTTCGTCATCGACCTGCGCCCGCGGCAATATGAAGCCGTCAACCTTGCGGTCGCCGATCATGGTCTGCATGGTTTCAATCGTATGCGCGGGGCTGTCAGAGGCGGCAATTGTCAGCGTCCAGCCTTGCGCGCTTGCACCTTGCGACAAACCGGCAAGAAACTCTGCCAGAAACGGGCGGTGTGAATCATGGTCGGCCAGTTGGATGACAAGGCCAAGCGACTTGGTCAGCCCTGTCTTAATGGCCTGCGCGTGGCTCAGCGGGCGATAACCCATGTTTTCGGCCATCCGGCGAACACGTAATCGGGTGCTGTCAGAGATGTCGGGGTAATCATTCAGGGCGCGCGACACGGTGGACTTGGTCAGGCCAAGCGCGTCCGAAACATCTGAAATTGTGATGCGTTTTCGCGTATGTGTGCCGATAGGCCGCTCGGGCTCGCCGCGCATGATGATGTCTCCCCCGGGAATCAGTCTCAGTTCCGAAACCGGTTTCGGCAAGATATAATTTCCACGGGGTCAAATGGATGACACGTGCGCAGCGGTTATCGCGCCCAAAACAGGAGATCTAAGTGATGATCGCACCGCTACGCAAAAGCGCCGTAGCAGTCGCGCTACCCGGCCCTCGGCGTCAGCGTTTGCACCGCGCCAACATCGGTCGCGGCCAGAAAGCCCAGCAGTTTTTCCTTGTCGATGGGCTTGGCCAGCAGGCGCAAGCCAAGCGCGCCGCAGTCTTGCTGCAACTCCATGCTCCGATCAGCCGAAATGATGGCCGTCGGAACTGGGCCATATGTCTCGCGGATATCATCATAAAGGGACAGCCCATGCGCCCCCGCCCCCAACTGATAATCAAGCAACAGGACGTCCGGGACCAACTGGATTTCACCCAGCAAATCCTTCGCTTCCCGCGCGCTGTGGGCCAGCAGAACCTCTGCACCGTGGTTCTCGATCATCAGCGACAGGGCATGGGCCACTTGCATGTCATTCTCGACCAGAAGAACGATCATACCGTCCAGCGCATTGCTCCAGTCACTTTGCAACTGCGGGCTGGCCTTGGTGGTTGGGCGCATTTCCGGTGCGATACGCGTATTGAGCGAAAAACAACTGCCCTGGCCCACGCTGGACCACAGGCTCAGATCGTGACCCAACCCCTTGGCCGCGCGTTCCACAATCGCAAGGCCCAGACCCAGCCCGTCACTATTCGTATGGCGATCCAGCCGGGCAAACTCCTGAAAAATCGTTTGCCGGTCGCCTTCGGCAATACCGGCGCCTGTATCCCACACCTCGATCCGGGCCGACCCGCCATTGCGGCGCGCCCCAACGATCACGCGGCCAGTGGTCGTGTACTTGACCGCATTGGCGATCAGATTTTGCAAGATGCGCCGCAGATAACCGGGATCACTGATCACGCTCAGGCTGGAATCGATGATCTGCAGGTCCAGCCCCTTGGCCAGTGCCATCGGTGTCAATTCATCGCGCAGCGGTTTCAGCACCGCGGACAGGGGGACCGACTGAATATCAAATACCGCCTTGCCCGCATCCAGGCGCGAGATATCAAGCAGCGCCTCGATAATATGTTCGACTCCCATCAGCGCGGTTTCAGCCTTGCCCAAAACACCCAAGGCCTCCGGGTCGTCCATCCGATCCGCCAAGGAGGACATGAACAGCTTGGCCGCTGACAGGGGCTGCAACAGGTCATGACTGGCGGCTGCGACGAACCGCGACTTGGAGGCATTGGCACGTTCGGCTTCTTCCAACGCCTCGCCCAATTCCTCGGTTCTCTCGATGACACGGCGTTCCAGCGTTTCATTCATCTCGAACAGGGCGCGTGCGGCCTCACGCTCTGCCGTGACATCGGTAAAGCTGATGACGAAACCTCGATCCGGCATTTCCTGCGCAAAAACGCTCAGGATCTGTACGTCCTTGCGCGTGATCTCGAACGCGATGGGCTGCCTGCGTGATCTGCGATGCGCCCATGTCTCAAGCCGGTCATGATCGAAATCGCCATGAAACTTCAGATCATTGCGCAACAGATGCAAAAGGGCGGAAAACTCCAGCCCGTGAATCGTGCTTTGCGGGGGCAGGGCAAGAATGCGATCAAATGTCTTGTTCCAGCCCACCAGCTTCTTGTCATGATCAAAGATACAGACGCCCTGATTCAGATGGTCAAGCGTCGCCTGCAATATCTTGGCCTGCTGATCCAGCATCTTGTCGCGCTGCTGGCGTTCCAGCCGCATGATGTCGGTCACATCCGTCTGCAGGATCACGGTGCCACCCCGGGGGGTGCGGTGTTCACTGATCTGCAGCCAGCGGTTCCAGGTCAGCCTGACATTAAAGACGACATGGTCGCGGTTATGGCGTGAAAGCCGCTTGGCCGCCCAATCCGCGGGTGTCTCATTGTCAGGAATGGCCAGATGTTCACTGCGCGAAACCAGATTGACATAGTCGTCAAAATGCAGCCCCTCGACCAGCCGGTCAGCGACATCCGCGATGTCACGACAAAAACGGCTGTTGAACAGGGCCAGCTTTTCATCAGGATCAAACAGGGCGAAACCTTCGTTGATGGTTTCCAGCGCCTCGGTAATGTTGGACCGGGCGGCCTCGGTCTCGACATTTGCATGCTCAAGCTGGGTGTTGGATTCCTGCAGCAGGTCTAGCGTGCGCTCCAGCTCCTTCGTGCGCTGCCTGACCTGCGTCTCCAAAAGTGCGGCACGCTCGAACTGCTGATAGGCCAGACCTGACTGATCATTCTTCTGTTCCACCCGCCGCATCAGCGACTGCGCGATCACCAGCAGCTTCTGGTTCTGCTTCTCAATCGGATCATTGGGGTTCACGATAGACATCAGTTGGCCGCGTCCTTGCGATAGAATGCAACGCCGGTCATGGTCTGGTTCACGTGAAGCGGGCCAATCTGTTCGCCATAGGTCGAAAAGCCGGTCACATTGTATTCCGACAGAACCTGCGACAACTCCCGCGTCATCTGCGTCTGTTCGGCTTCAATGCGGCGCAGAATGCAATCGCAGCCGATGATATCGGTGAACATCGTCTTTTCCGACAACATCGCCATCTTTGCGCGCAAATGGGCGGCCATGTTCTGCGGCTCTGCCACCGTCAGCACCATGCCTTCATCAATAGCGGAAAAGAACACAAGCTCGCCCGCCTCATTAACCTGTTGGATCGCGCGCACATGATGATCGCCGCCAATACGCACCACAACCGGGTGCGAGGCAAAGGTGAAACGATCCAGCTGATCGGGGTCCTTGCCGACAATGCGGGCATATTCGCGGGCCGCCGGCTCGGCATTGATCGACTTGACGATGCGGCGTTCCGGGTCCGCATCGGTCACAACCATCTGGGTCTCAGTCGGGATCAGATGGTTGAGGCTGAAAACCTCGGTTCGATGACGGCTGCGGATCATGTTCAGAACGGCACCGTTTGTCAGAATCTGACCGTTCAAAGCAACCAGCGTGTTCTGAAATGCGGCCCCGTCCCCGGCAGACGCACCAAAGAGCGGCATATCACGCAAGGCCGGGGATATGCTGGCGGTCACCGTATCCTCGCGCAAGGACAGCCCATCAATCATCAGAAAGGCAAAGCCGGCCTCCATATCGGCACTGCGTTCAAGAAGTGCGACCCGCTCCTGCGCAATTCGGTCCATCTCAAACGCGGCCTGAAACTGATCAAGGTCCCGAATAGCCAAAGAGGTTGAGGCGAAATCGGACTGCGGAAACCCGACCGCGACAATCAGCCCCTCATCATAGCCGTCCTGCCCGATCTCGCCGGCAGTGGTACATGCAACCACATCGGTGTCAGGATAAAGCCGCTCTGCCTCCTGCACGACGGCATCGAAACTGATCTGCGGTGTAACGAAAAGCGCCAGCAGCGACAGGGGTCTGTCACCCAGATCCTCGCGCAACGCCTCAACCGGGTGCGTTGTCGAACACCGCACCTGCGCCCTGCAAAGCAAACTTTCGCGACACGAAAGGTCTGCGGTCATTTGATATCTTCCCCCCGGAAGGAGAGGATAGGATGACTATTTCGAACTTGGCAAGACGTTAAAAAAGCGCGCCTCTTGCGCGACCAGAACCGCTTGGGTCCGTCTTTGCACGCCCAGCTTGCGCATAATGGCGGTCACATGGGCTTTCACAGTGCCCTCGGCGATGGACAGATCATAAGCGATCTGCTTGTTCAGCTTGCCCTCGCAGATCAGTTCCAGAATACGGCCCTGCTGATTGGTCAGCGACGACAGGCGCGACAAGGCCTGCGCCTGATCACTGGTCGCCGCAGGCTCGACAAAGCCCGCAGGCTTGTAGACACCCTTGTTGGCGATCTCGGCCAGCGCTTCCTTGAACACGGCGCGGCCCGAATGCTTGGGCACAAAGCCCGATGCGCCCGCGGCAATGGCGCCATTGATCGTGGCATTATCGGTCACAGATGAGACAATGACGACAGGACATTCCTCGGCACAACGCTTGATACGGATCAGGCCATCAAGGCCACTGACATCCGGTAGATTGAGGTCAAGCAGGATCAGCGCCGGAGCCTTCTTCTCCTCCAGAATACGCAGGCCGTCCTCCATGCAGGGGGCAGTCACGACTTCCTTGAAGTTGTCCAGCGCGCGCAGTGTCAACTCAAGCGCGTCACAAAACAGCGGATGATCATCAATAATCAGCGCCCAACCCTTGGGTGTATCGGGAGAAAGCGGCGTTTGGGTGGTCTGTTCCAGAGTGGCCATAACCCTGTATAACAAGCCTTGGCATTTCAGGCCAATCCGCCAAAGGTCTTAGGCCTTTTATGTCATAAACCAAGTTTTTGGCTACTCCTTCATTTAGGTTATTTCCTTAGTTTAATTGACATCAAATGCAAAATCCTATTACTTAGGGACATGTCTAAGTATGATTCAAACCTCGATCTGTGCTTCTCCGCCCTCGGTGATCCGACGCGTCGGATGATCCTCCAGCGGCTCGCACGGGGTGAGGCGTCAGTCAGTGAACTGGCCGAACCACACGACATGGCGCTGCCTTCGTTCATGGAACACCTGAAGAAGCTCGAAGCCGCCAACCTCATCACATCCAAGAAGGAAGGCCGCACGCGTATCTGCCAGCTCGCACCCGATGCATTTTCGCCCGCAAGGGACTGGCTGAGCGAGCAGAGCGCGATCTGGGAAGGGCGGCTCGACCGCTTTGACGATTACATCAAAAACCTCATGCAGGAGCGGAACAAATGAAACTCGACCCCAAAACCGACCTGACCTTCACCCGCACGATAAATGCACCCCGCGCCCTTCTTTGGGAGTGCTGGATCACGCCCGAGCATATCAAGCACTTCTTCGTGCCCAAACCCCACGGAATCGACGCCTGCGAGATCGACCTGCGGGTCGGCGGCAAGTTCAACACCACGATGAATGTCGAAGGCAACAAGATGGAAAACGAAGGTGTGTATCTCGAAATCGTGGACGGTGAACGCCTGGTCTTTACTGACACCTATAGCGAAGGCTGGAAACCCGCCACCGATCCCTTCATGACCGCAATCATCGAATTCGCTGACGATGGGAAGGGTGGGACAACCTACTCCGCAACAGCGCGTCATCGATCACCCGAAGCCCGCCAGACCCACGAAGATATGGGATTCTATGATGGGTGGGGCACGGTCGCCACGCAGCTTGAAGCCTACGCGAACAGCTTGCCTTAGATGCAACAAAAACGACAGGCTTGGACATGGCACAGCTGATCTCAGAATTGATAATTTCAATTGATGGATATGCTAGGGGAAGGCAATCGCCCGCATATATGGCTATGGCGGCCCCGCATTCCTGGGGTGGCTGGCAGAGAAATCTGCACAACCTCATAGACAGGCCCTGGGTCGAAAGACCTACGACATGTTGAATGCGCTGCCGGAACAACACCGCGACGACGCGTATCGGCGTATGGCGGCGACACCGGGTTGGATCTTTTCAGGCAGCATGTCGGATGTGGATTAGCCGGGTCTCACGGTCATCGCAGAGGATGCCGCGACATTTTGCGCCTGGCCAAGCAGACATCCGATGAAGAAATCAGGATCATCGGCAGTCTTTCCTTGGTGCGTGATCTCGTCAGGTCGGGGGACCTTCCCTGTTCTGATTGGCCGCCGTTTTCTCCACGGCCGCATATATGTTTGCCCAGCTATCACGACATTGGGGCAGATAATTCTCTTCGTACCATTCGGACGACCGCGCCTGCATATTTTGCAACGCGGCCGGGTCACGGCAAAGGTTGCGGGCGATTTTGGACAGCTGCCGTAGCCCAGAAGTCTTCACCAGATCACTCGGGATCAATGTGTGCAGCCCGTAACTCAATTCGGTTACGACCGGTGTTCCGGCAGCGACAGCGCCGATGATCCGCGGGATTTCAAGGTGGTTTGACCTGTAAGCGTGGATATTGATGCAGCATCGCGATTGTGCGGCGATATCCTCGTAAACGACGCCAGAATGCGGTGAGATGGTCAAACCTGAGCCCTCCAATTCCGCGATAACCTGTTGTCGGCGTGGGGTCATGGCACCGACAAAGCAGATATCATAAGGCCGGTCGGCAAGCGGAACGGCGCGGTCGATCAGTGCGGGATCGACACCAATGTCGAACCCCATAACCGGTATGTCCAATTGCCGCTGAAGCCGCCGGGTTTGCGGCGCAAAATAATCCAGCAACAGGTCGAAACCGGATTGTTTTTCGGCCAGCATGCGGCGCTTGCGGCGGATCGCGCTCCAGCCAACCTTGCTCAGTTGCAGCGGGTTTCCCATGACCGACACAATCGAAAAGTTCAGATAGACGTAAAAACATCCCGGTCGTCGCCGATGCGGTTGGAAACCTTCTCCGATCACAAAGATGACGGCGTTGTCGGGATGTGCCGCGTTGTCGATCTCATCGCAAATGATCAATCCGGTATCGGGACCAAAATGCCTGGATAACTCCGCGTGAATAAAGCGGGCCACATGGCTGATGTGATCAAAACTCACCTTCTGGATGATCAAGGCGGCGGATGTCATGAATTCTCCCAACCCTTATATATTGCAAGTCTGACAGGTGTGATCACGCCGGACTACGCAAAATCATGCCCTTTTCAACAATGCTTCAGGGGGTGGCTTGCCCCCCGCTTCTTGATTGAAAACCAAGCCCTTTTGTCAGGCATATTGCACACAAACTGCTGAAATAACCGGCTGCATCCGATGGGGTGTCCAAAACCTGCCGGTTCACCGGCAATGATTGGCCGACCGGGTGCGGACTACCGTGTGCTTGTGAAAACGCCCCCGTATTCTGAACCCACTCTGTTGATTGTGATTTTCCGTGTGCGACTTCTGTTCCCCTGAACATCCACTCTCGCTGTACGAAAGCCCCTGATGCCGCAAGAAACTGAAGCCGAAATGCCGGTCGTCTTTGATCCGCTGGTTGTCATCCCCTGCCTGAACGAGGCCGACCATATCGGTCGTATCCTGCGTCAACTGGCGCCAGCCATGCAGCGCCTTGGTGGGCGCATCGTGGTTGTCGATGGTGGCAGCACCGACGGCACCTTGGATATCGTGAACGACTTCGCGGTGAATGATGATCGCATTTCCCTGCTGCACAATTCCGACCGCATTCAAAGCGCGGGGATCAACCTTGCCGTGGCGCAGGATCATGGGCAGGCCACGAATCTGATCCGGATCGATGCCCATTGCGCTTATCCGGATGATTATTGTGACGTGCTGATGCAGCAGGCCGGATCGGTCTATGCCGACAGTATCGTCGTCAGCATGATTGCCGAAGGACAGGCATCGCTGCAGCGGATCAATGCCGCAACACAGAATGCGCATCTGGGCAATGGCGGGTCAGCCCATCGCACCCTGCCGAGCGGGAAATATGTGGATCATGGACATCACGCACTGATCAGGATGGCGGCCTTTCGGTCGGTCGGCGGATACGATCCCGGGTTTGCCCATAATGAGGATGCCGAATTTGACTATCGGTTGCGGCAGGCCGGGCATCGGATTTGGCTGACCCCTGCAACGGTTGTCACCTATTTTCCGCGCCCCACCTTGCCAGCACTGGCCCGCCAGTACTTCAACTATGGGGCGGGACGCGCGCGCAACCTGCTCAAGCACCGTGTTCTGCCCAAAATCAGACAGGCCAAGGTGATGATAGTACTGCCTGCCGTGGTGTTGGCGCTACTCGCTCCCCTGCATCTGCTTTTTGCACTGCCTGCCTTGCTTTGGTGCATCTATTGCCTGTGGACCGGCGTTCGCATGGCTATTCGTGACCGCGACCCGGCACTGGCGCTTTGCGGGGTCGCTGCCATGATCATGCATTTTTCGTGGTCACTGGGATTCTGGCAAAATGTCCTGCGCAGTGCGACGCGCTCCCTTGGAAAGGTGACGCCGTGAACCAACCGCTTGAGATATGCGTCTGCACCTATCGCCGCGCACAAGTCGTCCACACACTGGCATCCCTGCAGGCTTTGCGACAGCCGGACGGATACGCGGTATCGGTATTGGTCATCGACAATGACGACGTGCCCAGTGCACGCCGGGCGGTCGAACAGATGGCCGAAACTGTCGATCTGCCGATCCGCTATGTGCATTGCCCGCAGGGTAATATCTCCATTGCGCGCAACGGGGCGCTTGCCCATTCGGATGCGCGGTTTCTGGCGTTTATCGATGATGATGAGGTGGCATCGCCTGACTGGCTGATACATCTGGTCGGGCAGATGGAAGAGGACGGGGCGGATGTCGTTCTTGGCCCGGTCGAGGCATCTTATCCAGACGGGGCACCGGCATGGATGCGACGCACGCGGATTCATGCGACAATGCCGGTCTGGGTCGATGACAGGATCATCACTGGATACACCTGTAACGTACTGATCGACCGCAACAGCGCTGCCTTGCAGGGCCGCAGTTTTGATCTGTCGCTGGGGCAGACAGGCGGTGAAGACACCGCCTTTTTCGCCAAGATCGTGACTGATGGGGGCGTGATTTCCTTCGCGCCCGATGCGCTGGTCACCGAGGCGATCCCCAGCGACCGGGTCAGCTTTGGCTGGCTGTTGCGGCGTCGTTTTCGGATGGGGCAGACCCATGGTCAACTGGTCGCCAAGGATGGGCCCTCAGTCCGGCTTTGGGCGATTACCATGTGCAAGGTCGCCTATTGCGCGGGCGCGGCATTGCTTCAGGCGCCATTCACAGACCGCCGCAACATGGCGATTTTGCGGGGCACCTTGCATGTCGGTGCGCTCAACGGTCTTGCTGGTGGTCGGACATTGCGCCTCTACGGTCCCAATTTTCCACGCAAACAAAGGGAATGACCAAAATGGGTCCCAAGCGATGAAAAATATTGGCCTGCGCATTCACGACGCCGATTTTGAGGCGGGGCGACGCGCGACCGCTGAGGCGGCAACGCTTGGCGACCTGATCGCAGCTTTTCGGCGGCAATACATCCTGGTGCTGGTGTTTGCGGCGCTTGGTCTGCTGTTTGGCCTGGCGCATCACATAACGACGCCCAAGCAATACTATACTTCGGCCACGATCCTCGTGGATGAACGGCGCAGCGAACTGGACGAACAGATCATCGCCAGCATCCCTTTCGCCCGCAATGACACATCGCTGTTGAACGAGATGCAGGTTCTCAAATCGCTTCAGCTGGCATCCGACGTCGTGGATCGCATTGATCTGCATGAGAATGAGATTTTCCTTTACCCACCGTCCTCGCTGGCGCGTTCGGTACTGTCGGATGCCAAATCAATGGCTGCAGGTATGCTTGGCGCCGAAGAAGACGCAGCCGCGCCAACGGCGGCAGATCCTGACGCGCAACTGCAAAGACGCAAGCTGCAGACCGCGGCGCGATTGCAGCGCGACATCCGAGTGGAGCGTATCGGGCTGAGTTTTTCAATCGAGATCAGCTATATCGGCCATGATCCCGACCTCGCTGCAATGATCGTGAATAGCTATGCCGATGCCTATCTCGACGACCGGATGAACGCCAATGCAGACGCGACGGAACGAACAGCGGCCTGGATGCGTAGTAGGCTGGACGCACTTGAACAGGATGCAGCCAATGTGCTGGCAGAGGCGGCAGCCCTGCGCCAAAGCGATCCAACCCAGATCACCCGGCTGCGCGAGCTTGCGCAGCGGGCCGCCACGCTGGATGAATTGCATCAGACAATTTCGGCCCGCTATGAACAGATTTCGGTGCAGGGAAGCTTCCCCGTCAGCAACGGCCGCGTGCTGACCCGATCCATGGTGCCAAGGGAACCGGCACTGCCAAAGATGTGGCGAACGGTGTCGGTGACCATCATGCTGGGCATAATGTTTGGCTTTCTGCTCGCCGTATTGCGCGAAGCCCGGGAACGCTTCTTCAGGGTCAGCACGGACGTTCATGATCACACGGGCCTCCCGTTTCTGGGCCACTTGCCCAGGATCAACGACGCAGAGATGACAGGCCGGGCGGCACCCTCTGCGCAGGCAAAACCGGCTGAACCGGTTGCCAAGGGCAAACCACCATTCGCGTTGCCGCCACACATGGCGTTTTCCGTCGCGCGTCCGAACACCATGTTCAGCCAAACGATCCGCAATATCCATGCATCCATCGCCTTTGGCGCGCCGGAGGGTGGCAAGATCGTCGCCGTCACATCAATGCTGCCTGAAGAAGGCAAAACCACGCTTGCCGTCAACTATGCAAATCTGGTCGCGCAATCGGGGGCGCGGTGCCTGCTCATCGACATGGACTTGCAAGGTGCGGGTTTCGATTGGGCACCAGCCGGGCCCGGGATTATTGACGTCCTTTCTGGTGACATCCCCCTGTCAGAGTCCATCCACCGGCTGGACGATACCGGATTACACATCCTTCCGTCAGGTTCAGCGGCGGATCAGCCACGGTCAGGCGAAATCGGTATTCAGCGAAAGCTGAAGGCGCTGATGCCTGAGTTGCGCAAACATTATGATCATATTGTGCTGGATATGCCGCCACTCAGCAGTGGGCCGGACGCCAAGGCAATGATCGGCTTGCTGGACAAGATCGTTCTGGTTTGCGAATGGGGTGCGACGCCGCGGTCGCTTGTGACGCGATATCTCGCTCATGAGCCAGAGGTTTTCCAGAAGGTGGCGGGCATCGCGCTGAACAAGGTCGATGTCCGGAAACTCGGGAGATACGCTCGCCCGGGTTGGCCGGAAAGCTACCTAAAGCTGACCCCGCGCATGGTCTGAGCACCCGCAACAGTGGCGCCATGCCGCAAATTCCCGTATGCTCAGACCAGCATTGCGTACGGAGGACGTATTTTGCGGTTATTGGTATTTGTTGTGTTTGCTGCCGTGGCGGCCATCGCAATAGCAATCCATTCATATTTCGCGGGTGTGGGCGTCGCAGGCATCGCATTGCGTGTTTTCGCGGTTCTGGTTGTGCTGCAGATTGTCTATTTCCTGCTTTTGGTCGTAACGAGCCTGTTTTCACCGTCTAAACACCAATCCACCGGGAAAGGCGACTTGGCAGGTACGCTTCCCGAAAGGGCCAAACGTAAAACTAACCCATCCGCGCGCTAACAAACGACAAGACCGCAGGATCCCGTTTTCCCAATAGCCTGATCAGCGCACCCCTAAGGGCCAGCCTGACAACTTCTGATCTTGACAGGGATGAGCCGACACGCAGCTGTGTATGGGATTTCACCAAACCGGTTGCACGCTGCTGTGCAGAATAACGAAAATCCGGATGCGACAGGAAACGATTGCGATCGGCCCGTCCGGCCAAAGCCCACGCCTTGCGCTGAAGGATGCCAACGGACCGTTTCAGCGCCAGTTCCCGCCTGAAATACCCCGCCCTGTCGCCAAAATCGCGGGTCGTGCCCTCGCCATTTTCGGCCCAAACGGCGAGCGGTTCCATCGCGACATAGATCGGCTCATCAATGGCGAAGGTCCGCATATATTCCTGCAAGGTGGCACTGCAGTCGAAGTGGATTTCAAGATCAGTCACGGCATCGCGCGACCAGAACAATCCACCATTCGAAACGCCGATATCCGCCATCAGGCACAGGCGAAAAACATCCGGTTGGTAAAGCCCGCCCACCAGCTTGTCATTCAGAATGCCGGTCTCGGACAAAGACGCATCGTTGGTTCCGCTCGCAAATTCAACCAACTGATTTCGAAAGACAATGTTGACCTTGTGCCGCTCGCAGGCGGCGATGTTGCAACTGATGAAATCAGGCAAAACGTAATTGTCGTCCTCAAGCACGAAAAAGTAATCCGCATCGTGCGGATTGTCCCGACGAAAGCATTGGTCGATATTTTTTGATGCAAACCGCTGCGGCTGATTGTGATGATAACGGATGCGCGGGTCATCCATCGCGGCGATGACGGCCCGACCGGATGCTGCCGGGCAATCATCATATACATCGCAGACCCATCGGGCGGCCGTCTGCGCCTGCAGGCTTTCCAGACAACGCCGCAGCGCCGTGGGCCGTTGATAGGTCGGTGTCCTGACATGAACGAGAGGTCGGGCTTCGGCCATCATGATACCTTCTGCCCCAATAATCTGGCCCAGTCCTGCGGTGACCACCGGCTCGGATCACCGAAAATGGCACCGGGCTGGTCAGACGCATCGCTTTTGCGCCATGCACGCGAAAGGGCAACCCGCCCCAGCTTTTGCAGCAACCCGGGCCTGCGAATGACGTCGTGTACCGCACGGGAAAATCGTCGATTCTTGATGTGTTGCACAAGGGTTTCGAACGCCAGTAGCGCCTGAAGGGCCACCCGCCGCGCGGCGAACGCCGCCTTCAGATCATCCGGCAAATCAGGATAATGGGCCAGCAAGTCATCCTGCGCCGCAATCATCGCGCGCACATCGTCCGGATGCAGCCGGTGGGACAGCGAATGCGCATGCCTGCGATAAAGGTAGTAGGACTGTGGCAGCAAATGCATGCGCCCTCCGTTCAACAAAAAGCGCATATAGAAGTCGTGATCTTCACCAATACGAATATCGTCGCGATAGCGTAGCCCCTTGAGCGCGTCCCGCCGGATCATCGGTTTGAGATATCCCAGTTGCGGTGCGTCTGGTGCCGCTGAAACAAAGCTTGTCGCCGTCAGCCGTTGCGGCGTTTTGGGGCGGTCTGTCCCAAGCAATGTGCCCTTCGGACAAACGCCACCCTCGGTCAGATAAGTCAGATCATCGCAGACGGCATCAGTTTGTAGGTTTTCGGCTTCGTCCAGCATCAGCGCGAACCGCTCCGGGTGGATAATGTCGTCGCTGTCCACAATCGCGACCCATTCACCGGTTGCCATTTCCAACGCGCGATTGCGGGCAGCGGCGGGACCGGCATTGGTGAAAGCTTCGATAATTCTCAACCGCGGATCGCCTGATGCGGCCTGGCGGGCCACCGACAGGCTCGCATCGCGCGAGGCATCGTCGGCCAGCAGGATTTCGATCTCCGAAACGCTCTGCCCCCTCACGGAATTCAGCGCCGCGCCGATGTAATCGGCGGCATTGTAGTTTGCCATAATGACCGAAACGCGCGGACGTGCCAAAGTAGCCCCTTTTTCGAGTATTTTTGCAACTGCAGCATAGCATTTTCAGGGCGAAATCTCATGCTATCGATGGCAGTCAAACGTGTTTCGGCGGCGATGCGCCGACACGGCCGCGGCTACTTTGTGTTTAGGGCTAAATATATGATAAGAAATATATAAAACAGGCCAGAGGGTGATGACCCAATGACGTTTTCGAGCCCGAATATCCACCAACTGAAAAAGACGCTGCGCGACATCATCGTTGGCGTCGCTTGTCTGACGCCAATGCCTCTTGTCGCGCAGGATCTGCCCGCCGGATCCAGCTTTTTCGACGATTTTGATACACTGAATGAAGAGATCTGGGGTGTCTCGAGTGGCTGGGTCAATGGGGATTGGCAGAACTGTATGTGGTCTGCCGGTAATGTCGCGATCCGCCGCGGCGTTCTGACCCTGGGTTTCACGAAACAAGCTAATGCAAAGCGTGATTATACCTGTGGGGAAATCCAATCGCGGCATGTCTACGGGCACGGCACCTATGAGGCACGATTTCGCACCAGCACCGGCTCTGGTCTGAATGCAGCCTTCTTTACCTATATTGGTCCGCATCACGGCCAACCGCATGATGAGATTGATTTTGAGGTCCTGACCCGCGACACCACAGCGGTCAGCCT
Source organism: Yoonia sp. R2-816 (assembly GCF_046762905.1). Taxonomy (NCBI): domain Bacteria; kingdom Pseudomonadati; phylum Pseudomonadota; class Alphaproteobacteria; order Rhodobacterales; family Paracoccaceae; genus Yoonia; species Yoonia sp. R2-816. The sequence goes on along the minus strand of NZ_JBKQXN010000185.1, from coordinate 94,541 downwards.
GAACACCTATGTGAATGGCGAACCCAAAAACGGCAAACGGGTGCCGCTGCCGCAACCCGCTGATGACGGTTTTATCACCTACTCCTTTGTCTGGGATGCGGCCGGCATTCGTTGGTATGTGAACGGAAAGATGCTGCATCAGACCCCGGCAGGTGCAGAACTGCCGGTCAACGATCAGAAAATATATGCGAGCTTCTGGGGCAGCGACAGTTTTCCCAACTGGATGGGCCGGTTTGTTGAGCCGGACGACGATCTGCTGATGGAAGTTGACTGGATAGCCTATACCGCCCTGGGTGAACCATGCCAGTTCCCGGCATCGGTCGTCTGCCAGAATGAGTAGTGTCAGCCTCCATCCACCCCGACCCCAGCTTGATGTGATCACCATCAAACCCGACGTGATCCTCGCCGTTGTAGCACTCGGTGGGTTGCTGTTCGTCCCGGTCCTACGCTCGGCCGGGGCGCTGATCTTTCTGGCCTGCGGATCTGCGCTGGTGGCGCGGCGTCTGCAATTTCATATCCAGTTGAGCCTGAAATACTGCTACATCCTCGCCCTGCCGATCTTTTGCCTGTTATCGTCGGTCTGGTCGGAATATCCCGCATTGACGTTCCGGTTCAGCCTTCAATTGATGGCAACGGTTGGAATAGCGATATCAATCGCATCGGCGGTCTCGGCACGGGTGTTCTGCCAGACACTATTTGGCCTTTACTCACTGGCGATGCTGGCCAGCCTATTATTTGGGGATGTCCGCAATGATACCGGCGCGTGGCTGGGTATTTACGGCAGCAAAAATGCACTTGCGGGGGCTGCGGCAACCTATGTCATCATCTGTGCCGCGCAGGTTCTGGATGGATCGGCATCCTCGCGATATCGGCTGCTGGCAGGCGTGGGGTTGATGGGTGGTTTAGTCCTTTTGCTTTTGGCCCAGTCGTTAAGCGCGCTGCTGATCGTGCCGCCATCCTTGCTGATCCTTTTCCTTCTTCTGGTGCTCTATCGTTTGTCGCCTCTCCAGCAGGTCACGGTGATGATCTTCGCGGCTTTGGCATCTATCTTCGTGATGTTGCTTGTCGTGATTTTTTCCGACGCCCTGTTTGCGATGATGCTGGAAACAACCGGCAAGGATGTCACCTTGACGGGTCGGACCGAACTCTGGCGGATTGCCGTTGATCTGATCGCCGAACGACCGTTTTTCGGCAGGGGCTATCAAGCCTTTTGGGTCAAGGGGCACGGCGCTGCTGAGGTGCTATGGCACACGTTCGGCATTGAAAGCCGCAGCGGGTTCAACTTTCACAATACATATTTGTCGAATGCCGTGGAAATCGGCCTGGCCGGTGTGGCACTGCAGATCATCATCCTTTACGGCGCCGCGATTGCCGCTTTCATATGGGCGTTGCGGACAAGATCGGCAGAGGCATCATTGCTCTTCGTTCTGGTCATGATGGTCGTCATGGTCAGCTTCGTCGAAGTACCGATTTTCTTTCAGTTTTCTCTCCGCAGCGTGATCGTCATCTGCGTCTTTGTCTTTGCTTTGCGCGGGCTCTCGAACGCACGCTAGGCTTAGGCAAACGCCTGCCTGCGTCCATATTTTGCAATCAATCCATCAATTGCCGTCATCGCCCGATCCGTGGCCCTTTCCATAGCGGCATCAGATGACAGGTTTGGCGTAGCGCGCGCGAGTTTTTGCAGGCTGCGGGCGGCCATATGCTGGCAGGCTGTGTTGAACGGTTGCGCCGGTCGGCTTGCGCATACGGCCATCGCACGAGGTCCCGAACCGGCGCGCCCGGTGCCCAAAGCCCAGGCTTCGCGCAGGTTCGATGGAAACAGGAAGGCCGGGTTATAGTCGATCTCAAGCGCCTTGGCCCAATCATGCCATTTGAAACGATGCACATGGTGCATGGTCCGCACCCCGATCCATGGGGTGCGCAACGCGTCGGACACGATGGCGCCATGCATGGCTTCGGCAATGATAAGGTCCGCACCACGAATCTGCGCGATAACCTCAGCCGGTGGATGTGACGGATCAATGAACGTGATCCCGGCCAGATCGCACACGACCTTCCAATTGCCCCGCTCGATGCTTTCGTAATGCGGGATGAACCCAACTTTGATATGCGGTGCCGGGTCCGGCAGCGGCGTTTCACGCAGCAAGATGGCAGCATCGGCCACCGCAAGATCGGGGTGCAACCCCAGCGCTTCGGTCGTTTGCGGACCGCGGACGAAATGAAATTCCCATGTGCCATCATGCACGTCCGGCTTACGCGTGTAGCCGCCATAACCTGACCCAACCACAATCTTTCTGGCGTCCTTGGAGTAGTTGTGCTGAATCACCGACCCGATCCCAACAAAAAGTTCGGAAGGATCATCGTCAAAGAAATCAACGGGCAGTAGGTCAGACCACATGGTCGCGTTCAGCTCATCGCCGAAATTGGGCGGATCGCCCTGAAAATATGTCAGTTTCATCAGATGGGCTTCTCTTTTCGGGGGAAATACTGGCGGATCTCAGCGATACGCTGACGCGACAAAAGCAGGATCGTTGGGACATAGATCAGGGCGGCCACCAGAAGTTGCAGCACTACCTGTGCCGTCTGGCTGGCTTCGGGTAACAGATATGGAACCGACAATACGCCGCCTGCCATAACCAGCGTCGCCGCAACCGGACGCAGAAAGCCCGCCAGATAATCCAAAGGGCCGCATCCCAGCAGTCTGGTGGTCATGATGACAGATATGGGCCAAAGCAACACACTCTTGCCGACCAACACCATCATCAGGGTCGGCAAGCCGTAGCGATAGGTCAGCATGATGACCAGAACAGACGTACCTTGCTGAACCAGTTGATAATAGAACCACCATTGCGCCTTGCCCTGGCTCTTGATCAGTGATGCCTGCACAACGCCAACCCCGGCCAGAACCCCGGCAATACAGAATAGCTGAACCGGAAATGCGGCGTGCCCCCATCTGTCATCCAGCAGAACATCCAGCAGATCCGGTATTGTAATTGCGACAATGCAAAACATCGGCATACTGACCGCAGCGGCGACAAAGCTCGCCATGCCAAAGGCTCTGACCGCCTTGTCCTGATCGCCCTGCAGGGTCGACAACAGCGATAGCGTGACCGATGACAGTGCCCCGCCGACAAGCTGGGTCAGCATGGCGTAGAACCGCTGCGCGAACATGAAAACGCCCAGCATCGCGGTGCCGCCCAAGATACCGAGCAGCAGATGATCCAGCTTGATCATCGACAACATGCGATCACCGGATGCAAACAGGCCATAGCCTGAGATATCTTTCAGCGCCGACAAGCCAACGGAACGACCGGGGCGCCAACGTGACACCCAGAATGCCATGGCGCAGGACACCAGGCTTGCCGCGACCTGGCTTGCGACAAGGGCCCAGTAACCATAGCCCGACAACAGCATCGCAACACAGATGATCACGCTGACAAGTGTCGCAACCGCCGTGCGCACGGCGATCAGCTTGAACTTCATCGACCTGATGATCATCGCGTTGGGAACCGCCGCCGCCATCTCAAGCGGGATCTTGAGCGCAAGGACAGGCAGGATCGCCGCGATATCCGCATAGCCCAACGCCCCGGCAATCACCGGGGCGGCCACAACCAAGGGGATAAAACAAAGCAGGCCGAAGCCGATAGTCAGCCAAAACACCGTATCTGCATGGTTCTGTGTCAACACCTTGCGCTGTACCAGCGCCTCACCAAAGGCCACAGGCGAAAAGGCGATGATGGAAATCACCAGACCGCTCGCCAATCCGACCAGGCCGAAATCGGCGGGTGACAGAAACAATGCGCTGACAAAGAACACGGCAGCAGCGCTGATTGTCGGGATCAGTGTCTGCAGCGACGACCACATCACGCCAAACACGGCAAGGGCGGACCGCCCCGATGTCAGATGCGGGTGATAGCCATTGAAATCTGACTTTGCGATGGCACTGAGGGAACGCATCGGCGATGCGTCAGTTTGACGGCGCGTCGGTGGCGACGTCCGCAAACATCACCTCGACCACGTCGCCGGGCATCAGGATGGTCGCAACGTCACCTGCGAATGTACTGCCACCATCGCGGGCGCGGGTTACGATATAACTGACCTCTGCCGTTGCGGGATCCATTTCTGGCATCAGGCTGGCATGGCGTCCCGCCGCAGCAGCAAGCAAGTCATACTGACTGGCAAGCTGCGCTTCGGTTTCGGCGATATTGGTGTTGACCTCTTGCAGTGTGGCAGCATTTTCCTCGTTGCGCAGGGCAAGCAATAAGCCCTCGCTGCGTTCCAGCGCCTGCATTTCCTGCCGCGCAAGCAGGATGGATCGTTCAATATCCAGCAGACGGCTTTCCAGATCGTTGACATAGCTCAACCGCTCGAACACCCGGATCGGTGTGGTCAGGCCACGTTCGACAAGGTCCTCGCTGCGCCCCAGCTCCGCCTTCCCGGCCTCAAGCTGGGCACGGTTTGTCGCCAGCTTGTCTTCCAGCACACCCATCGCTTCATTGAGCGAGGCGCGGGCTCGCGCGAGCGAGGTCAGTTCATGATCGTAGCGGGCATTGCGCGCAGTCAGAATAGCCTCCTCTGCCGCCCACGCGGCTGGATCAAGGGTGCCATCGGGGTTTTCGACCGTCTCGGCGCCCCCAAGTTCAGCTGTCAGGCGGGCGCGTTTCGCTGTCAGATACATCAACTCATTTTGCAGAACGCTGATCGTGCCGCGGGCGCTGAGAAAGTTACGCTCTTCACCGGCAACTGGTTTGATCCCCACAAGACCACCGGCCAATGCCGTGGCCTGCAAGACGGTCAGGGCCGGTTTGTAGTCATAAGCACCAGGGCTTTGCACCTGACCGGAGACATAGATCGGCGCGTAGTTTTCCACACTGACCGCGACCCGGGCGCTCTGACCGATCCCAACATAAGGCGTCATGGCGGCCTCGACCGCGCTGGCAATTTCTGCCGTCGTCAGTTCTGCAGCGGTTAAGGCACCTGCCAAAGGCAACGCGATGTTGCCATCGGCGTCCACCGGGTAACTGCCTGACATGTTCGGAACATCTGCAACAACCGTATTGATCTCATCCCAGATCGCGACCTGCACATTCAGGTGGTCATTGACGCCAACGCGGTAGCCATCGGCCACAGCAATCGTGGCCATGACCAAAGTGTAAACACCCAAAAGGCATCCAATGAAGCGTCTTAACGGCATCATGCATCCAGAACTGGGATCAATACGATCCCTTAGAGAGCAATACGGCGGGAACCGTACGGGCGATAATCAGCAGGTCCTGCGAAAACGACCAACGCTGCACATAGCTGGTGTCGAACGCGATCCGTTCGTCGTAGGTGGTATCGCTGCGGCCACTGATCTGCCAAAGGCCGGTTAGTCCGGGACGACTGCGCAGATAGTGGGGCGCCGCGCTGCCATAGATATCAAGCTCGTCCTGCACGACCGGACGCGGCCCAACAAGGCTCATATCGCCGCGTATCACGTTGATCAGTTGCGGCAACTCATCAACGCTGTAGGCGCGCAGTACCGCACCAATGCGGGTCACCCGGGGATCGTTGCGCAGTTTTCGGTTCTGCTCCCACTCCACCTTCTCATCGGGATGGTCTGCCAGATAGCGTTCAAGGACTGCGTCGCCGTTGGTCACCATGGTCCGGAACTTCCAGCACCGAAAGCTTCTGCCACCATTGCCGACCCGGATATGACCATAAAGTACGGGGCCGGTGGACGACACTTTGACCGCCAGCGCCACCAAAGCAAACAGCGGCAACAGCCCGATCAATCCACAGGTCGCCAGACACAGATCAAAGATACGTTTTGTCCAGCCACCTGTGACAGAGGCCTTTGAAATCGCAACTGTTGCAGTCCGCTTGGCCCCAAATTCCTGCAAGCGTTTTTCGTCGAGAGCGGTAAAACCCACACTTTCCAAAGTCGGCATCGGCACACTCCTGAGTTTCGCGGTTACGATGATCTTACTCAGTGTTATCGTCAAATGTGCAATTGCAGCATTTCATCTACACGTTGAAAGAAAACGGCGAGAAACCGCCATTGCATCTGCCAGCGCCATGCAGTGAATGCCTATTGTTTCTACATTGAGATCAATATGATGCATCTGTTTCCATTTTTTTGTTACATAATATCAGTATGTTATGTGGTATTGCCGGATTTCCGCGCGTTTAGTGTCAAAAATACGCCGATGGCAAAGGTGAGGCCCAGACAATCCACGCCAATTCACGCTCGAATCTGCACTGCAGCATAAACGCCCTCATGACGTGCAGTTTGATCCGCTAGACTCGTCGGCGAATCCTGCGCGAATCCCGCCAGAGACGAGACCCAGACAAGGGGCCAGACCAATGTCAGAATTCGCTCAAAACCCGGAGATTCCGGATGGCTTGTGGCAGCGCCAGTTTGATCCGGCCCATGACTTTCCCAAAACCGACCCTGCGATAAAAGTGGCCCTTTGCACGACACCGCGATGTGGCAGCCATTTTCTGGGTCATCAGTTACACGCCACCCGCGCATTCGGGTATCCGCTGGAATATCTCAACCCCGGTAACTGGGATGTCTGGACACAGCGGGCAGGCAACATGAACACGCTTGATTTCATCAAGTCGGTGCGGACGGGTCCCAATGGCGTATTCGCCATCAAACTCCATCACGAACACCTGTCCGATTTTCTCAGAGAAGAGCCGGAACCGCTGACATATAAGTTCATCCATCTTTGTCGGCGCGACCTGATCAAACAGGCGATTTCCTTTGCCCGCGCCCAACAGACCGGTGCCTGGATTTCAGATATGCCCGAAACAGCACCGGCCCGGTATGACCGGGCGCTGATCGCAGCCAAGGTCGATGCAATTTCGCGTGGCAATGCGGATTGGCAAAGCTTCCTGCGCAGCGTGGGGATCAACCCGCTGCAACTCTATTACGAGGATATCGTCGCAGACGAGCCTGCAGCCGTTGCCCAAATCGCGGATTATCTGGATGTGGATATCGGCCGAGTAGACGCCGCCACACCATCATTCTCTCCCCAAAAGCAAAAGAAGACCTATCAGGAAGACTGGGGTGCAAAGTTCGCCGCAGATAACAGGGCGGCACTGGCATCCGGGCGTGCAGTTCCTGGTGTTGTACAGGGCGGTAGGCCAGCGGCGGTGTCACCGCGTCTCAAGAAGATGGCAAAACGCCTGATGGGAAAGGCTGCGACCTAATCCCCTGCCTGCATCACCGGGGTCAACGCATCCTGAATATCTGCGGGGCGCAGCATAAAACGGGCGTCATCCATCGCCAAAAGACGTTGGGATATCTCCTCAATCCGATCCCGATCCAGATTTTCCAGTAGATCAATTAAGGCCCCCGCTGACGGCTGATCGATGGTAAAGCCAAGGCCATCCGCCGCCACCTTGCGCCCTGTTTCGGTGTCAGCGACCGCAATGGACGGGCAGCCAAACCAGCTTGCTTCATAGATCCGATTGGGCAGCAGCCAATCCGAATTTGCCCCCCGTTGCCAAAGATCTTGCGCCCAGACCAGATCACAACCGGCGTATACATCGGCCAGCCCGGTGGGATAGTCATAGGTGCCGAAATAGGTGACGTTATCACGCTTGGCGATTTCATCGTCGAAATCCGGCACGGCATGCCGATGCACATTCCCATGAATACGTAAGGTGATCCTGTCGCCAAAATGATCGGCCGCTTGCATCAACACTTTCAGGCTCGGCGCGCAGCGGATCGAACCGACCCAGCCAAGCGCAAGCACCGCGCCGGGCTCGCGTCTTTTCGGTCGGGCGACCAGGGGTCCGTCAAACCACAGCTTATTTTCGACGATGTTATGTGGTCCGCGATATTTTTGGATGGCCGCGAAGTAGTGCGTGACAAACCCGGGCGAGGATACGATCAGCAACTGGATACGCGCCAATAACCGCCTTTCGCACCAGCGCATGACCGCACCGACCGGACCAGATTTCGTGAACAACCCGTGGATATCCAGACACTCATAAACCAACGGGACATCGCGCATGCCGCACAGGCTTTTAGCCGCCCACGCGACCACCAGCAGATCAAAGTTGCGCGCGATAAGCAGGTCAACACTCTTCAGCGCATCGCGCTTCCGCACGACAATTCGGATTGCGCGCAAAATGCCGATGATCCGTTTGCCATAGCTTTCATTTGCCACAAAGCCGAGATCGATATTGGCCCAGTCAGGGGTGAATTGCGCATTCATGTTGCCGCGCCGAAACGCAGCAGAGATCACATCATGCCCCAGCATTTTCAGGCTCCGGATACGCCGGATTTGCGATGCTTCGGTCAGATCAAATGCAAAAACAAGGATACGGGCCACGCGTGATATTCCTTGCTGGCCCGCTTCCGGGCTGTCTACGCCGTGTTCGTCAGACTGCAGCGTTGACCGACCCCAACCTGATGTCAAACGCCCGCGGATGGGTGGCAATGAACCTCGGCGCAAGGCCGCCGACAACCGCATGTGGCATGGGCAACGGACAAACGATGGTTAACCCGTCCGGCGCCGGTGCCACAAATGAAGAGGCCCCCGGAGTAACATCCGGGGGCCTCCTCATTTGCAACTGGTTGATTCAGGTCATCGCTACACGGCAAATACCACCTGTCAGCTCAGTTTGCCGCCAGCTGCTGCGGCAGCCGGAATGTCCACAGCAGACCACCCTGATTGAGGTAGTTCACCTTCTGTGCAACCTCGCCACCCCAAAGCGGCACAGCACCGCCCCAGCCGGAAATGACCGTGACATATTGCTCACCATCCTGTTCCCAGGTGATCGGCTGACCGACAATGCCGGAGCCTGTCTGGAACGACCACAGCACCTCTCCGGTCTGGTCGTCAAACGCCATGAACTCACCCTCTGGTGTGCCGGTAAAGACCAGACCGCCAGCCGTTGTCATCACACCACCCCAAAGCGGGGCGGGGTTCTGGAATTCCCAGACGATATCGCCGGTGTCAGGGTCAATCGCCTTCAGGCTGCCGATATGGTCCTCGTAATTCGGCTTGATGGTAAAGCCAGACCCCAGATAGGCCGCACCCTGCTTGTAGGTGATCGGCTCGTTCCAGATATCCATGCCCCATTCGTTCGAGGGCACATAGAACAGACCGGTCACGGGCGAATGGGCCATCGGCATCCAGTTCTTGCCACCAAGGAAGGATGGCGAGGCAAAGACCACCTCACCCTTGTTGCCATCCGTGGACTCAGATGGGTCACCCGGGCGGTTATCCTCGACAAAGATCGGGCGCCCGGTCTCATCAATTCCTTCCGCCCAGCTGATATCCTTGACGAAAGGCACAGCGGAAACAAACGCACCATCCTCGCGGTTCAGCACATAAAAGAACCCGTTGCGGTCAGCGGTGGCAAAGCGGTCATTGCCGTCGCGGTCGGTATAGGCAACCACTTCGTTCACGCCGTCATAATCCCAGCCTTCGCGCGGGGTGGTCTGGAAATGCCATTTGATCTCACCATTTGACGGATCGATGCCAAGGCGGGAGGCTGCATAAAGGTTATCACCGGCATTGCCGTCAGTGGGGGTGCCAGCATTGCGCAACCAGCTGTTCCAGGGGGCCGGGTTACCGGTGCCGAACACCAGCGTATCGGTGTCAGCATCGTATGAGCCACCTAGCCATGTGGCACCGCCACCGGTCTTCCACATATCGCCGGGCCATGTGGCGTTCAACTCACCGGTCATGGTGCTTTCTTCGCCATTCAACTCACCCATATGGCCTTCGATCACGGGGCGGCGCCAGACCAGATCACCGGTTTCAGCATCGCGGGCTTCGACCGCGCCAACGATCCCGAACTCACCACCGGAATTGCCGGTAATGATCAGACCATTCACGATCAGCGGGGCGGCGGTATAGCTGTATCCGGCCTTGTAATCAGCGATCTTCTTGTTCCAGACCACATCGCCAGTGTCCTTGTTCAGGGCCACAATCCGGGCATCCAATGTGCCGAAATAGATGTTGTCGCCATAGATGGCAGCACCCCGGTTCACCACATCACAGCAGGGCAGGATGCCTTCGGGCAGACGGGCATCATACTGCCAGATCTCGCGGCCGGTTTTCACGTCAATGGCGTAAAGGCGGCTGTAGGACCCGGTGATATACATCACTCCGTCATGCACGATCGGCTGTGTTTCCTGTCCGCGCTGCTTTTCGCCGCCCAGTGAAAACGCCCAGGCAGGTACCAGATTTTCCACATTGTCGCGGTTTAGAATATCAAGTGGAGAGTGACGCTGCAGATGTCGCCCCATCCCGTTTGTCAGCACATCCCCGGTGGATGCGGTATCATTCAAGAGCATCTCTTCGGTCACTTCAGCCTGCGCCAGGCTCGCCGATATCAATGCAGCCGTTGCGGCCAATACGAAGCGTTTCATTATTGCTCCTCCCTCTCCCGTTCATAAGCGAAACAAGCCCGCCCCGCAGGACAGACTCTTGCCTGTTCAGTATTCTCCCAAAGCCCCCACCGGGATATAGAACCTTGGTCATACGACCATCCGGCGCTTGACCCCCGCCCGGGTGCAATCCGCAAGAAACGGAATGCGGTTGCGATCGCCGCCCCCTAAACTTGGCGAAAAAGGGGGACCGGGATGGAACATTTTCTTCTGATCCATGGCAGTTGGCACGGCGCATGGTGCTGGCACAAGATTGCACCGCGCCTGATCGCGGCAGGCCATAGCGTCAGCGTGCCTGATCTTCTGGGGCGCGGGGCAAACCGACGATGGTCTCACCTTGTCAGTCTGAACGCGATGGTGCGGCATATCGGCGGGACCCTGCGTCCGGCCCTGACCCGGCTGAAACTGTCAGCAGACAGATACGGGGCGGTCCCGCGCGCCTATATCCGGCTGACCGAAGACCGCGCCGTGACGCCGCAACTCCAGGACAAATGCATCGAAAAAGTCGGGGTCGACAGGGTTGAGGACATCAAGGCAAGCCATTCGGCCTACTTTTCCAGGCCCGACGTTCTGACACAGACCATTCTCTCGATCTGCCGATCGTGACCTGCATCCACCGGTCAGACCCCCTGACCTTGGTCATGCAGCGCGCCGCGCCAAACATCGTTATCCTGTCTGCGCAACACGGGGAGTTTTCATGCGCGTTATTGTTCTGGCGTTGGTGGTCAGCCTGCTTGGGTCCGTCGCAACGGCCGACACCCGCATTGTTTATGCCGAGGACGGGCAGGGCGACCGGATCGCGATTGCGACAGTCGATCTGACCGACGCCGGACCCTACACAATCAACATGAACGGCGATGTCTTCACTGATCATTTCCTGTCCATGCGCCCGTTCAAGTGCCTTGAGGGGCCGGGCAAACACTGGTGCCACGTCCCGTACCCCTACGAGATCAACCGCGATATCTCCGCCGAACTGACCGATCTGGAATATGACCTCATGTTCGTCTGGAAGGACGCAACCGATTACGGGATTAACATGTGGAACGGGGTCTATTACCAGCTGTCAGAGGATGACGGGATCCTGACCGGCGAACTGCTCGAAATGGATATGGACCTGCTTTCTGCCCCGCCACCCAAAGGTGAGTTGCGGCCACTGCGCGCGCAAGACCTGCACGAAAGCGACCCGGCCAGCCACTGGCTCCCCCGCATCGTGATCGAATAGGGCCACCCGCCTTTGGTCGTATTCCGGTCGCCCGCGATACTGCTAGTCTGATCCCAAACAGGGAGGCACCAATGACATTCATGAAATCACTTGGCACTGCAATCGCGGCCATTTGCCTGTCAACCATGGCATTGGCCGATACGCCCACGCTACGCGCGGCGGTTCTGGAATTCGGGACCGTGAACTGGGAACTGAACACGATAAAGCACCATCGGTTTGATACCGCGAACGGCTTTAACCTTGAGGTGCAAGGCATGGCTGGCGGAGCGGCGGCCAAGGTCGCCTTTCAGGGGGGTGAGGCGGATGTGATCGTCTCAGACTGGCTCTGGGTGGCGCGGCAACGGGCGGCAGGCAAGGATTTCGTCTTTATCCCCTATTCCAAGGCCGTGGGTGGGGTCATGGTGCCCGGCGACAGCCCGGCGCAGGATCTGACCGACCTTGCAGGCATGAAGATCGGCATCGCTGGCGGGCCGCTGGACAAAAGCTGGCTGATCCTGCGGGCCTATGCGGAAAAGAACCACGATATGGATCTCGTGGCCGAGACCGAACAAGTCTTTGGCGCACCGCCACTCATCTTCGGGGCCGCTACATCGGGCGAGGTTGGGGCGGCGATCAACTTCTGGCATTTCGCCGCCAAGATGGAAGCCGCAGGCATGCGCACCCTGATTGACGTCTCTGACGCCTCCGCCGATCTGGGGCTTGATCCCGAAACGCCGCTGCTGGGCTACGTGGTGCGGGGCGAAATGGTGCGCGACAACCCCGACCTGATCAATGGTCTGGCCTCCGCCTCCCGCGCGGCCAAGGACCTGCTCGCCACCGATGATGCGGAATGGGCGCGTCTGCGACCGAACATGAACGCCAAGACGGATGCGCAATTCGCAGCCCTCGTCGCCGGTTTCCGCGCAGGGATCCCTGCGCCGGGACCCATTGACGAAGCTGCTGCCGGACGGATGCTGGAACTGATGTATGAACTGGGGGGCGAGGAATTGCTGGGCCAGGCGACCGCATTGCCCGATGGCACATTCCTGTCCAACGGCAGCTAGGTGCTGGCGACGGCGATGGGCAACGCACAGACTGCAGCACCCATCGTGGTGCTGCAGCATTTGTCACTGGCCTTGGGCGGCAAGACCATCCTGACAGACATCAGTCTGACCGTCCCGCACGGCCAGACCCTCGCCTTGGTGGGACCGTCCGGCATCGGCAAATCCTCCCTTCTGCGCGTGCTGGCCGGATTGCAGCCCAGCCTTGACGGGACCTGCCAGATCAATGGCAAGGTCGCCATGGTCTTTCAGGAACCTACCCTGCTGCCATGGCGCAGCGTGCGCGATAACATCACCATCGCAACCGGCGTGTCAGCAGCACAGGCTGACGCGGCGCTTGCCGATGTCGGGCTGGCCGACCGGGCCGATGAGTATCCCAACAGGCTGTCGCTCGGCCAACAGCGGCGGCTGTCGCTGGCGCGGGCCTTTGCGGTTAAACCCGCCCTCCTGCTGCTTGATGAACCCTTCGTCTCGCTCGACCCGGAACTGGCCGACGAGATGATGAACCTCTTTGCACGGTTGCGGGACAGCCATCAGGTCACGACCGTGCTGGTAACCCACATCGCGGAAGAGGCCGAACGGCTCGCCGATCGCATCGTCACCCTCGCCGGTGATCCCGCCACAATCGCCAATGACCGGACCAACCCGTCCCGGACCTGATCCCACAAACCGTCAAATGGCCCGCTCGCTCAATTGACACAACCAACCGACCGAACAGATATGCGGGTGCCATGCACTCGGTTTTATTGCTCGACCTTAAAGAACTGCGCCGCGTCAAGTTCTGTCGGTCTTGAGATGCAGCGGTCAATGCTTTGATCGCCAAACCGCAGACGCGAGCCACCGTGATCCACCAGGACCAGATCCAAGTCAGTGCAGTCGGTCACAAGGAACGGCGGGCCAGAGATACAGTCTCTGACATTTATGGCCTCATTGAGGATCAGATCACAGTCGCCCATGCCGACAGCCGCCATCAGATCCGGCACGTCCATATAAATCGTCACTTCCGATGTTTCGTTGATCAATTCCAGGTTCAATGCACCGGGGACAACATCGGAGGCGCCAACAGGCATGTAGGGACCAGAAGAGGCATATGTGAAGATCAGCATCTGACCGTCCGCGTCGGCAAAAATCTCGGCGCGGATGTCTTGCAAGGTATCCGTGAAGACCGTTGTCTGTCGCAGATATGCGCTTGGGCCGCCACCGGGCGCTTGTGCTTCGGTCAGGCCGGTTTGCCACACACCGATCAGATCGGATTGGGCTGTGTCCGCCACCAAGGGTGATCCTGCGGCAAGACACGTCAGGGCGCAGGTGACTTTCAGCGTAACCTTCATTGATCGACTCCTCTTATCTTTGCAGTGACAAGTTATGGCATTCGAAACGATCTTGTCAATGACAAGTCTGGTGTTAAGATAGGGCATGCCGATGTCTGAACCCTCTGACAAGCGTGCTCCGTATCATCACGGTGACCTTCGCAATGCGCTGATCGCGGCTGGCCGCGAAATGCTTGAATCTGATGGTTTGCGCGGATTCTCACTGCGGGCGTTGTCAAGAAAGGCGCAGGTGTCGCACGCTGCACCGGTCCATCACTTCAAGACGCTCGGCGCTTTCTTGGCAGAGTGCAGATCGGATGCGTTTCGAGAGCTTTCGGAAGCACTTGAGGCTGCAAAGGCTGGTGCATCGCATTCGCCGACAGATGTCCTTTGCCAAATGGCCGTTGCCTATCTGAGGTTTGGCATCGCCTATCCGGTCATGTTGCGCCTGATGTTTGACAAGGATACCGCACCGCCAAAGTCAAATGATCCAACGAGTCAATCGCGCCGGGCCTATCTTCTCCTCGATGCGGCCGTCCGCGCCACCTTGCCCGACATATCGCAGCGTGACCCGAGATTCGACATTCGGATCAATGCCGTCTGGAGCCTGATCCACGGATTTGTGATACTCCATAACGAAGATCAGATTTGTACGCAGTCCGAGCCGCCAATGACGACAGAGCACATGCTTGTCGAAGCGCTGTCTGCGATGTTGAAAAGACAATAATCGGGGAGTCCGGGAACACGCCCTGCCCGCCGGTCATGGGTGGATTTGTTCATTGAGGCAGGGTTGGCTTCCGCTTTGATCAACCTGTGCGTGGTCAAATATGGGCAGGCTTGTGAAGCCATTCTCCGACCGGCTGCTAGTTTCCGCGCCACAAGGCTTCAAGAAACCTTGCACCACGCACGTCCGTGCGTCGTTCCACCCCAAAAGGTTAACCGCGCATTCACTTTTCCACCGCCCGCTACGTTAATCCGGCAAAACTGGCCCAGGGGTCCGACGTTTTGCCGACCCAAATCCGACGCGATGCCGACAGCACTATTTCCAAGATTTGCAGGCGTTAACCTACGATTCGCGTGTTACCGGCGATGCCGGGGTGTTGCGCGGCTCCTCAAAGGGCACCGAACGTTGCGCGACCCCTCAGAACAGCGGCGCGTATTTCCAGTTATCCGCGTCCGGCGTCACCTCATCCAGATCATAATTCGCCGCCTGCAACCGCTGCGCAATTGGCAATCCTTCCTCTGCGGCCTCCGCCACCAATTGACGTCCCAGCGCTTCGTTCTGGGCAACGCCATGGCCGCGCATCAGGCTGATACCAAAGTTAAACTTGCCGACCGGATCGCCGGCCTCAGCTGCCCTGCGGTCCCACTCCGCCGCCGCGTCGGGATCATATTCTCCACCTAACCCATTGTTATCCAACTGACTCATCCAGGTCATCGCACCGGTATAGCCGTCATCGGCGCAGTTCTGAAACAGGGTCCGCGCGGATACATGATCGCCCGATTTGGTCAGCGCATAGCCCATCGAGCAAATGACCATCCCGGTCTCACCCTCATCAGCCTTCTGGACGTAGGATTGCCATGACATTTCGTCAGGGTTCAGCGTGCCCAGCTCCTCGACATTTTCGGCAAAAGCTGGCGTGCACAGCAGGGCGGCAGATAAGGCAAAATGTTTCATATCCGTGACTTAGCATGTTTCGCCGCGCAAATCTGCGGGGCTATGGTCATAGAAATGGTCAGCCCTTGCGACGTATTCCCGACCCTTCCGGGCTGTACCCCCACAACGCCGCTGCAGTGAAAATCACGGCCGCCAAAACCGTCCAACCCAGCGCCGCGCCGTTGAAATCAACATAGAGCGCAAAGCGGATCAATTCGACCGCATGGGTGAACGGATTGACCGCGCAAATATCGCGCAGCAGTTCCGAGGATTCCGCCATTTTCCATAGCGGATAAAGCGCCGAAGACATGAAAAACATCGGGAAAATCACAAAATTCATGACCCCCGCAAAATTCTCCAACTGCTTGATAAAGCTGGATAAAAGCAGACCCAGCGCCCCCAGCATGATCCCGGCCACAACCAGCGCAGGCAGCACGGTCAGATAGCCCAGCAGCGGCATCGTGATGCCGAAAGCTGCCGCGATGGCGAGGAACGCGTAGACCTGCAAAACCGAAATCGCCGTGGCCCCAACCAGCTTGCACATCAACAGCCACCAGCGCGGAAAGGGGCTGGTCAGCAGCAGCTTCATCGACCCCATTTCGCGGTCATAGATCAGGCTGAGCGATGATTGCATCCCGTTGAACAGCAGGATCATCCCGCAAAGCCCCGGTACGATATAGGTCTCGTAAGTGATATAGGTCTGATAGGGCGGAATGATCGACAGCCCCAATGCCGCACGAAAGCCCGCGGCGAACACCAAAAGCCACACCAGCGGGCGCACAAGCGCGGCGACAAAGCGTTCGCGCTGATGAATAAACCGCAGCGCCTCTCGTTGAACGATGGCGGCCAGCGCTGTCAGATATCCGGTCACGCGTCAGCGCCCGTCAGGTCCAGAAAGGCCTGCTGCAAAGGCTTCAAGCCGCTGATGTCCTTTGCATATCCATCCGCCAGCACCTTTGCCTGATGCAGCACGACAAGCCGGTCATCAGGCGCCACCTCATCCGCCAGATGCGTGGCCCAAAGTACCGTCGTGCCATCACTGGCCAGCCCATGCACGTGATCGGTGATATCCCGGCGCGCCGCCGCATCCAGCCCCACCGTCGGCTCATCCAGCAGCAACACCGCCGGATCATGCAGCAAGGCGCGGGCAATCTCCGTCCGGCGCCTGTGCCCGCCATTCAGCGTCCGCGCCTTTTCCCTGACGCGGTCCGCGATAGCCAGCCGGTCAAGCACCGCGTCGATCCGGTGGTCGCGATCCCTCCCCGACAACCCGTGCAATGCCGCGAAGTAGGACAGGTTCTGCCGCACCGTCAGGTCCAGATCCAGCGTCGTTTGCTGGAACACAATCCCCAGTTTCGCCAATGCTTCCCGTGGGTTAGCCTGCAGATCATGCCCTGCAATTTCGATCCGCCCCGTCGGGGCGACGAAAAGCCGGGTCAGCAGGTTGAAAAGCGTCGATTTGCCTGCCCCGTTCGGGCCAAGCAGGGCGCAGAACGCACCGCGCGCAACCTCGAAACTCACATCATCCAATGCTGTTTTCGCGCCGTAGCTGTAGGACAGGTTTGCGACGCGAATGCCGGTCATTCGATGGTGATCTCAATCCGTTGTGTTTCGCCGGTCGTGCCGGGGATCTTCATGTAATATGCGCCGGGTTTGATCGCGATGAAACCGATTTCCATCTCGCCCGCCTCATCGAATTCGACACTATCAAGGCCAAGCGGACGGATTTCCAGCCCTTCGACGACAATCTCGTCAATCCAGATGGCACGGAAAAATTCTGGTCCCACCAGTGACAGTTCCTGACTACCGTCACCCAGAATCTCAAACTCGTAATAGGTGCCGGATTTCAGGACCCAAGGTGCCGATGAAATCGGTTCACCTGCTGACAGAATGATAGGCGGTAGGTCTTCCTTGTTCTTGCCCGAAAGCAGGCCTGCCGCGCCAAAAGACATCGCATTTTGCGCCGATGCGCCCCCGGCGATGCAAACCGTCGCCGCAATAAGGGTTGTGAGAATTTTCATATCGAACATTCCTAGTCTGTCGGGCGATACGCCGCACCCCACGGGAAGCGCCCGACCTTGATTGATTTCAAAGCAGTACGCGAGGTCACGTCGATCACGGTCACATCGCCCGACACCCCATTTGTGGTAAATAACAAGCTCTTGTCGCCATTGAAGTCCATGTGCCAGACCCGGCGGCCCACCAGGATATAGTCCTCAACCTCGAACGTATCGGCGTTCACCACGGCCACATGATTGGACGGGCCAAGTGCCACAAAGGCGGTTTTCTCATCCGCCGTGAATTCGAACCCCACCGGCTGCACACGATCCGGATGAACGCCCTGCACCTCGAAATCGATCTTTCCGATCTCGGATTGGTCGGCGACATCAAAGATCGTGATCGTGCCCCCGATCTCGGCACTGACCCAAAGCTGCGTGCCGTCCTTGACGAACTCCGCATGACGTGGGCGGCTGTCGACCAACGTATTGGCGAACAGTTCCTGCGTTTCGGTGTCGATCCAATGCGCCATATTGGTCGTCTCGGACGTGGTGATGGCGATCTTGCCATCGGGCGAAACGGCCATCCCCTCCGGCTCGACCCCCACATCAATCTGCGCGATGACGCGCCGCGTTTCGGTGTCCACCACGGTGGTGATCGCGTCATCCTCGTTGGCGATGTAAAGATGGCGGTCATTTGGGTGCAGCACGAACTGTTCGGGGTCTTCGCCCGATGGCAGATCATGCAGGATTTCACCGGTGTTGGGGTCCATCACCTGCACCGCGTCGCTGTCGGACGCGCAGATATAGACGCGGCTGAAGTCCTTGGAAAACGTGATACCGCGCGGGCGTTCGCCGGTCGGATAGGTCTGGATCACCTCAAGCGTCTCGGTCGAGATGATCGAGACCGTGTCGTCCTTTTCATTGGTCACCCAGATTTCGCCAGCCCAAACCGGGGATACTAACAAACCACAGATCAGGGTTGCAGATCGGATCATTGAAAGGCCTCACATGTGCTTTCCGGGCGGTCGAGCCCAAGCGTGTCTAATTCGTTGGTCTGGTGTAGGAATCCGTCAAGCGGGGCTTGCGCGACCAGCGCGCGGGTATGGGCGATGGCGATGGGCTGGCGCAACTGCCCGTTCCAGTCGCGATAGGTCAGAGGGCGGCCCTTGAAGCCCGCCAGCTCAAATTCGTCTGACAGGATGTAGTCGCGCAAGACGGTTGGATCACTGCTGTTGGTGCGCGTCACAGCCTCGCCCAATGTGCGCATCGCGGCCCAGGCGGCGTAATCCTGACTGGTCATGTCGCGTTGATGCGCCTCTTCAAACCGGCTTTGCAACTGTGCGGCGCCCCATTGTTCAATGACCGGGGACCATGTGACCGCAGTCAACCCTTCGGAGCCGGCAACAGGGCGCGGCCGCCACATATTATAAAGGATGTAGCGCCCGAAATCCTGTAATTCATCCGCGACGATCAGCACATCATAATCACCAAGCTCTTGTGTGAACAATGGCACCTCTTGTGCGGCGGCACGGCGCATATCGGCGTCAAAGGCCCAGGTTTTCTCGCCCGACAAATCCAGCCCGAACTTGGTCAGGCTGCGCCGCATACTGTCCGCAAAGGCCAGATCCTGCGGATGGGTGCCTGCGATCATCACCAGATCGTCCCAGCGACGCTGGACAAAGATCTGTGCCAGCGCATCGGTCCGCATCGCGTCAGACGGCAGGCTGTGCAGCAGGTTGCCGCGGCAGGCCGCATCGCGCAGCGACAGATCACCGGATGAGGTGTTGAACAGCATCGCATCTTCGGCTTCGGGCAAATCGGCAATGGCAAGCAGCTGCCCGGTTGGCGCATCAAGGATCAGATATGGCGTCTGCGCCAGCAATGCGGCAGCGGCTGGCAGCGGGTCTTCGTCTTCGCCGACAACAACCACGGTCAGTTCATAGGAATGGCCCAGAAACCGGCCCGTCGTCGCATTGTCATCGAGGCCAGTCTGCGCCCCTGCAACCCCGATATCCTCTGGTTCGGGATCAAGGTTGGACAAGGTCGGGGGCTGCGGTTCATAGATCGAAAGATAGCCGACATTCAGGGTCACCTCGGCATGCGCCATGGCCCCACACAACGTGCCGATCAGCGCGAATTGGAAAATACGCCTCCCCATGGTTTCAGAGTTAACAAACCGGTCGGGTGGCCCGTATACGACCTTGGTCTTGGTCGGGCCCAAACACAACCAAGGTCCTATATCGCCCGGCCCTGCGGCCTGCCTAAGATCAGCCAAATCGGACATGACCCGCTGGGAGGCTAAGCAGATGCACAGACCAAATTTACGCGAAATCCTTGTGGCTGCGGCAGTCGTAGCAACGGCAACATTGGTCAGCGCACATGGCGATGTGAACCCCCAGCCTGTTGATACCGCCGGGTTGCCCGAAACCGGCGACGAATGGCTGACGGAAAATCCATACCGCGTCGAAGCGGTGGGTGAAGAGGTCTGGCTGAAGGCGGTGCAGGTCGGTGCCTCCGGCTACAACCAGAACTGCGCCCGCTGTCACGGTCTTGAAGTGATTTCCGGCGGTTTGGCCCCTGACCTACGCTTCCTTGAGGCCGAGGAATATGGCGATGAATGGTATATGGAGCGGTTCCGCACGGGCTATACCCAGAATGGTGTGACCAAGATGCCGGCATTTGGTGATCTGCTGGGCCAGGATGCCGCTTGGGCCATTCGTACCTATATCGAAACGCGGCCCGATGATCATGCGATGCAGGATTTCTCGGACGAGTTGAAGGCGATGCGCGATCAACTGGTCATATATGGTGATGATACCAATGGTGCTGACCCTGATGCGCTCAAGGCGCGCCTGACCGAAATCGCTGTCGAGATTCCGACGCTATCGGGTGCGCCGGTGGCCGACAGCGTGGCGTTTCGGGCCGCCCGGCTGATAGATGGCACGCCCGAGGCCTATGAAGCCGCGGCCGAGACGCTGACGATTGGATTGTCCGCAGCGCAGTAAGGGGTGCGCCAGTTGTTGCTACGTTCATTACTGATCGCGTTTGGTCTGGTTCTTGGCAGCGCGGCCCATGCCCAGGACCCTTGCGCCGATTACACGCCGCAGGCGCGGCCTCAGAATGTGGACCGCGATATCGTGGGGCAGGAACTGGATCAGATCCAGGACCAAGGCCACATGCTGTTTGCGGTTTACGAGGACTTCCCGCCCTATTCCTGGGAGGAGGGCGGCCAGCCGCGCGGCGTCGATATCGAGATTGCCCGTCTCATCGCCGAAGATCTGGGGGTCGAGGCGCGTTTCAACTTTGTCGATGCAGGTGAAAACCTGGAGGCTGACCTGCGCAACAATATCTGGCAGGGGCCTGTGATCGGCGGGCGCGTGTCAAATGTGATGATGCGCGTACCTTACGACAGCGCGTTCAAATGCCGGGTTGAACAGGTGGTGTTCACCGGCCAATACGCCGCTGAATCCATCGCCATTGCCTATGACAAGGCCAGCTATCCCGATGAAAAACCGGTCCCCGCCTATTTCCGCTATGACACCGTTGGCGTGGAAAACGATTCTATCGCTGACTTCTACCTGACCTCTTTTGTCGGTGGCCAACTGGCGGGCAATATCCGCCACTTTCCAACCATGGCCGATGCCATGGATGCCCTGAGTAATGGTGAGGTAATGGCCTCCATGGGCCCGCTGTCGCAGTTGGAATTTGGCCTTTCGGACAGCAGTGATGTGCACCAGCCGCCGCTTGCCGGGTTCGCGGTCAGCAAATGGACCTTGGGCGTTGCCGTCAACTTTCGCTATCGCCCGCTGTCCTATGCCGTCGACGATGCGATCAACTATGCTCTGCAGGATGGGCGCATCCCTGCAATCTACGAAAGCTATGGTCTGACTTTTCAGGCCCCGGAGCGCTGATTGGTTACAGGGTCGTCAGGTCGCCATCGAAATCCACCAATGTGATCCGCCCGATCCCATCCGCCGCGCGCATGGCAACGATCTGGTCCAGTGGCGCAAGGCAAAGGGCCGTCGACACACAATCGGCCAGCGTCGCAGTTTCCGCCTCGACCGATACGGTCGACCACCGCGCCCGGTGCTGCGGATGCAGGATGTGGGCCTGCGCGCCCAACGACATTGCTGTCGGGCTTGATGTCGCGATAGCACCCTGCGCAATCGTGCGCGTCCCCAATTCTCCATGAACAGGGTCGCTGACAGCCAGCCGCCATGGCCCGCCAATTGCCCGGTATTCGCCGATATTCACCAACGTTTCGGTCATTTCCAGCCGCTGGAACTGCGCGGTGATCAGATCGGTGGCAAAGCCCTGCGCGATCCCGTTGAAGGTCAGCGCCTGACCCCGCTCCAACTGGATCGCCGCAGCATCAAAGCGCACCCGGTCCCAACCAATCGCAGTGCTGGCTGCTGCAGGATCCGATCCGTCCGCCAAGGCGCGCCATAAAGGCTGGATCGTGGGATCGAACAATCCGCCTGTCAGAAGATGCCCATGCTCCGCCGCCTGCATCAGCGCCAGAAAATCAGGATCAGGCTGTGGCAGCGTGCCTACTCGGTTCAGTTCCGACAAGGCCGAGGCAGGATCGTACAGGCTGAACAGGCCTTCGACATGGGCAATGATCTGGCGGGTGGCATCAATAGCCCCTATCGCGTCATCGCGCGGCCCCCGGATCGTCAGGCTGACATCCGCACCAAAGGCGCGGCCTTGCCAGCGCTGCGGGGTCGCCCAGGCCGGGCCAGCCGCCATGGCCGCACTGATGGTCAGAAATCTGCGGCGTGTCAGGGTCATTCGGCGGCCACCTGTTGCAAAACCCGGCCGCGCTTGGCCGCAAGGATCAGTGGAACGCATTGGTCGGCGCTGTCGTGAATCGTGACGCAATCCAGACATTGGAAGCATTCCGAATACTGGATCTCGCCTGTCTTCTTGATCGCGTTATAGTCGCATTTCACCTTGCAAAGCTGGCAGGGCGACCCGCATTCCACGCGCCGCGCGATCCAGTCGCGGCCCCTGACCAGCCCACCAATCGCCATGACTGCCCCCAGCGGGCAGATATAGCGGCAGAACCCTTTGAACAGCACCATCGACAGCAGCAACAGGCCCACAGCATAGGCGACATAGTACCATTCACGAATAAAGAATGTGGTGATGGCGGTCTTGAACGGCTCCACCTCAATTGCCTTGTCCAGACGGGCGGGCGCGGTAAAGATCAGCGCCACCAGACCGGCGAGCACGATGTATTTCACCCATTTCAGGCGGTCATCCCATGCATCGGACGGTTCGATCTGCGGCAGGCGCAGGGCACGGCCAATGTGATGGGCAAATTCCTGCAGCGCGCCAAACGGGCAAAGCCAGCCGCAAAACAAACCCCGGCCCCACAGGACGAACCCCAAGATTGTGACCGCCCAGATCAGCAGCGAAAACGGATCGTAAAGCAGAAAGGCAAAGCTGCCGCCCTCAGCCGCTGTTCTGATGACGGCCAGCGGTGTGGCAATGGACAACTGGCCCTGGCCCCACCAACCGATAAAAGCGGTCATGAAGGCCAGAATGCCAAGGCGGATGGGGGTGAAGTACCTATGCCCCGCCAATCGGTTCAGGCGCAGGCCCAGAACAGCGATCAGTGCCGTCAGGAAAACGCCAAGAACAATCAGATCGGTCGACCTGTTCGACAAGGCATCAAGCCATGCCGGGCGGGGCTTGATGACCTCTGGACGCGAGAAAAACCGTTCATCCGTCGAAAGGGTCGTATCAATCGTGACCGACCCGATTTCGGGCTGGAACACACCATGTTCGCGGATCGCCTTCACCTTCAGCGTCCATTCCGCCGTGGGATCAAAGCCCAGCCTGCGGTCGGTCCGCAGGATCAGGGCGGTGCCATCATGCAACGCTTCGGGCAGGTCAGGATGCAACTGTATAAAGATATCGGCGTCTCGGAACGCGATGGGGAACCCACCCTGTTCGGCACTGATCAGGTCGGGCGATGTGTTACGGACGAAATCATCGGTGATCAGCCCGTGACGCCCTGCCTCGATCAGCAAAACAGGTTCATCCGTGTCAGAGATCGCCATGAAATCCTGCAACTCTTCATAACTGCCGGGTGACAGAACCGCCCGCGCAATGGATTGCGGGCCGACATCGACGATCCACAGGTCCAAATAGGTGCCATCCGGGTCGGCCTGTGCTTCGGGATCGTCTTGCGCCCAAAGCGTTCCCGCGAATTCCTTGTTGATGGTGGCATTGCTGACTGTTGTCCGTGTCACCAGTCCCTGATCGACCAGATCCGTCCAGGTCAGATCCTCCACGTAGTCGGGGTTCGGATAAGCCGGGGGACCCGACGCGATGCCGCCCATCTTTTCCCGGGCGACCTTCAGGGCTGCGGCCAGAATACTCTCATGCGCGATCCGCACCGATGCGGTCGCCTTGGTCACCCCATCCAGATAGACCAGAGCGGACCCGTCGCTGCCACTGCCATAGGGGCTGCCCACAACCAGACTGTCCGAGATCGAATGCCCGCGATATTGTTCAAAGAACTTGTGAAACGGGGCCTCGCCCAGCCCGGACACGAAGATCGGTTCGTTGTGAGAGATCAGTTTGACGTCCAGAAACCGGCCATCAAGATCAAGCACCACAAGCATGTTGATGGAGGCACCGGAAAAGCCGGGCAGGGGGGCCATCGGCTCTGTCTCGAACACGTATCCCGAATGTGCGCCACCTGAATTCAACAGCTCCCACACGCCCTGATCATTCAGTTGTTCGCCCAGCGACATCGGGGGGACGATATAGGGTTCCAGCACCTCTCGACCCAAGGGTTCAGCCGCTGCTGCGACAGCGCTGGCAATGAAAAGGGCGAGTGTCCACAGACAGCTGATCAGCAGATGGGCGAGACGCATAATCGTGATCCTACGCGGGCCGCGCGGCGCGTCCTATGCGACTTAGGTATGAAGCCCGTATTTTGCCATTGGGGCCTGCCGCCATTTCGTGACAGGGTGGCGGCATGACGGCCACGAAACCACAAATGAACTTCGTTATCGCGATCCTGTCGCTGATCGGTCTCGTGTGTTTCTGGGTGGTTCTGGCATGGCTCCGGGCGGACCCGACTGTATTGCCCAATCCGTCGCAGGTCTGGAACATCATTCAGGCCGAGGCTGCATCCGGCGCATTGGTCCGCCACATGATCGCGACGATCCTGCGCGTCGCGGCAGCGTTCGGGCTGGCGATGGTGCTGGGCATGATCATTGGAATTGCGATGGGGCTGAATGACGGGCTGAACCGTTGGTTCGGGGCATGGCTGGTCGTCTTTCTGAACATCCCCGCGCTGGTGGTGATCGTCCTGTGCTACCTCTGGATCGGCCTGAACGAAGTGGCGGCAATCACGGCTGTCGCCTTGAACAAGACCGCCATGGTCGCCGTCACAATACGCGAAGGCACCCACGCCCTTGACCCCAAGCTGAGCGAGATGGCGCGATCATTCCAGATGGGCTGGGGCGCCCGGTTCCGCCACGTTGTCCTGCCCCAACTTTGGCCCTTCATCGCCTCCAGCATGCGCAACGGTCTGGCGATCATCTGGAAAATCGTTCTGGTGGTCGAGTTTCTGGGGCGCAGCGACGGGGTCGGTTTTCAGATCCACCTTTACTTCCAACTGTTCGAGATCGGCTATGTGATGGCCTATGCGCTCAGCTTTGTGGTGTTCATCCTGCTCATCGAATGGACGCTGATCAACGCGGTCGAACGGCGAGCGACGCAGTGGCGTTAGATGGCAGATTATATTTTAAACATAAAATATTGATGCTTGAAATTTTGAAGGCCCCCGCTTACCCTGCTTGAATATACCCGGCAAAAAGGGCAATCGGATGCGTATTGCATGCCTTGGTGGCGGTCCTGCGGGCCTCTACTTTGCGATCTCGACAAAGCTGCGGATGCCCGACGCGGACTTGACCGTGTTCGAGCGGAATAAGCCAGATGATACCTTTGGCTGGGGCGTCGTCCTGTCGGATGAGACGCTGGATAATCTTGCCGCCAATGACCCCGTCTGCGCCGCTGAAATCCGCACGCATTTTGCGTATTGGGATGACATCGCCTTGCATCATCAGGGGCAAAGGCTGGTGTCCAGCGGCCACGGCTTTTGCGGGATCGGGCGCAAACGCCTGCTGTTGATCCTGCAAAAACGAGCTGCAGAGCTGGGCGTTGATCTGCGGTTTGAGACAGAGGTGGGCGCCGCATCCGACTACATGAATGACTTTGAAGTCGTCGTCGCCTGCGACGGGCTGAATTCGAAAACACGAATGGAGTTTGCGGAGGCTTTTGAGCCCGATATCGATGTCCGCAAATGCCAGTTTGTCTGGCTGGGGACGCATCAGAAATTCGACGATGCGTTCACCTTCATTTTTGAGAAAACCGACAAAGGCTGGATTTGGGTCCACGCCTATCAGTTCGATGACCAGACCGCGACATTCATCGTGGAATGCGGTCAGGACACATTCGACGCCTACGGCTTTGGCGAGAAAAGCCAGCAGGAAACCATCGCGATCTGCGAGGATATCTTTCGCGATTATCTTGGCGGTCACCGGCTGATGACCAATGCCAATCACATTCGCGGCTCCGCCTGGATCAGGTTCCCCCGCGTTCTGTGCAAGACCTGGAGCCACAAGAACGTGGTGCTTCTGGGCGATGCGGCGGCGACGGCCCATTTCTCCATCGGGTCTGGCACCAAGCTGGCACTGGAAAGCGCGATTGCGCTGGCCGACAGCCTGACAACCGCGACCTCCATCCCACAGGCCTTTGCAGAGTACGAAGAAAGGCGGAGACTTGAGGTGCTGCGCCTGCAATCGGCGGCCCGCAATTCGGTCGAATGGTTCGAGGATGTGGAGTGTTACCTGGACCTTGATCCGATCCAGCTGAATTATTCCATGTTGACCCGGTCACAGCGGATCAGCCATGAAAACCTGCGGGAACGGGACCCGACATGGCTGGCTTCGGCTGAACGATGGTTCATGGAACAGGCGGGTGCCACGGTTCAGGGTCAGCCGCGTCCGCCTATGTTTGCGCCGTTGAAACTGCGCGAGATGGAATTGAAAAACCGGATCGTTGTGTCGCCCATGGCCCAATACAAGGCCGTCGATGGCTGCCCGACCGACTGGCATCTGATCCATTACGGCGAACGGGCGAAGGGCGGCGCGGGGCTCGTCTTTACCGAAATGACCTGTGTGTCGGCCACGGGGCGCATCACGCCTGGATGCCCCGGTCTGTATGATCCTGCGCATGAGGCCGCATGGGCGCGGCTAAACCAGTTCATCCACACCGAAACAGAAGCCAAAACCTGCTGCCAGATCGGCCATTCCGGGCGCAAGGGGTCCACACGTATCGGCTGGGAAGGGATGGATCAACCTTTGGCCGATGGCAACTGGCCGTTGCTCTCGGCCTCCGACATACCCTGGTCAGCAGACAATGCGGCGCCAAAGGCGATGGATCGCGCCGATATGGACGCGATCACTGCTCAGTTCGTGGCGTCCGCCCAAATGGCCGACCGGGCAGGCTTTGACATGATCGAACTGCACGCCGCACATGGCTATCTGATCTCGTCCTTCATCTCGCCGCTGTCCAACATCCGCTCGGACGAATACGGCGGAAGCCTCGAAAACCGGATGCGCTACCCGCTTGAGGTGTTTCAGGCGATGCGCGCAGTCTGGCCTGCGGCCAAGCCTATGTCAGTACGCATTTCCGCCAATGATTGGTGCGGCGATGACGGTATTACGCCCGATGATGCCGTGATGATCGCCAAGATGTTTGCCGGGGCGGGGGCCGATATCATTGACGTGTCCGCCGGACAAACCTCAACCGATGCCGAACCGGTCTATGGCCGCATGTTCCAGACCCCGTTTTCCGACCGTATCCGGAACGAAGCGGGGATCAGGACGATGGCCGTGGGCAATATCTACGAGGCGGATCACGTCAATTCGATCCTGATGGCGGGCCGGGCCGATCTGGTGTGCCTCGCACGGCCCCATCTGGCCGATCCCTACTGGACACTGCACGCAGCGACACAACTGGGCGACCGGCAGGAAAACTGGCCGCGCCCTTACGAGGCGGGGCGCGATCAGGCGTGGCGGCTGGCCGACCGTGATGCAGAAATGGCGGACAAGGTATGACCCATGCGATTGTCACAGGCGGCGGCACAGGGGTAGGAGCAGACATCGCCCAACGCTTGGCGAAGGCGGGCTACACTGTCACGGTCATGGGCCGGTCGGAAAAACCGCTGCAATCGCAAGACCTGCCGTACCAGATTTGCGATGTGACAGATCGCGATGCGGTGAAACGGGCATTTGATGCGGCAAGGGCTGATAATGGCCCAATAGACGTGATCGTCGCCAATGCCGGTGCCGCACACAGCGTACCGTTCGCCAAGATGACGCCCGACGATCTGACCGCGATGCTGGACGTGAACCTGACCGGCGTCTTCAACGTCTGGCAAGAGGCGCTTCCGGATATGAAAGCCGCAGGTGCCGGCCGGATGATCGCCATCGCCTCCACCGCCGGGCTGAAAGGATACCCCTACGTATCCGGCTATTGCGCCGCCAAGCATGCCGTTGTCGGCCTGACACGCGCCTTGGCCATCGAACTGGCGGCCACCGGGATCACAGTCAACGCGATCTGCCCGGGTTTCATCGAAACACCGATGCTGGACCGGTCCATTGCAAACATCGTCAGCAAGACCGGCATGACCGAAGAAGACGCCGCCAAATCCCTCACAAAAGGCAACCCGCAGCGCCGGTTTATCCAGACCGACGAAGTTGCCGAAACCGTGCTGTGGCTCTGTTCCGATGCAGCGCGGTCGGTCAACGGTCACGCGCTCAGCATCTCTGGCGGGGAAATCTGATGGCCGAACGCGCAGCATCCGCTGACAGCACACCATCGAAAGAACGGCTGCGGCTGTGGCTACGCCTGCTCAAAGCCAGCCGCGGGATAGAGACGACATTGCGCGAGAATTTCCGCGCGGAGTTCGGCACGACACTGCCCCGCTTCGATGTCATGGCGGCCCTGTCACGCTATGAGAACGGCCTGAAGATGAGCGAGCTTTCCAGCGTCCTGCGGGTGTCTAACGGCAATGTCACAGGCATCGTGGACCGGTTGTCGGATGATGGCCTGCTGGTCCGCATCGCCGTTCCTGGCGACCGCCGTGCATCGCTCGTGCGGTTGACCCGGCGCGGGCAGGAGGAGTTTGCAAGGCAAGCTGCAGCGCACGAGGCCTGGGTGAACGCGATGTTCAGCGATTTCACCGCGTCAGAGGCGCAGGATATCGGCCAGCGGCTGGAACATCTGCAACATGGCCTGCAAACCGGAAGGGATTGACGATGCGTACCGACGTTCAGCACTTCAAATGTGACATCGCGGACGGGATCGCGACCGTCGCCCTTGACCGGCCGGAACGCAAGAACCCCCTGACCTTCGAAAGCTATGCCGAACTGCGCGACTGGTTTCGCGATCTACATTATGCCGATGACGTGCAGGCGGTCATTTTTGCGTCGAACGGGGGCAACTTCAGCTCTGGCGGTGACGTGCATGACATCATCGGCCCACTGACGAAGATGACGATGAAGGAGCTGTTGACCTTCACTCGGATGACCGGCGATCTGGTCAAGACCATCGTGAATTGCGGCAAACCGGTGATCGCGGCCATTGACGGAGTCTGTGTCGGGGCCGGCGCGATTATCGCCATGGCATCCGACTTGCGGATTGCGACGTCGGAGGCGAAGACAGCGTTTCTGTTCACCCGTGTCGGGCTGGCAGGCTGCGACATGGGAGCCTGTGCGATCCTGCCGCGGATCATCGGACAGGGCCGTGCGGCGGAATTGCTTTATACCGGGCGATCCATGACCGCCGAAGAAGGCCGTGCATGGGGATTCTACAACAAGGTTGTGGCGGCTGATACGCTGGATCAGGAGGCCGCAGCACTTGCCGCCCGCCTTACCGCCGGACCGAACTTCGGGCATATGATGACCAAGACCATGCTGGCGCAGGAGTGGTCGATGTCCATCGAACAGGCAATCGAGGCGGAGGCGCAAGCGCAGGCGATCTGCATGCAAACGGCCGATTTCAAGCGCGCCTATGACGCATTCGTCGCCAAGGAAAAACCGATATTCGAGGGTGATTGATGGCAGACCGATCCTTTCTTGACTGGCCCTTTTTCGATGATCGGCACCGGGACCTCGCCAACCGACTGGACGTCTGGTGCGCGGACAATCTGGTCGGCATTGACCACAGCGACACCGACGCAGCCTGCCAGGCGCTGGTTGCGGCCCTGGGTGACGGCGGCTGGTTGCACCATGCCGCGAGTGACCCGGACGGGACCGGTACGCTGGATGTCCGCACCCTGTGCCTGATCCGGGAAACGCTCGCCCGGCACGATGGCCTGGCCGATTTCGCCTTTGCAATGCAGGGGCTTGGCACCGGGGCCATATCGCTGTTCGGCAGCCCGACGCAGCAGCAAGAATGGCTCCCAAAGGTCCGCGCGGGCAAGGTGATTTCCGCCTTCGCCCTGACCGAACCGCAATCGGGATCGGATGTTGCCAATTCCACCATGACCGCCACACCAGACGGCGACAGCTATGTGCTGAACGGTGAAAAGACATGGATCAGCAATGGCGGGATTGCGGATGTCTACACCGTCTTCGCACGGACAGGCGATGCACCGGGCGCGCGGGGACTGTCCGCCTTCATCGTGCCCGCCGGAGTTCCCGGCTTTGACATCGCGGCCCGGATCGACACAATCGCGCCGCACCCGCTGGCCACGTTGCGCTTCACCGATTGCCGGGTGCCGCGCGATGCCATGATCGGGGCCAGTGGTGCAGGCTTCAAGATCGCGATGTCGGTGCTGGATGTGTTTCGGCCCAGTGTAGGGGCTGCGGCCCTTGGCTTTGCACGGCGGGCATTGGACGAGGCACTGTCGCGGATCAAAACCAGACATATCGGCGGTGCACCCTTGTCCGATCTGCAGATGGTGCAGGGTCATATCGCCGACATGGCCGTCGATATCGACGCCAGTGCACTATTGATCTACCGGGCGGCCTGGGCCAAGGATAGCGGTGCGCCAAGGATCACGCGCGAGGCGGCGATGGCCAAACTCTTTGCCACCGATCAGGCGCAAAAGGTGATCGACCGGGCCGTGCAATTGCATGGCGGCGATGGGGTGCGGTCGGGCGAGACGGTGGAAAGACTCTACCGCGAAATCAGGGCGCTGCGGATTTACGAAGGCGCGTCGGATGTGCAGCGGGTGATCATCGCCCGCCAGACCATGGGGCAATGACGGAGGTGCAGCGATGTTAACAGCCAGCATCCACACAGATACCTTTACACGCGACAACCTGCCGCCCCTGGATCAATGGCCGGACTTCCTGCTGGACGGATTTGACTATCCCAAACAGCTGAATGCGGCGGTCGAACTGACGGACGCCATGGTCGCCAAAGGGTTCGGCGATCACACCGCGCTGATCGGAAACGGCCGCAGACGCACCTACAAGGAACTTGCCGACTGGACCAACCGGCTGGCCCATGTGCTGGTCGAGGATCTGGGCGTGCAGCCCGGCAACCGTGTGCTGATCCGCTCGGCCAACAACCCGGCCATGGTGGCCTGCTGGCTGGCCGCGACCAAGGCCGGGGCGGTCGTGGTGAACACCATGCCGATGCTGCGCGCTGCAGAACTGGGCCAGATCATCGACAAGGCCGAGATCAGCCATGCGCTCTGCGATACGCGGCTGATGGACGAAATGGCGGCCTGTGCGGCGGACAGCCGATACCTGCGGCACGTCACCGGCTTTGACGGGACATCCAATCACGATGCCGATCTTGACCGACTCGCACTGGAAAAACCGGTCAGGTTCGAGGCCGCAAAAACTGGGCGTGACGATGTGGCGCTTCTCGGCTTCACTTCGGGCACGACGGGGTCGCCCAAGGCGACGATGCATTTCCATCGTGATCTGATGATCATCGCTGACGGCTACGCGAAAGAGGTGTTGGGCGTTACGCCTGATGATGTTTTTGTGGGCTCGCCGCCGCTGGCCTTCACCTTCGGGCTGGGTGGTCTGGCGCTGTTCCCCCTGCGGTTCGGGGCGACGGCCACGCTTTTGGAAAACGCGTCACCGCCCAACATGATCGAGATCATCCAGAAATACAAAGCAACGATCTGCTTCACCGCGCCGACAGCCTACCGCGCCATGCTTGCCGCCATGGAAGAAGGCGCCGACCTCAGCAGTCTGCGCGCGGCGGTGTCCGCCGGTGAAACGCTGCCCGCGCCGGTCTATGCCAACTGGATCGCCAAGACAGGCAAGCCGCTGCTGGACGGGATTGGGGCGACCGAAATGCTGCATATCTTCATCTCCAACCGCTTCGATGATCACCGGCCCGCGTGTACGGGTCGCGTTGTGACCGGATACGAGGCCAAGGTCATCGATACAGACGGCGTGGAACTGCCCGTCGGGCAGGTGGGTCGCCTCGCGGTGCGCGGCCCCACCGGCTGCCGTTATCTAAAGGACCCCCGGCAGATCGATTATGTGATCGACGGCTGGAACGTGACCGGCGATGCCTTTGTCATGGACGATGACGGCTATCTGCATTTCGCCGCGCGCAATGACGACATGATCGTGTCGTCCGGCTACAACATCGCCGGGCCAGAGGTCGAGGCGGCGCTGCTGTCCCACCCTGCGGTGGCGGAATGCGCGGTGATCGGCGTGCCGGATGAAGAGCGTGGGATGGTCGTGCAGGCCCATGTGGTTCTGGCTGAAGGCGACGCCAGCGCAGACACAGCGAAGATGCTGCAGGACCATGTGAAGGCCACCATCGCGCCTTACAAATATCCGCGCGACATCCGTTTTGTCGCATCACTGCCCAAGACGGCGACAGGCAAGATCCAACGCTATCTGCTGAAACCAAAGGGGTGATCGGTTGGATTTCACATTTCCCCAGAAGATCCTGTTCAAACACTGCGACCCTGCCGGGATCGTGTTCTACCCGCGCTATTTCGAGATCATCAATGATTGTATCGAGGCGTTTTTCGACCGGGTCGGATTTCCGTTCGAACAACTGCACCCGCAGGCCGCCGTGCCCACCGCGCAGATCGAAACCCGCTTTACCGCGCCCAGCCGCCATGGCGACCACCTTGATCTGGCGCTGACCGTCACACGGATCGGTAAAACCAGTCTTGGCCTTGAATGTATCGGGCAGGCGGGCGATGAGCGGCGCTTTGTGGCGCGTTCGACCCTCGTCCATGTCGGCCCGAAGGGCCGCCCGCAAAACTGGCCTGACGACATGCGCGCGGCCTTCACCCCCTATCTTCGGAGCACGCCATGACAAACCAGATCATTCAGCCGGACGGATGGGCTCCGGCCAAGGGCTATGCCAACGGTGTCCTGGCGCCGGACGGGACGCTCTATATCGGCGGTCAGATCGGCTGGGGCGCGGATCAGGTGTTTCAGTCGCATGACTTCATCGGGCAAATGGAACAGGCGCTGCGCAATATCGTGGCCGTCGTCGAGAAAGCTGGCGGCCGGACCGAGGATATCACGCGCCTGACTTGGTTCGTCATCGACAAGACAGAATACCTGCAGCGCCAGCGCGAGGTGGGCGAGGTGTATCGCCGGGTGCTGGGCCGCCATTTCCCGGCGATGTCGATGCTGGTCGTCGCCGGACTGATCGAAGATGACGCCTTGCTTGAGATCGAGGCGACAGCCCACATCCCGCACAACCGATAAGTCCGACAGCGCCTAGTGATTGTCGCGCGGCATATGTTTGCGGGCAATATCCTTGTAGTCAGGCGCATCCTGTAGGGTCATGCCCTCGCTGAGTGGCTGGACCATGCCCCGGAAATACTGCTGCCACGGTGATTGGCTGGCAGGGATTGGATATCCGCCAGCGGCCATCAACGCCTCCTTGCGCGCCTGCAATTCGGTGTCAGAAATCAGGATATTCGCGGTGCAGGCCTTCAGGTCGATGCGCACCATGTCGCCAGTTTGCAGCACCGCCAGCCCGCCATTATCCGCAGCCTCGGGTGAGGCGTTCAGGATTGATGGCGACCCCGAGGTGCCCGATTGCCGTCCGTCGCCGATGCAGGGCAGGGCCTGAACACCCTGTTTCAACAGGTATGACGGGGCGCGCATATTCACAACCTCGGCAGCACCGGGATACCCCTTGGGTCCGGCGCCGCGCATCACCAGAATACAGTTTTCGTCGATACTCTCAGCCGGGTCATCAATGCGGTGATGATAGTCCTCTGGCCCGTCAAAAACGACAGCGCGGCCTTCAAAGGCCTCCGGATCGTCCGGGTTGGACAGATAGGTCTTGCGAAAGGCCGGGCTGATCACACTGGTTTTCATGATCGCACTGTCGAACAGATTACCCTTGAGGTTGATGAAACCGGCGGCAACTTTCAGCGGATCAGCAACGGATTTGATCACATCGTCATTTGTCGAACCGGTGGTGGCGCAGTTCTCGCCCATGCCCTTCCCATTGGCCGTGATGGCATCCGGGTGCGGCAGCAGGTCCGCCACCAGCAGCGCGTTCACCACGGCGGGAACCCCGCCTGCCCGGTGAAAATCCTCGCCCAGATATTTGCCAGCGGGTTGCAGATTGACCAAGAGCGGGATGTCATGCCCCAGCTTTTGCCAATCGTCATTGTCGAGCGGCACACCCAGATGGCGGGCAACTGCATTGAGATGGATCGGCGCATTGGTCGATCCGCCAAGGGCAGAATTGATCACAATCGCATTTTCAAACGCGGCGCGGGTCATAATGTCGGATGGGCGCAGATCCTCCCACACCATATCGACAATGCGCTTTCCGGTTTCATAGCTGATCTGCCCCCGTTCCCGGTAGGGGGCCGGAATGGCGGCAGCATACGGCAATTGCATCCCCAACCCCTCGGCCAGCGAATTCATCGTCGTGGCGGTGCCCATGGTGTTGCAATAGCCCACGGACGGGGCAGAGGCGGCAGCGATTTCCATGAACTGGGCATCGGTGATCTCGCCGGCTGCCAGTCTTTCACGGGCCTTCCAGATCACGGTGCCCGACCCGGCCCGTTCACCTTCAAACCAGCCATTCAGCATGGGACCGACTGACAGGGCGATGGCCGGGATGTTGACCGTCGCTGCCGCCATCAAAAGGGCGGGTGTCGTCTTGTCACAACCAATTGTAAGGACCACGCCGTCAACCGGATAGCCAAACAGCGTTTCAACCAGCCCCAGGTAAGCCAGATTGCGATCCAGACTTGCGGTCGGGCGCTTGCCTGTCTCCTGAATAGGATGCACTGGCATTTCCAGCGGTACACCGCCTGCAGCAATAATCCCGTCGCGCACCCGCTTGGCCAGTTCAATGTGATGACGGTTGCAGGGACTCAGATCGCTCCCGGTCTGAGCAATGGCGATGATCGGCTTGCCGGACTGCAACTCTTCCCGGGTCAGGCCGTAATTCAGATACCGCTCCAGATACAGTGCGGTCATTTCCGGATTATCGGGATTATTAAACCACTGACGAGAACGCAGGTCTTCGGGGCGAATTCTGGACAATGGCGGATCCTCTCATGCAAGCGGTGACATTGCGTTGATCATACCAAAAGGCGCGCTTTGGCAAGGGATGATCTGTCTTTCAACATAAAGATACGCCAGCGGTGCGGTATACCCAACCGCTCCGACGGGAAATATCAAGCCAACGTGTATTGCTCCGATACTGACCCTGTGATGAGATTGGCAGCACAGATGCGTCAACCGATCAGGAGCGGACCCACCAATGCGCGTTTCGCGACGGATAATCATCGGCGGCGGCTTGGCCATAGGCGCCGTGACGGTTGCAGGTATCGCAAATCCAAATCTGTTTTACAGCCTGCTGGCACAACAGGTCCAAGGTGGCACACTGTCAGCGCCAGAAGCACACGCCGCCACATTGGCAGGCGACATCACCCTGATCGATATCCGGCGGCCCGACGAATGGTCCGCAACAGGAAGCGGAGAGGGCGCGCACCGGCTTGATCTGCGCCGCGCTGATTTTGCCGACGAATTGGCAAAGCTGACAGGTGGCAACCGGGATGCGCCGATTGCCCTGATCTGCGCGCGCGGCGTGCGCTCCTCGCGGCTTGCCAATCGGCTGACCGAAGCAGGGTTCACCCAAATCATCGACGTGCCGGAAGGGATGCTTGGGTCAGCCGCCGGTCCGGGATGGCTTGCCCGGGGCTTGCCGGTTGTGACGGACAACTAAGCCCAGCCCTACTCTGCAGCAATATGGCTTGAGGCTTCCAATGCCCGCGCGGCATGGCGACGCTCAACCATGGCGCGGCGAATGATCGGGGGCGCATTCAAGCCCTCTGGCGTGCCCATATGGCGGGCCGACCAGCGGCGGGCCGACAGGTCCACACCGCTGAGCGCTGACAGGGGGATCGCCCCGGCCAAGCTCAGTGCGATGGGCAAAAGCCACAAAGTCACCAACCCTTGCGACATCCCGAAAAGCGCACCGAACCCCAGCACAGTCTCGAACCAATGAAACTTGGCCATTGTGCCCAAAGCATAATGACCGCCACGCCGGTTCTGCGGCAGCCAGCTTTGACGCTGCCCGAGGAATTTCATCACCACCGCCTTGGTCTGCTGCACCATCAAAACCGGGGCGTAAGCGATGGACAGGACGATCTCCAGCGACAGCGATGTCAGAAACTGCCAGAACCCGCCAAGGTCGCTCAACCGCAACCCGGCCTTGTGAATGACGCCAGCACCAAGCACCTTGGGGGCCAACAACATCGCATACATGAAAGCCAGGATCATCAGGCTGTTGCCGGTGGTCATCGACGGCCAGTTCACCTGCGCATCAAACCCGCTGAAATACTTGACCACATTGTCCTGTTCGCCGTTCCCGACAAGGGCCCAGATGATCAGCAGGGTGAACCAAGCGGGCGACATCAGATATCCCATGGCCCCGCTGACCAGATGAAACCGCGACATGGCGTGAAACCCGCGGGAGGACAGCAGACTCAGATGCTGCAGATTACCCTGACACCAGCGGCGATCCCGCAAGATGTAGTCAATCAGCGTGGCGGGCACCTCTTCGTAGCTGCCCTGGACACGCGGCAGAAACCGCACCGCCCAACCGGCGCGGCGCAGCAGGCCAGCCTCAACAAAATCATGGCTCAGGATCAGTTCGCCCTCGCCGCGCCTTGATCGCATCCGGGGCAGGCCAGCACAGGATGCAAAGGCGCGGGTGCGAATAATCGCATTGTGTCCCCAGTAGTTGCCTTCCTGATCGGTCCAGCGGCTCAGCCCCTCTGCCAGAGGCGCGCCATAGACCCGGTTTGAGAACTGCTGGACACGGGCAAAAACAGTGCGCGCACCGAAGATCGTGGGGAAAGACTGGATCAGACCGGCGGCGGGATCAGCTGCCAACGCATCCGTCAGGGCGACGATGGCATCGCCACTCATCAGGCTGTCGGCATCCAGCACAAGCATCGCCTGATAGCAGCCACCCCAGCGTTCCACCCAATCCGCCAGATTGCCAACCTTGCGGTCGGTATTCACAGCCCTGCGGCGATAATAGACCTGCGTGCCCGCCGGAAGGCGTGATCGTAGGTTAAAAAATGCACGTTCCTCGACCTCTGCCGCAGCGGCATTCTGGGTGTCCGACAGGATGAACAGCGCATAATCATGCGCACCGCCATTTTCGGCCAGCGCCAGCATCATGGCAGCGGCATTGCCAAATACATCCGCTGGAACCTCATTATAAACCGGCACCAACAGCGCCACCTTCTGCGATGGCAGTGGCGTTTGCACGGTCTGCCGGGCATGGCCCAGAAACAGGCTGCTGATCCCCACAAGCGTGGTCGACAGCGACAGGGCGATCCAGAAAAAGGTGACAGTGATCAGCCCGATGATGGCATATTCAAGCGGGTAAAGCCCCGCCATCGCAAACCAGTCCACGATCATCGACACGACGATGCCGGTGATCAGAACAGCCGGACCGAAGGCCAACACACGCCACCAGCGCGTGGCGCGGCGGTCCATGGCACCGGGTGCCGATAGATCGCGGTGCGGCCTGTTCAGCATCTGGATCGGGCGCGCCAGCGGAACCTCTGGCGGCATCATATGGGTGCGCGTCATGCCGTCCATCGATACAACCACACTTCTGTCAATCGCTGCCCGTCCTTGAGGATTTGTGCCCGCAGCTCGACCAGCTTCGCATCACCGGGCAGAATGCTGAAATTGACGCGTAAGCCACCCGTTCCCGGGTTGTGCTGCAGCACCGGCGGCGACACCTCGCCTGCTGAACCACGCAAGATGACGGTCAAGTCATCGAAGGGCCCCTCAAGGTCAGGATGGGGTGCAAAGTCGATGGCAAACACCGTCTTGATCTGGTCAAACCCCTTGCCCACGCGGGTGTTGATAACCCGGGCCACATCGGGCAGCCCATCAGGGTCGCTGCCCCATTCCATCTGGTAGGCGAAATCCTGACGCTCGCCTGCAATCATCGGGGTGCGGGGGCGCCAATAGGCAACGATATTGTCGTAAATCTCGCGATCAGCCGGGATCTCGATCAGCTCGACGGCGCCTTCCCCCCAGCTATCACCCGGCGTGATCCAGAGTGAGGGGCGCGCCTCGTAATGCGCCTCAAGATCGGCATAGCTTTCGGGGTCGCGGTCCCGCTGCATCAGGCCGAAACCCTGCGGATCCTTGTCAATAAATGCACTGATCTCAACGTTCTTGGGGTTCGCCAATGGGCGCCAGATACGCTCTCCGTTACCATTGACGATCAGCAGGCCTTCGCTGTCATGAACCGCCGGGCGAAAGTCGTCAAAGCGATGGCGATTGGTTTCATCAAACAGGAACATCGAGGTCAGCGCACCTAGGCCCACATGGGTCAAATCAACGCGGGGGAACAGCGTGGCGGCTACCTGCATCCGGGTCGTGTCACCATGGGTGATGATGAACTGATAGGCCCCCGTCACCGATGGGCTGTCGAGCAAGGCGTGAACCACGAATGACGTCGTACCCGGTTCCGGTGCCTCCACCCAAAAATCGGTGAAATCGGGAAACTCCTCACCCGCTGGATCAGCCGTGCGCAAGGCGAGACCACGGGCCGAGATCCCATAGGTCTGACCGTTTCCGATGGCGCGGAAATAGCTTGCCCCTTGAAAGACCACAAATTCCTCAAAAATGCCCGACTGCTTGAGTTCCGCCCGCATCCGCAGGCCCGCGTAGCCCATCGTGTCATCAACCGGCAGATCGGGAAAATCGGCCGTCGTATCAAAAAGCGAAAGATCATAGGGCAGGGCACGCGCCTCACCATCCTCGACCAGATGTATGGTAGTGGGGCGCTCAACGTATAGCCCAGCCGTGAACAGGTCCAGCTTCAGCGGACGGTCCGTACCGTTCCAGATCGCTTTTTTCTCGTTGAACCAGATATGCTGGAACAGATCATAATCCAACGTGCGCCAACCCTCCGGGATCAGGGGGCGGGCGATATAGTTTTCCTGCGATTTCTGTAGGGCATGCTGGATCAACCAATCACGCGAAAAGGCTTGCGTCTGCTGCGCGCGCGCGGGTCCCACAGGCAATGTCGCAGCGGCCATCAGGGCCAGAACTGTACGGCGATCCATCATGCTTTGGCCGCTCCTCTCCAAGGCTGGCCCTTGAACCAGGCTGCGGCATAGGCCGTTGCAAGGATGATCGCAAAGCCCGCGACATTGACCATCGCAATCGGCAGCGGGTCACGGCCCGTCTGATCAATCACGAAACCCAGAAGGCGCGACAACACGACCGTTGTCAGGAATACAGCCAGCGATTGCTGCCCAACCTTGGTGATCAAGGTCACGATCCCGCGCCACAATCTGGCCAGGATCGACGTTCCTGTCGCCACGATATTGCGGCCCTGCGGGCCGGCAATCGCCCAGCCGAAATAGGCCACCGCCAGAAAGTGAATGTAGCGCAGCACACCTTCATCGGTCTTTGAAATCCACATCCGGTTCTCGGCGCGCCACGGGTTCACCCAGTCAAAGCCCAGTTCACGCACAGCCACGGTTGAGACCATGAAACCACTAATCAGAACGGCAGCCACCAGAACAATCATCCACAGATTGATGGGCGGAGCCGGGATCCAGCCGCTCATCAGGGCGAAACCGGTAAAGAAGATAAGCTGCCAGGTGAAGGGGTTGAAAAACCACTCACGATCCGACCAGGGTTCGGCAAGTAAACTGATCTGCAGCCAGCCGATGCCAAGCCAGTCCAGCAGTGCGCCCTGACCCAGAAACCATACGACGCTCACAAACGCGGCCACCAGCCACAGATTGATTTTGGCCAAAGCCATGACAATGGGAACCATCAGCAGGATCATCATATACATGGGCAAAATATCGAAGAAGTTCGGCACATAGGTCAGCGTGAACAGACCCGCCAACTGCTCGGGTGTCTCGTTAAAGAACCGCCCCAGGTTCAGCGAACCGATATAGGATTTGTCAAAATTGCCATAGGTATCGAATGCAGCGAGCGCCATGGCGGTCAGCAGAAACGTGGCAATATGGGCCCAGTAAATCTGCCAGACGCGAAATCCGATGCGCGCTGTGCCCAAAACCCAGCCGCGTCGCTGATATGTGCGACCAAAGGCAACGGCAGATGCCATGCCCGAACAGAAAACAAAGATTTCGGCGGCATCCGACAGGCCAAACCGGGCCGGAATCCACTGGTTCCACCAATTGCCCGGCGTATGCGCCATCAGGATAATGAACATCGCCAACCCGCGATAGAAATCAAGTCGCGGATCGCGGATGGTCTGTGTGGGAAGCGCGCCAGATGCAGTCATATGTGACGTCTTTTCAACTCTACCAACTGTTGGTCGCACCTCAGGATGCGGCAACCCGCGCTGCATCACCCGCCGCACGCCGCCCATCCGCGATCAGCTTCTGCCGCGCGGCGGCATAGCCGTCAATACGTCCATTGCGCAGCTTGGTGCGCTTGGCCAGCACGGCTTCTGCTTCATCAAGGAAACCGGCGCGAATGCCGCTGTCGATGGTCAGACGTTCAAATACATCGCGCTGGGCATGGCTGCCGCCGGCCCCCTGCAGATCGGCATTGGCCCGTGCGAGATTGATAAACGCGGTTTCGAACTTGGCCTCACCAAAGGCCTCCAGCCCGATCGCGGCGGCAAGCCCCGGGACGGCCATCGCCTTTTGCATGTCCGTCCGGCTTTCCTTGGCATCGCGGTGCAGACGGCCCATCATCGTGGTGATCGCGTTGTGCCGCTGATCACCCACAAGGGCCAGAAGATAGTGCAGGTCAGCAAAGATCAAGCAGCCATCCTCGGTCCGGTTGGCAGACAGATCGGCCAGTTCTTCCCACCGGTCGCCCACATCAATACCATCCAGCTCCAGACGGCTGAGCAGGGATGTCGCGTTCGAGATGTCGCGGTAATCATCCGTCTTGTCCTTGCGAATCTGCTGATCATAGAGGTCCAGCACCACATCAACCTCACCCAGATCAAGATGCATCAGCGCCTTGTGCCACCACACATGGTAACGAAAATTGTTGCAATGCGCCCAGGCCTCTTCACGCCCGGACAACCACTTGATCCCACCGGCGGCATCGGCTGTCATGTCATGGACATGGGCCACCGCGTGCAGCCCCCAGGCATCATCAGGGGCCAGCAAAAGGCCCTCGCGCCCGGCGATCTGGGCGCGGTTGTATTCGCCGGTTTCTTCCAGTGTGAAGGCATGACAGCCCAGCAGATATCCGTATCCAGGATGGGTATTGGAATAGGCTGGCAAGACCTGTTCGACCATGCGCCGCATGCCGATATTGTCACCCAGAACAAAGCGCAACGCATGATCCAGTTTCATGGCCAGCGTATCTGTAGGGTTGTCGGCCAATGCGGCTTCAAAATGGCGCAGGGCGGCTTTTGGCTGGCCCGTCATCCAGTCGCGTAAGGCGTGCAGGAAATAGGCCTCTCGCTTGCTGGCGGGCATGGCACTATGGGCTGCCTCTGCGGCTTCAAACGCCTCTTGCGCTGTCGCCAACAGCTCCTTGCGGCCCAGCAGAATATAGAACATCGCTTTGACGGCATGACCAAGGGCAAATTGCGGCTCAGCCGTCAGCGTTTCACCAAGATGAGTCGGCGTCGTGGCACCATGTGCAAGAAACGCAAGCTGCGTCCGATTCCAGCTTTCCAGGGCCTGCGCGTTCGAAATCGTCGTATCCTGCCCGAAAATATCCTGCATCATGTGTCAATCTCTCCTGTGTCCCAATGTCGGTAGCAGCCTCTCGTGAAAGACACACCACACAGACCCGTGATTGACGAACCTGTCATAAGTGTTTCAAAGAAGATTAACGTTTCTTATCAGGGCTTTATTTTCAGCCGCTGCAAAACCTCGGCAGTATCCTGCCCAAGGCCGGGCGGTGCCCGCCGATAAGTGACCGGGGTTGCTGAAAATTTCAGCGGATTGCCGATCAAACGCACAGCCCCGGTATCGGCATCATCGCAAGCAACGGTCACGGCCATCTCCCTTGCCGCGACCTGATCAGAGGCAAAGACCTGATCAAGCGTCTGCACAGGCCCCACCGGCACGCCGCACCCTTCAAGGCCTTCAATCACATCAGCCATTTTCAATGCAGCCAATGGCGGCACCAGCGCATCAATCAACGCCTCGCGGTTGTTCAGACGGGCGCTGTTTGCTGCAAATCGTGGATCATCCGGGAGCGTATCAAGCCCCAGAAATCCACAAAAGCGGCGGAACTGGCTGTCATTGCCCACCGCCACAATGACATGGCCGTCAGCTGTGGCGAAAACCTGATAGGGCGCGATATTCGGGTGCCCGTTGCCGCGCCGGATCGGGCGCTTGCCGGTCGTCAGATGACTGGTGCCCTCGTTGATCAGCCAGGCAATCTGGCTATCGACCAGTGACAGGTCGATATGCTGTCCTTCGCCGGTCTGATCGCGGTGTCGCAACGCCGCCAGAATGCCAACGCTCGCATACATCCCGCACATCACATCGGCGATGCCGACCCCCACCTTCATCGGCTGGCCATCCGGCTCACCCGTCAGCGACATGATCCCGCCATAGCCCTGCGCCATCAGATCATAGCCGGGCTTGTGGGCATTCGGCCCGGTCTGGCCATAGCCCGAGATTGAACAATAGATCAGTGCGGGATCAGCCGCGCAGAGCGTGGCGGCATCCAGCCGGTATTTCGCCAACCCGCCCGGCTTGAAATTCTCGATCACGATATCGGATTGCGCAGCCAGTTGGCGGATGGTTTCCTGCCCCTCATCTGTCGCAATATCAACGGCCACCGATAGCTTGTTGCGGTTGGCACACAGGAAATAAGACGACAGATCAGTCGGCGCGCCATCCCTGCCGGTGACAAAGGGCGGCCCCCATGTGCGCGTGTCATCCCCGCCATTGGGGTTCTCGATCTTGATGATCTCTGCCCCCAGATCGCCCAGCAACTGGGTGCAGGTCGGCCCTGCCAGAATACGGCTCAGATCCAGTACACGAACACCATCCAGCGGTCCCATATCAAATCCGTCCGTCATAGGCTTGGCGGTCAATTTCGGCCGCAATCAGGGTGAAACTATCAGCCTGCAAGGCCTCTTCCAATGCGTTGGACAAAGCTGTGCGGTCACGGACCGTCACACCATTGCCACCAAACGCACGACCAATTGCGGCGTAGTCATGCGTGCCAAAATCGACGCCTGTATTGTCCATCTGCCTCTGGCGCTGCTTCAACTCAATCAAGGCAAGCGAGGCATCGACAAAGACAACAAAGATCGTGTTTTGACCCAGTTCGGCCGCCGTCGCTAATTCGCCTGCGACCATCAACAGCCCCGCATCACCCGAAAAACTGACGACCGGGCGGTCGGGTGCCGCGATCTTGGCCCCCATCGCCAGTGGCACGGCACATCCCATGGTGCATAGACCTGATGATTGCAGCAATGTGCGCGGGGCAGGGCAGGTCCACATCTGCGACAACAAAATACGATGCGCGCCGCTATCGACAGTCGCAATCGTTTCGGGCGGCAGGACGGTGCGGCAGGTATCAATGACAGCCCCCGGACCCCAGTCCTCATCCACCGGAAAGGCCTGCGCCAACTGGTCCTTCAACGCGGAAATTTGGCCGTCAGCCCATGTCTCGCGTGGGGCAACATCCGCACCCAATGCAACCAAGGCCGCACCGGTATCGGCGATAAAGCTCAACCCTGCCTGATGCATGTAGTGGTGGTTCGGGGCCGCATGGATATCGATTACCCGCTGCGCCGCTGGGTCCCAGGCATTCTGCCAGCCCGTGCGCATCTCAATCGGGTCATAACCTACCAACAGGATCAGGTCCGCCTGAGCCAGAAACGGCAATAGATGACGATCCGCCAGTGGCGACAGACCCGCACCACCAAGCGCGTGCGCATGATCCTCTGGCAGAACGCCCTTGGCTTTGTAGGTGGTGATGACCGGCACATGGAATGTATCGGCAAACTCGCGCAAGGCATCCTCTGCCCCGTCCTTTAGCACATCAAGACCGGCGACAATGATTGGACGCTGCGCCTCTGCCAGCCACGTGCGGGCGGTCACAAGGTCCGCACCGCTGGGGGCAACCGGGCTTGCCGTCACCCGGCCGACGTGCAGCGGGCGGGCAGGGGCGTCGGCTACGGAAATGGGGACATCAATATGCACCGGCCCGGCCCGGCCCTCGGTGGCGATACCCACGGCCTTGTCGGCGATCACGCCACAGGCCTCGGCATTCAGCGTGAATGTGGCCTTGGTGATCGGCTCAAAAACCTTGCGATGATCCAGCACCTGATGGGTATAGGTTTCTGCCTCTGCGGCATCAACACACCCGGTCAGCACGATCAGTGGCACACGATCCTGCTCGGCATTGGCGATCACATTGACGCCGTTCATGGCCCCTGGCCCGACCGTGGCGACCAGAATGGCCGGGGCACTATCGACGTGATGCACACCTTCGGCCATGAAACCGGCGGCATTTTCATGCTTGGTCAGTACAAAGCGAATGCCCGCCTTTTCCAGCGCATCAATCAGGGTCAGCACTTCACCCCCCGGCATCCCAAAGGCAAACCGGCACCCGGCCGCATATAGACGGCGCGCCAGAATATCAGCTGCGCGAAGTGTTTCCTGCATATCGTGTCCCTGTCGGTGTCGTGTCAGCGGGTGGCAGCGGTGGCGATGGCGTCAAAGACGGCATCCAATTCTTCCGCAGCTACCATCAGGTCTGCGGTGGCGTCC
Organism: Yoonia sp. R2-816; assembly: GCF_046762905.1. Classification (NCBI taxonomy): domain Bacteria; kingdom Pseudomonadati; phylum Pseudomonadota; class Alphaproteobacteria; order Rhodobacterales; family Paracoccaceae; genus Yoonia; species Yoonia sp. R2-816. The sequence continues at coordinate 49,678 of NZ_JBKQXN010000185.1, read as the reverse complement.
AGCGCATAGGGCTGAAAGACAAAACTGGGCTGTTTGTATGATAGGGTCGCCGTGCCGTCGGGTTCTTCGGTCAGGTAGAAGCGCACAGGTGCCTCAATCATTGCAGGAACCGAAGCCTCCAGAATACGAACAGCGTAAAGGTTATTGAACACACCAACGACGCGATTTTCAGGGATCGTGATACCCCGGGCCCGGGCGGCACCGGTCGGACCCGCCTGTGTGACAACGGCCAGACCGTTTTCACGCACCGCTACTTTCAAATCGTCCAGCAGATCGTCAAAGCCTTTATCGGTCGCCATGACAACCCAGCCTTCGCGCGGTGTGACGGATTGCGCGGTTGCAGGCAACGCCGCCAGAATAGCCATGATCAAAATAAGAAATCGCAAGGGTCCACACCTGTCATCTTCACTTTGCTTGGCCATAGCGCAAAACAATGTTGCAGTGTTTCAATTAGATGTGTCGAAGACAAAAAAAGAGAGGCCGGATCGGCCTCTCTCATAATTGTCGTGATCTGGCTGCCCTAGTTCGTGGCCTTGGTCGTGTAGCAATCCGATCGGACCTGCACACAGATCTGCGTCGCACGGGAATCGCTCACTGGACCAACGGCCACACTGACAAGCGACCCGCTTGCTGAAAAGCGCGGCGTCAGACCGGCCAGGGCACTTGCATTGCTTTGCGATACACTCGCCCAGTGGCGACGGGCAGCCTCTTCAGACCCGAAGGCACCCAGATAGGCAAAATGCGTGCCGCCAGCAGGGGCCGGTTGGGTCGCAACCTCCAAGGCCGCACGCACATCAGCCTGAATTCCGCCACCTGCCGCAGGCGTGGCTGCCCGGGATGAGATACCGGCCGAATTCTGCGTCTGCAGCCGGGGCACATTCACCGCGTTGCTCAGCGATGCATCGTCAAGGCGGATATTCTCCATCCGGTCACGCAGGCTGCGCGTGATGCGGCGGGTATCGACCGCGTTGTTGACGATGCGCGGCGTGATCAGGATCAGCAATTCGGTCTGGTCCCGTGTCCGCGACTGACGCCCAAACAGGGCACCAATGATCGGCTGGCGCGCCAGCCCCGGAACACCGGCGCTGCCGCTGGTGCTGCGATCCTCGAACAAACCACCCAAGGCAATCGTCTCACCACTATCCACAGCGACCGAACTTGAGATCGTACGCTGCGAAATGATCGGGTTGCCGGTCGAGGCATCGGTTTCACCGATTGTGCTGACCTCTTGCTGGATGTTCAGCACGACAGAGCCAGACGAGTTGATGCGCGGTGTGACCTCAAAGATCACTCCGGTATCGCGGAACTCAACGGTAGAGACAAAGACCTCCGGATTGTTGTTGGCATCCTGCGCCGTCTGCACCGAAATCGGCACCTGATCCCCAACCACAAGGCGGGCGGATTCGTTGTTCAGGATCATCAGATTGGGGGATGACACGACATTCACGGTCGTCACATCATCCAGCGCATCAATAATCACCGATGGGCTGGCGACGTCAAAGACCGCGCTGAAACCGGGGACCTCGGCCGCGATGCCAGTGCTGGCATTCGAACGGGTCAAACCATAGGTATCCCCGCCATCCTCAAAGAAATACTGCACGCCATAGCGCAGCTCGTCATTCAGCGACACTTCGACAATGGTTGCCTCGACCAATACCTGCCGGGGTGGCACGTCCAGCCGGTGCAACATACCCAGAACGCGCTGATATTCATCATGCGTGCCATGGATCAGCAAAGTGTTGGTTGCTTCGCTCGCCACAATCCGGGTTGCGTTGGTGTTCTGATCAAAACCGCCCCCATCAAAGCTGGCACTCACCACCTCCGCATCGGCAGACGCGCCAGTTTCGACCTCGATCCCCAGAATTTGCGACAGGGTAGGGGCGATGTCCGCCGCACGCGCATATTTCATGTCATAGGAATAGACCTGCGCGTCGTTCAGACCCTCTTGGGTCAAACGGCGGATCCAGACGGCGACATTCTCCAGCGCGCTGGGCGTCTTGGCGACGGCCAGGATGGAATTGTTTTCGGGGATCACCTCGAACACGACAATGGGTTCAAAGCTTTCATCGGTCTCAACGACCAGATCAAGACCGTTCACAATAGACTGGGCCGAACGCCCCCGGATCGGAAAGACACCAACGGACCGGTTGGCCAGCCAGTTGACGTCAAAGCTGGTGATCGTGTCCTGCCATGCGCGCTGATCGGCAGATGTGCCGGCAAGAACGATGATGTTACGCTGGGCATCAATGCCTACGATGTTGGCACCCGCAAACGGTTGCAGGATCGTGGCCATTTCCTGCGCCCCGATATGGCGCAATGGAATAACCCGCAGGGAATAGCCCATGGGCACATCACGGCCAACAGATGCACCGATGCTCAGATCACCGGACAGGGGCACGATGGCAAAGGTATCGCCACGGCGGACCAGCGCGGCATTGTTCTGCTTCAGCGCCAGTTCAAAGACCTCAATGGCCGTGGTGCGGCTGATCGGCTGGCTTGAGCGGATGTTCACTGTGCCCTGCACATTCGGATCCAGCACATAGTTTTCGCGCAGAAGCTCACCCAGAATGGCGGCTGCGGCCTCTGCGATGGTGACATCGACCAGGTTCAGCGACACGGTGCGTTCGCCGGAACTGTTCACAAAATCGCTGTCGCGGAAAAGGGGCTGGCGACCGGGATAGATCGTGCCATCGCCCGCCTGCACCAATTGGCCGTCTGTCACGCGGCCTTCACGCCGCTGACCAGCCTGGCCATCGCCGCCACCAAGGATGGTGCGGGCACGCCAACTTTCCAAGGCAGTGGGCGCATTTTCATCACGAGAGATCAGGTCATCACAACCCGTCAAAAGCGCAGCCGCAGCCACGCAAAGCATAAACTTGTTCATCATCTGCCTCAATCGTCTGCGCCCGGATGTACCCCCGGTGCGCCCTGCTTTTTGCATTATTGGCACAAGTTTGGCCCGTAAACGCCTAAAAAGGAAAGACAATAATATAGGCCACGCACATATGTGCTCCATATGCAACGCCCATTCTGCGCCTGTCAGAGCCGGATCGCAGTATTTTTCCAAGGACCTCGGCAGCCAACCCGGTGATCGCCGCAATGCCCAAAATCAGCGAAATCTGCTGTGGTCCGGTCAGCGCACCAAGTCCCGCAGCCAGCCAGATGTCGCCCGTCCCGAGGGCCTCGACACCGCGCCAGAACCGGAAAAACAGTTGCAAGCCGAGCAGAATACCACCGCCAATCGCGGCACCTGATGCGGCGTGCGCCCAGGAATCCGTGGCCCATGCCACCACGACACCCAAAGCCAATAGCAGTATCGTCCAGACAAAAGGCAACCACCGCCACGCCAGATCAAGAACAGCCAGCAGCACAAGCAGGCCCACAACAGCGGCCAACACCGCGGCATCCGGTCCGCCAAGCAGTGCTGCAAAGACCACGGTCAGCACCAGCCCGGCCTGCAGGCCATGGGTCACGGGGTATTGCCAGCCGCGCATCGCATCGGTCGGCATGACCTTACGCAGCACTGCGCGGCATGTCAGGCGCACCGGCCCATACGCGACTGCAAAGCACATGGCCAGCACAGCCGCCGCTGCTATCCATGCGCCGCCTTCCATCGCTATCGGATCTGCCGAACCGACAGGATTTCATAGCGCATCAGACCACCCCGAAATGACAGGCCGCGCTGGGCGACCTGCGCCTGCAACGTCGCGCGTGCGCCGGTTGTGAGTTCGGCTTCGGCCTCAATTGTGTAAACCGGGCCACTGCCTTCCACCAGCCAGGCAACGGCGCTGCCAAGCCGGGGCATCGGGCGACCGGTTGACCGGCGCACCAAGATTTCCTCCACATCGCTTGGGCCTAAACCGGGGATGGATTCCAGCACCGTGCGCGATGCGGTGCGCGGGTTTACCTGCGCGGAAAAGTTCAGGGTCGTCAGATACCGGCTTGCGGCAGCCGCTGTGTCACCATTGAAACCCGCGCGGATCAGGGCTGTGTAGACCGACCCGATGGTGCCATCGGGCTGCTGCGCAAAACCGGCCAGCGCCTCTGCAATGGTGACCGCATCAAATGCGTCGATCCCCTCAACCTCACCAATCCGGACAAGGGCCGGGGTCAGCACCTGCGACGGGGCCTGCAGGATGTCGATCTTGCCCGCCTCATCGATAATGCGATAGGTGACGCGCCCTTCGGCCATTTGCAGGGTGATCGGCGTGCCATCCACCGGGCTGCGCACCTGATCAGGGTCGATACGACCCAAATCTGCCATGGCGACATTTACGCCGCTGCGTGCCAGTTCCAGTGCGCGGGCGGCACCGACCTCGGCCCTGACATTCAATGCCTCCTGTCGTGCGGTCGACAAAAAGGCCGAGACGGCCAGCAACAAGGCCAGCCCGATCCACATAACCGTGATCAGCACATAACCGCGCTGCCCGTATGTTCTGCGGTTCATCTTCATCTCAGATCGCACCGGTCATCCTCCAGCCCGCCAGGTCCCAGTGCGGCCAGACAGGATGTGCTGACTGTTGCAAAAATCCGGGCCGTCAGCATACGCGCGTCGCCAACCTCAATCGCGATGGCAGCGGGAAGGCCGTCATCACCACCGCTACCGGTCTCATAGCGCCAGGTGTCGCCAACACTCGCGCCATCGCGCGGTAGCAGATATAGAATGCGGATTGGTTCGTTCGCACGCACAACTTCCGTTTCCTGTGGATCGTCCGATGCGACGCGGGCGTCGATCTGACCAAAATGGCGGGCAGCGATCAGGGCATATGTGCTGTCTGAAATCGCCTCGACGCGCAACTCACCGACAAATGCGGGCGTCCGGCCTGATCCAACCGGTTCGACCACCATGCGCGCGGTGGTGCTCGTCCCGATAAAGCGGGCATCTGTCTCCTCAACGCTGGCAGCCGTCACGCCAGAGGCCCAGCCAACCAGCGCGCGACGGGCCGCCAGCCAATCCGCAGCACTTGTTTCCACTGCGGCGGCACGGCGCTCTGACGCCAGCCGCAACCCCCAGCTTGCCCCTGTCAGCAGGGCAAGGGTCATTGCGGCAATCGCCAGCGCCACCAGCGCCTCGGCCATGACAAAGCCAGCCGTTTTCTGACGACGGCGCATCACAATGGCGACTGCGCATAACGGATGGATCGCAGGACAACCGGCGTCGTCGTCTCCGTCGGGTCGGTCACCGACACAGAGACAAAGATCAGCTCATTGGGATAGATCTCGCCCAATTGCATATCAGTCGTGGGGGTCGCCCCGATGATCAGTTCCCACTGCAACCCGTTCTGCGTGCCGGTTTCGACCGTACCAATGCGCAAGGGCAGATCAATACCAACACGATCTATCACATTGGTAGCCAGTAACACCTTTTCTGCCTGCGCGTTCGCCCGGCGGTCCAGCAAGCTGCCCGTGGACAAGGCGCCGTAGAATCCGTTGATGATCAGGGCCGCGATGGCCAGTGCGACAAGGCTTTCGATCAGAGTAAAGCCCCGCATGCGGCGACGGCGGATCATTGGACCTCCACCCGACCGGTCAGCCAATCCAACGTCACCGTCGCAGAATGATCATCCTTACTCAGCGTGACAATCAAGCCCTCCGATCCGCCCGACGGCTCCAGGATCAGCCGGGCCTCATCAGGCTCGATGGTAATGCCTTGTGCGATGACATGCGTGGCACCGCCCGCCAGCAATGTGCGGTCACTGGCCGACAAGATCACCTCAACAGGGCGACCCAGTTCCAGCGCCCGCAGTCGGGTCTGCTGTAAAAACAGCCCCATATCTGCGGCCTCGGTGCGAAGCTCGCCGCGCGCCGTGCCGCCAAAACTGACGATACCGATAGCACCCACCATCAGCACGATGGCGACAGCGACCAGCACTTCCACCGTGGCAAGGCCGCGCGCATTGCGGCGTCTAGCCGGAGATATCCGCATTGCGCCCCGTTCCACCGGGCTGGCCATCCGCCCCCAGCGATATGATCTGCACCTGACCATCCTCGAATTTATAGATAAACGGATTGCCCCAGGCATCGGTGGGCAGCGCACCATCACGGGTATAAGGGCCGTTCCATCCCGCAATGCTGCCGGTATCGCTGACAAGGGCGGTCAATCCCTCAGCCTCATTCGGGACACGGCCCGTATCAATCGAGAATATATCAACCGCGGCGCGCAGCTGATTGATCTGCGCCTCAGTCGTGTCAACACGCGACCCCTGCAGGGCACGCATCGCCGCAGGGCCAACAAGCCCCACCAACAGGCCCACGATGGCAACCGCAACCAGCATCTCGACCAGCGAAAAGCCGACAGTGTGGCGCGTTCTGCGCCTAGAACGAGATCGAATTGACAGACACAATGGCCGAGAAAAGCGCATAAAGGCTGACCCCTACAAGTAGTCCCACAATGATGATCAATGCGGGTTGGAATAGCGCGAGGAAACGCTCCAGGTCACGGTCGGCAGCCTCGCGCATTTCTTCCGCCGCCCGTTCGATCATACCGGACAGATCGCCCGTCTCTTCTCCAATCCGCACCATCTCCACGGCAGCGGACGGCATGATATTCGCCCCCGCAAAGGCCGTTGACAATGCTGCACCTGTTTCCACCTCGGATGACACCTTTTTCAAGGCACCTTTGACACGGCCGCCGGGTGCGGTTTCGGCCACAACGCGCAAGGCTTCACTCAGGATCACCTCGCGGCGCAGCAGCGCACCCAGGATGTGCAGGACAATCATGACCTGATTGCGGCCAATGACATCACGCACCAAGGGTAGGCGGGATGTCGCCGCTGACAGGATAGGCAGGGCCTTGCCACGACGATGCAGCAGCCACAGGGCAAAGCCACCAAACAGCAAAGCCGTCACGATAAGCGGCCAGATTGCTGTCAACGCGGCCGAAATGGCAAAGATCGCCCGGCCCAGCACAGGGATCATATCCATCCGATCCTCAACCAGCGGACGGAACTGGGGGATGATGGCGATCATGATCAGCCCCACCGAAATCAGGGCAACGACCAGCAACAGGCCGGGATAAAGCAACCCTGTCATGATGCGGCGGACCAGCATCAGCCGCTGTTCCAGAATACCGGCGGCAGTCGCCAGCGCTTCTGACAGATCACCCGAAATCTCGGCCCCGCGCACCAAAGCAAGGGTTGCCGCATCCTCCAAGCCCAGATGCGTGCGCAGCCCGTCCATAAACCCTCCGCCTTCGCGCATATGCATGCGCAGCGCTGCGGCAGATGCTGAAATGGCACCATCATCGCCTTCCGCCATGATCGACAAAGCACGGTCCAGATTGATCTGACTACCCGTCAGCTTGGCCAGCCGCGAAATCACCGCCACTTTCTGGCGTTGGGTCAGGCGGCCGACCTTGCCGCTCCGCTTGGCGGCAACCGGCTCCTTCGGCTTCGAAGCCGCAATCTCAATCGGATATAGCCCCTCGGCGCGCAGCTTCTGCGTCGCGTGCGCACTGTCTCGGGCCGCGATCTGACCTTTCTTGCGCAGCCCTTCGCCATCACGCGCGGTATAATCAAACAGAACGGTCGCAGCCGTATCCGGCATGGTCAGACCCAGAATTCGCCGGCGCCGAACACGCGGACCAACTCGTTCAATGTCGTCTGACCACGGGTGAACAGGCCCAGCCCTTCAAGGCCCATATTGCGATAGCGGGGCTTCTGGCCTGATGCAGCCGCCAGTGCTTCGCTTTCATTCATCATCTCAAACAATGCCATGCGGCCGGAATAACCTGTGTTGTTACAATGCTTGCAGCCCTTGGCCACATGCGGGGCCCATTTGTCGGGATGACCCAGCGCAGGATCGGCCTCAAAGAAAGTTGCGGCCAGCGATGCGTAGCTTTCGTTCACCGTCAGATCAATCGGCTCAGAACAGTGTTCGCACAAGGTGCGTACCAGCCGCTGCGCACCCACCAGCCGCAAGACGGATTTCAGCAGATAATCCGGCACGCCCATATCAGCGAGGCGCAAAACAGCCTCTGACGCGCGATTTGTATGAAGGGTCGACAATACAAGGTGGCCGGTCAGCGCCGCCCGCACAGCAAGCTCCGCCGTTTCTGCATCCCGGATTTCGCCCACCATCAGCACATCGGGGTCATGGCGCAGAACCGACCGCAGCGCGCTGGCAAAGGTCCAGCCGAGGTCCGGTTTGATATCAATCTGGATCAGGCCCGGCGTCTGGATCTCAACGGGATTTTCAATCGTGATGATCTTGCGACCCGTCTCGTTCAACTCGGCCAGTGCCGCATGCAGCGTCGTGGTCTTGCCGCTGCCGGTCGGGCCAGTCACCAGAATCAACCCATTGGGCTGATCCAGTGCCGTCATCAACCGATCTCGGGCCAGGGCAGGCAGTGCCAGACGATCAAGCCGGGCCAGATGCTGGCTGTTATCAAGCAAACGCAGCACCAGCGTCTCACCATGCACAGTGGGCGCGCTGGCCACACGAATATCAATCGACCGACCGGCGGATTTCTGGCGGATCCGGCCATCCTGCGGCAGGCGACGTTCACTGATATCCATACCGGCCAGAATCTTCAGGCGGGACACGACACCTTCATAAAGGTGGCGTTCAACAGCCGGGGACTCGACCAGAATACCGTCAACACGCAGGCGGACACGGGGGCCGCTTTCCAGATTTTCGATATGAATGTCCGTGGCCCCACTCTCCACGGCCTTGGAAAACAGAGTATCCAGATATTTGACGGTCGGCGCATTATTAGCCAGTTCCATCAGCTTGTCGGTGTCCAGATCACCGTCCGACAGCATGATGACGTCAGCACTTGGCTGCTCAGCCGTCTCTGATTCGGCGGCGGCGGCCTCGCTCCGGGCCAAGGCCGCCTCGATATCGCGATCGGTCGATACGGCAAAATCAATGTCATCGCCAAAGATCATGCGCAGGGCCTGGCGGACCTGCTGGGCCATCGGATTGGCCATGGCAATCCGGGGGCGGCCAGCGTCCGAGATCGACAGCAACGCGACGCTGTTCCGTTTCATATAGTCCAGTGACAGGCGGTCATCGCTTGGCAGGCGTTCTGGGAAATCGTCCAGCTTTATCAGGGGTAAATTGTTGGTTTCCGCAACCGTTTCAGCCCAGGCACTTTGGGACACGATACCAAGACGGTCCAGAACAACGCGCACTGGCTGGCCAGTGGACGAACTGATCTGGCGGGCCTTGATCACGTCATTAGCCGCCAATGTGCCGTCCTGCAGAAAGCGGGCGGGGATCTCAATATCGTCCAGATGAACCGTTAATACGCGTGCCATGTGCCTGCCATCCTAAGTCGCCCACCCAGATAAGCATGTGCCGGAATAAACCGATCGGCCCTGACTCGCAATTGAATGTTCGGAAATCTGTCAGAACTGTGGCGCACTGTTCCCCAAAGCGGCGGTAATGCGACGCATATCTGCTTGATTGTTCCAAGTGTTGTTTCGGGCATTGGCGGAAACAGGCTCAGAATGGCGGGCGGCATCACGGGCTTTTGACAGGTTAACGGTTGACCCATAGGCAATCTGTCAACGCAACGTTCCAACCGGGGGACAGTATGACGAATTACAAGGTAGCTTCTTGGCTAGTTTCGACTGCCGCAACAGTGGCGCTGATGTCGATGGCATCAGCCGAAACGCAGGCAAATGTTTCATCAGTGACCGTGACAGAGGTGACGAAAGTGGCGTCAAGCGCCACCGAAGCCAATAGTCTTCTGCGCAAATGGACACTCCCTGCCGCTGGCACTTTTGCCTTCCATGCGCCTGCCAATTCCGGCGTGCAAATCAAGATTGACGGTCAGGTGATTGTCGATGCCACTGGCGAACGGCTGCAGGAAGTTGGGCAACCGATCACCGGCATTATCACCCTTCAAGCCGGTGATCACGCGATCGAACTGACGGGCGTCACCGCCGACCATCCGCTTCTGGGCCAGATCACGGTCAGCCCTGTCGGTAGTGATCCGCAGTCGATCATCTCACAAACTGCCGCACTCGAGGCGACAGAGGCTGCGACCATCGCGGCATCCCGCGCGGCAGTTGATCCGACGGCGGCGCCGATCACCAACAGCACACCGGCCACAACAACGGCAACCGCGACAACCCCATTCTCAATCGGGGGCGGATCTTCCAGAGTACAGCAGGTCGCCTCGGCATCAGCCGCGGCCAAGGCACCAGCAACGGTCAGCACACAAACCGCATCCGTATTGGCGCCATCAGGCAATGGGCAGACAATGCAGCGGGGTGCATTGGCATCTTCTATCGGGCGTTTGGGGTCGATCGGATCGGTACCGATGGTCCCGGCAGCATTGGGCAGTGGCAATGGCGGTTCGTCCGGCAACCCCGGTAACCCGAACCCACCGCCGCCTCCACCGCCACCTCCCCCACCGCCACCGCCACCAATGGACAGCGTCGTGATCTCGCCGCTGACCCCACCGGCCAACGTTACGCTGACCAGCGCGGTCGAACTGACGGCGGTAGGCAATGCGGCAGGGCAGGTCGCCAATACCGGTGGGACTCTGTTCGGGGCGGTGATGGATAGCTCTGTATATGATATTGTAAATGTGGTCGTTTCGCCCTCGGATCGCACCACAACTGTGGACGTCGGGCCGGAGACTGGTCAATTTGCAGTCCGGCTTTTTGAAGAAGACTTCGCACAAGGCGCAGAAGTAACTGTTACGCTGACGGGTGGATCCAGTTCAGTAGCCGAAGTCGCTTCAGCGCCTGTCAACTACACCGTCACCGGTGTGGCACCAACGGACGGAGCGACCCAAGCGCTCTCCCGTATGGCATTCGGTCCGACGCCCGCACTTTATGCCCGCATCCGCGGTATCGGGTTTGAGGCTTACGTCGAAGAACAGCTCAGCCCTGCGACGGTAGATGACAGGGGGTTCGAATCCACGCAGCCCCAGCGTCTGCTCAAGCCGAACACCAGAAATGGCGGCGAAATGCTGCGGTCAATCATGGCCTACGAGATTTCGCGCGCCGCGTTCAGCCAAAAGCAGCTGCAAGAGGTCATGGGCCAGTTCTGGATGAACCATTTCCACGCGGTCACCAAAGATACCGACATGTTCCAGCAGAACATCGACGACCGGGAATTCTTCCGCCAGAACGCGCTTGGCAACTTTGAAGACATGCTACTTTACAGCGCGCGCAGCCCGCTGATGTCACAATATCTGGACAACGACCAGAACCGTCGTGGCCGGATCAACGAAAACTACGGGCGCGAGATCATGGAACTCTCGACCGTTGGCGTTGATGCAGGTTACGGCCCCGAGGATGTGATCGCCGTATCGCGAATCTTCACCGGCTGGGCCTACCGCCGCACCAACCCCAATGCAGAAGGTGTCGCATCAGAGTACGAGTTCGAGTTCTTCCCGGACCGGCATGATGTGGACGACAAGACCATTCCATTCCTTGGCATCACCATCGACGGACGCTCTGGTGAAGAAGGTGTCCAGGAAGGCGAAGAGTTGGTCTCGATCCTGGCCCAGCATCCGATGACACGTACCCGTATCTGTGGCAAGATCGTCCGACTGCTTGTAGCCGATAATCCGCCTGCCAACCTCACACAGGCCTGTGCAGCGGCATGGGAAAGCACCGGGGGCGAAATTGCACCCATGCTGCGTGCGATCCTGCTTGATCCGACCTACCGCCAGAACGTCGAATATCAGCGCTCAAAGGGCAAAACCCCTGTCGAATACGCGATTTCGTCGATCCGGGCCTTTGGGGCCACGCCAAGCGGCAGCACCGAACAGGTGGAACGGTTCTATCGCGGATTCAATCAGGTCTTCGAAGACGCGGGCATGGATCCGGTTCGCTTCCCTCTCCCAACTGGCCTGCCAGAGGTCGCGACGGCCTGGAACAACTCGGCCTCGATGATCGCGGCCTATCGCAAGATGACCGAAATCACCCGCGACCCTGACCGCTACGGGCTCGACCTGATGGATGGCATCAATGACGCAGGCCTCGAATCCGCCGAAGAGGTTGCCAGCTACATGCTGACTGTGGCCACCGCCGACCGGTTCTCTGAAGAAGAATTCGACGCCGTGCTTGAGGCACTCAAAGGGTCCGACGGCATCTTTGAACCCCGGACACCGGGCAATGATGAAACGCGGGCATTGCGCCGGGCCATGGGCATGATCGTGGTCACGCCAAGCTTCCAACTGCAGTAATTGCCAGTCCGACCAAAGGGTATGGAGTAAGACACTATGAAAACGCGCAGAGACTTTATCAAATCCCTCACGGCGGCTGCGGCCATGGCCGGGACGGCAGGTGCCCCCAAATTCACCTTCGCCCAAGAGGCTGGCGGCAAGACCTTCATCAAGGTCTTCATGCGGGGCGGCGCTGACGGGCTTCACCTGTTCCCGCTTTACGGCGACAACTTCTATTACAATTATCGCCCGCAACTGGCGATCGCGCCGCCCAATGGCGACAGCAGCAGCGCGATTGACCTCGGGCCGGCGGCAGGTGGTATGCGCGGCATGAACCCCAACCTGGCCTTGCTGCATTCGGAAATCTGGGAAACCGGGAATATGATGGTGGCGCCCGCGACGTCCTTTGCCGGTGCAAACCGGTCCCATTTTGACTGTCAGCGCTGGATCGGCACCGGGGCACGCAACAATCTGATTGACGGTTACCTCAACCGCTACATGCAAAATGTGCCGGGCACTGACCACCCGCTGCGTGGGATGGTGGCAGGCAAGTCCTCGATCAGCACGGAAATTCGCGGCGAGATTAAGGTCGCAGCGGTCAATCGGGGCAGCGACTACAACCTGGTCAACCGGGATTTCTGCTCTGGCACCGATTGTGCTGACAACCGGCTGACCGAGATCATGCGCGAAATCTCCTCCCATGATGTGGACCTGACCGGGACCGAGATGGAAATCCGTGAAAACCAGCTTGTCATGCTCGACACGATTGCCGAGGTGCAGGAGGCAGGCGTCGATTACGTCCCCAATGCTGATGGGCTTCAATACAGCAACAGCGACCTCGGGCGCGGGCTGCAACTTTGCGCGCAACTGCTCAAGGCAGGCGTGCCACTCGAAGTGGCCGCGCTCGACTGGAACATCGGCTGGGATACGCATTCCAACCAGATCGCTGACAATGGCGATCCGTTCACCAATCAGGACAAGGGCTATCACAGCCGGATGGTGCGGGGCGCCAATGACTTTGTGACCTTCTACCGTGACATGGGCGCAGATATGCAGAACATCGTCGTGCTGACCGGCAGTGAGTTTGGCCGGACCAAGAAACAGAATGGCAGCTTCGGCACCGACCACGGGCAGGGCGGAACATGGTTCGCCTTTGGCGGCCCGACCCAGCAGGCGGTTGCCGCGGATGTGTCGACGATCGATGACACGGTTGTTGATCGGAACTGGCTGCCCACGCTGACCAGCTACCGCAATATCGTCGGGGAAATCATGGTCCGACATATGGGAATGGACCAACAACTGATCTCGACCATCTTCCCGAATCATACGTTTGAAGACTACTCTCTGTTCCGAGGAGCGTCTGCCTGATCAGTCCGACTGATCTGCCAAAAATGGGGGCGATCATCGAGGAACGGATAGGAACAGCGTGGCGGACAAGACCAGTGGTCGCATGTTTGCCCGGGCGGGTGCGCCGCTTGGGCAAAGACTAAACAGATTTCGCAATCTCGCACTTCAAGGCGCGGCAGAACTTGCCGCGCCGCCTGCATTTGCGCAGCCCCGTTCCGAGTTCTATGTCGAAATCGGCGATGGTGTGCCGGTGTTTCGCCGCCCCGAAAAACCGGGTGAGGTCGAAATGACCACAGAGAACATCAACCATCTGGCACAAAAAACAGGGAATGCGCCGATTGATCTGGTCTTTGCCGATAACAGCTGCATCGACCTGAAATTCAAACTGCCCGACGGGCTGCTGCCCGAACTGCGGCAGATCATCGACAATGAAATCCAGTTCCGATCCCCTTTCAACGAAGGTGCTTCGCTCTGGTTCTGGGTCGCGGAAGAGCTGCCGGACCATCGCTGGCAGGCACGCGCGGCGGTTACTCTGAAAGAACCGGTGGAAAAGCTTCTGGCGCTTTTGTCCGAACATGACCTTCCAATCGGGGCCGTCCGCCGCGAGGCCAAGGACACGCATTTCGCAGCCTACCCGTCCTGGGCGGGCACAAAAGCGGCGAATACAGATCCGAAAGGACTGCTGAAAAAACTGCCCGCCACGCTAAAGCTCAGCGTGCTTGGGGCGCTGGTCTTTTGCCTTTCGGCTCTCGCGCTGACGATACAAAACGGGCTCACGCAATCACGGCTCAGCGGGCAGGTGGACGCCGCGCGCACGACCATCAGCGCGCAGGCCCAAGCGTCCGCCGGATTGCGCAGCCTTGACCGGGCCATCACCCAATCCACCTACAAAACCGCACTGACCGGCATCCTCAGCCAGCTTCTGCCTGATGGTGTCTGGCTTGATCAACTGGTGATTGAGGATGACACCGTCACCCTGATCGGTTTCGGGCCATCGGCGGCAGAGATCACAAGGCTTCTGGCGACCCTGCCCGAACTGACCGATATCCGCTTTGCCTCCCCCGTCACCCGCGACAATGCCCAGTCGCTTGAACGGTTTCGGATCGCGGCCACATTGGTTGAGGCCGGATCATGAGCGATTTTCGTTTCGCAAAACCGGCGGCGCCCCGCAGGATGGTCTATGTGGCTGGCTATGGGCTGGCAGCAATCATTGCCTTGGCGGGGGTGCTGTTCTGGTCCGGCACATCCGGCAGTCGGGCCGCGATCGACGACATGAAAACCACCATCGCACGCGCACAGGCCTTGGCCGACAGCCCTGCCAGCGGCCTGGGGGCAGAGGCGTTCTATCAGGGTGATACGCCGCAACTGGCGCAAGCCGCACTGCAAACCACCCTGCAGGAACTGGCAGAGAATTTCGGCATCCAGATTGAGGTCATCCGCACCGACGAAATCGAACAGATCGACAATCTCGTCCGGCTTAACCTCACCCTGAACGGCGTCGCGCCAGAGGCACGCTTGGGCGAATTCCTGCATGGGCTGGTCGCGCTTGAACCGATGGTGATCGTCGAACAGCTCAACCTGCGCCGGGCGCGCACCTCTCGCAGCGATCCGGAACGGCGGGTCGCGTTTCAGGCCCAGCTTTACGGGATGACGGGCAGATGAGCGGCAGAAATCCGACATCACAGCTTGGCAACTTGCCCGGTATCCTGATCTTTGCAGGCTTCTGTGGTCTTGCGGCGTGGATCTGGGTACCCAATACGCCGCAGACAGTGACCCAGACCCGCACGCCGACCGATACAGTTGGCAGCCGGGTCGCGGGCGGGGTGCAGCAACTGTCCGAACTTATCCCCGTGACAACGGAACGCCCCCTTTTTCACGCAACGCGCCGCCCGGTGCAGGTTGCCGCACCCGCCCCGGCCCCGGCAGCGCCTGAACGCACGCTGTCTCTGGTGGGGATCTTGGGCGAGGATGGAACCCAGATCGCGCTTGTCCGCATTTCCGGCAGTAGTGAACTTTACAGGGTTGATGCCGGGGGGCAGCTGGGGCCGTGGACGATATTGGCCATCGGCGACAGTTTTGTGCAGGTCAGCAAGGATGATGGTGATCCGATCCTGCTGACCATCGGCGAGTAAGGGAACAGCGACTCCCCAGCTATCCTAGTTGCAGGGTGACCTGACCGGATGTACCGCCGCTCGAACAGCAGGGGTGCGTTGGCGGATATGTTGCCAGAGGGCAACAGCAATGCGGGCCAGCGAGGCATGGAGCCGACGCCAGGACGCCTGTATTTCCACCCGATTACGCTTTGGATCGACGATTTGGCAGTTCAGGCATAACCTTGGGTCAGGTGCAGGAAATGTTAATAAAATGCAGAATCGGCCATGTTGCTATAAACGCGCCATGTGGATATCCATTGAAAAACAACTAGGAGTTCAATTGCTTCGCGGCCGGAGACAATTTGCGGTTAACCTGTTAGCCACGCCAATCGTGCCTGCGCAACATGTTCCAACGAACGTGGCAACGGCGAACATCACCTTCCGCAAGCATTGACGACACTGGAGCGACGAAACCTGATGTTGAAGAAAATTGCCACGGCACTGCTCTGTACGGCGGCCCCTGTTGCGTTGATCGCCGAACCGGTTGAGTTACGCTCGTCGGATGGGTTCATCAGCGTCGTGGGCGAAGTCGTGGGTTTCAACGGTGTCATGTTGTCCGTCGAAACTTCAGTGGGCGTGGTCAGCGTGCCCATTTCCGAAGTGGGATGCTACGGCAATGCTTGCCTCAGCCTGCTTGCCGAAAATGACTACGGGCTGACGGCCGATAACTTCACCGAAGTTGTCGTGGGCGGGGGCGCGCAAACCGCTGTGGCCACCCCTCCAGCCCAGCCGACAGTTGTCGATGAACCAGCCGCCACCCCGGTCGGACCGCGTGAAGACAACATGACCGTCAGCTTCGAAGATCCCGAATTCGAAGGACTGTTTCAGGCACTGGCGCAGGCCTATTCCTCTGCCGGGAACGTGACATCTGATCTCGATCTCGCCACGCCTGATGAATTCACGCTGTCCAACCCGGCCAGCAACGCCACCGCAACGCTCAGCACGACTTCGGGACAGGATGACGGCGATATTGAACTGGTCATCGCGCCGCTGACCGGTACAGCAAGTCGGGAACATCAAAGTCCGGCGGACTGGTCGCTGACCGGACCGATCAATTACCAGCTTCTGGGGCTCAAGGCGTTTGCTGTGGTCATCGCACCCGACGTCGGTATTCCGTCACTATCCCTTGACGATCTGGCCGGCATCTACGCATCCGAGATCACCAACTGGTCCGAGGTTGGCGGCCCCGATCAACGCATCTTGCCATTGCAGGCCCCTGTTAACACAACGATCCGCAACGAATTGATCCGCCTTGTCATGGACCCGGCAAACAAGGAAATCGCCAATAACGTTCTGACGATGGCGGATGAGGCGGCGATCACCGCATCAATCAACCAGTTCCCGGGCAGTATCAGCCTGGTGACCCTCGATGGCGCGATGGACAGCAATGTGCTGCCCGTTTCGGGCGAATGCGGGCAGGTGGTGACGCCGGAACCTTTCAACCTCATCTCGGGTGATTACCCGCTGATCCGGCCTGTCATGGCCCGGTTCGACACATCGCCCAACACGTCTCTGATGACCGAATTTTTTGATTTTGCATCGACTTCTGCGGCACAAGCGCCGATTGCCGCTGAAGGCTTCATCAACCGGCAGCCGACAACGCAAAATCCGCTGACCAACGACAATCGACTCCTGGCGATTCTCCAAAGTGAATTGACTGACGTGCAGCGGCCTGCTGCGGCGCAGATGTTCGAAGTGCTCTTCGACGCCGATCGTCTGTCACCCACCATGATCGGTGGTGCGGTCAGCGGCCCCGAGGGCGGCTGGAACCGGTCCATGTTCCGCGGGCTTGCCGAAACGCTGGCAGATGACGCCTATGCCGGTCGTGAAGTCTTCTTTGTTGGGCTGGCGGAAAGCGATAGTGGCGAACAAGCGGCCATTGATGCCTCTGCCCAGGCCGCAGCTGAAATGCAGGCCGCTTTTGGGGCATTCGCGTCAGATGTGATCTTTGCCAACGATCTGCAATTGTCCGCCTACGGGTTCGGCAACGTGGCACAGGCCACCTGCTACCGCGCACAAGTGGCCAGTGACACACGAAGCCGGGTTGAAATCTGGGTCCGATAAAAAAATAGGGCGCTGCCCGGTGACACCCTGATCCGGGTGGCAGGCGCATCAGCGACGATACGATCATACACGCATCACCGCTGCGATCCGACCTTGCATCACCGTTTGCAATATCAGTCACCTTCGCTGACGTTATCGCTAATCAGCGGGCGTGATATCGCCTAACAGGGCGATCACATGCTGTTGTGATGCGGAACCAACGGGTGCAAACAAGCGCCAACAATCATAGGTAAGGTTTATGACCAGACGTATCATCGCATTCGCCCTGACGGCTCTCCTCGCGATTTATGCAGGGACCGTATCGGCACAACAGTTGAGCCTTGCGCAGGTATCGCAATATCTAAACCAGCTGCAGACGGCCCAAGGGGGCTTTACCCAGATCAACGCGGACGGAACCCTTTCCACCGGCACGATCTATATCAAGCGGCCCGGCCGGATCAGGTTCGAATACAACCCGCCCGAAAAATCGCTTGTGATCGGGCAGGGGGGGCAGTTGGCCATCTTTGACCCACGGTCGAATACCGGGCCAGAAACATACCCGCTCAACCAGACCCCGCTGGGGATCATCCTGCAGCGCAATGTCGATCTTGGCCGGGCACGGATGGTGACAGGGCAGACCTCTGACGGAACAACAACGACGATTACGGCCCAGGACCCCGACAACCCGCAATATGGCAATATCCAGATGGTGTTTACCGCCAATCCGGTCGAGCTGCGCCAGTGGATCGTCACCGATGATTTGGGCACCCAGACCACTGTCATCCTGAACGATCTGGTGTCAGGGGCCAGCATCAGTGACCGCAAATTCAACATCATTGCGGCCACACGGGACTGGAACCCTTAAGCCCAGCCGCAGCAATCTTTTTTCAGGCGGTCCTCCGGGGCCGCCTTTTGCGTAGTAGGCGGCGCGCAGCTCATCTCCTGCCTTGGCTTGCAGACAGCACCATCCTCAACCAGAACAACGCGCAGGCCATTATCATCGGCCTGCAGCCTATCAATTAGATAGCGGCGCAGGCCCTGATTTTGCGGCGCGTATTCAACAGAAATCGGGACAGTGCCAAGACCATCAATCACCGCCACGCTGCGGCGCGCAATGGATGCGAATTTGCCAGCGCTCATATGCGTCCCGTGGCTGCCATCCAGCAGTTGCAACTGCGCTTCCTCCCAGTTGGACCGGCGGCCGCCACAATCAATGCTATTGACGCTCAGATGCTTCAACTCGGTCACATGATAGCCCGCACCGATATCGCCTGCGTCTGTTCGAAAGACCAGCGGCAGGTCGGCAGTGGTCCCTTCAAGCTCATTCACCAGTTGGTCAAGCGTCGTGACTGTTGTCGCCATTTGCATTCTCCTATTTCAACAACTATTGAAATGTTGCACATGCGGAGAAACATTTCAATAGGAATTGAAATATGAACGAACAACAGGTGATCGACGCTCTTGGCGCGCTGGCACAGGAAACGCGGCTCCGGATTCTGCGTTATCTTGTCAGCAAGGGGCAGGTCGGGGCGGCGGCGGGCGACATCAGCGCACAGGTCAGCGCCTCCGCCTCCCGTACCTCGTTCCATCTCTCGGCACTGGCCGACGCAGGGCTGGTTACAGCGACACGGGTGTCCCGCAGCATCATCTACCGCGTCGATTTCAACGCCATGGGCAGCCTGATCGGCTATCTGGTCAAGGATTGCTGCAAAAGCGACCCACGGGTGATCCGCTGCTGTTAGCGCTTACCGCAGGACCGTAGCTGCGTATCATACAGAACCGCACGTGCCTCGACCTCGCCTGCAATCCGCACCAGCCAGCTTTTGGCCCTCCAGGTGCCGCGATTATAGCCCGACCGACCATCATGATAGGCCAGATACTGATTGCGGGTGTCATAGATCGGCACACCGGTCTCCTCGACCGTCTTGGTCATGTACCAACCCATGAAATCGGTGGCGGCAAAGATATCATCGCGGCGGGCACGGCGGCCTGCAACCTCATCCTGATATTCCTCCCAGGTGCCATCAAGCGCCTGGGAATATCCAAAGGCAGATGACTGGCGGCCCACCGGGATCACACCCAGCGCATATTGATGGGGCGTGCGGTTATCGCTGATAAATTTGCTTTCCTGATAGATCATCGCCATCAGCGACGGGGTCGGCACGCCATATTTGCGTTCCACCTGCTGGAAAGCTCTCAGGTATTCGGGGCGCTGCGATACGATACTACAGGCATCATCCAGCTCGCGCGGGGCCGAGCCATAGCCCGAACCACCACCGCTGCCACAACTGCCCAGAGCCAGCATCAATATCATCGCGCGAAAGAAACTGCTCATCTGCCTCTCGCTTTTCTTTGTTTTTTTTGCACGATAACCGATCAGAACCCGCCTGTGAACGACAAAGACGGCTCCAACAGCTGACAAAGTGCTAGGATCAGCGGCAAAGCGACCACCGACAGCAGGGTCGAGGCGACAACAAGCCCAGCCACCGGCTGCGCATCGTTGCCGTATTTCTCCGCCAGCAGATAGGACGTAACGGCCACGGGCGTGGCCACCTGCACGATCAGAACAGCGGCGGCAACCGGCTCAAGATCAAAAAGGACCGCAGCACCATAGGCCGCAGCGACACAAATCGGCACCTTGACCAGCGACAGGGCCAATGCTTGACCCATCGCCTTCGTCTCCAACCGGGCCACAGCCACGCCAAGGGTGATCAACATCAGCGGAATCGCCATCTGGCCGATCAACTCCAGTGCATTTGTCAGAAAAACAGGCGTCTGCCAGTCCTGCCACAGGAACAAAGCGCCCAGTAACGTCGCGGCAACCAAAGGTTCCTGAACCACCCGTTTCAGCGACCCGCCACCGGACACCATCCAGATACCAATCGTAAATGACAGGATCGCCATCACCGCAAAAACCACGACCGCATATCCCAACCCTTCAGCCCCAAAGGCGAACAGGGCCAGCGGCAGACCCAGATTGCCGGTATTGCCGAATGCCAGCGGCGCAACAAAGGTCGGCACATCCAGGCCCAAGGCCCTGACCAGCAGGAAACTGGCAATCATCACAACAGCATAGGCCGCCAGTGAAGCAAGCGACAACGCGGCCAGCGCTTCCGGTGCAACCTCGGTGCGCATCAGTGCGACAAAGATCAGACAGGGCACCGCGAGGGTCATTGCAAGGCGCGTGACAAACTGCACCCGATACTCGAATCCCAGCTTGACCCAGACAAATCCAATCGCTGCCAGAAGGAAAACAGGGGCCGTGATGTTCAGTACTGTCAGGACGATGTTCACAGACTGTTTCCTTGATTTCTGAGCCCGAAACCTAGACTTTTCAGGGTTGGAGGGCCAATATAGAGCGGTGGGGAAATGTAATTATGTTTAAAACGCGTGCGAAATATCACTTAGGGCAGGTTGTCCGGCATCGAAAGCACCCTTTCAGAGGGGTGGTCTTTGACGTGGACGCCATGTTTTCGAACACCGATGCTTGGTACAACGCGATCCCCGAAGACAGCAGGCCCAAAAAGGACCAGCCCTTCTATCACCTGCTGGCCGAGAATGAACAAAGTTTCTACGTGGCTTACGTGTCCGAACAGAACCTTGTTGCCGACTATTCCGGCGAACCGGTCGATCATCCCGACCTAGATGACCTCTTTGGCCCTTTCGAAGACGGGCAATACCCGCTGCAGGTCCAACTGAATTAGGTTTCAACAGCACGATGGGACTGGTCATTGCCTGTCCCGATGTTAAATCTCCCTTAAGCTCGCAAGGAAGATGAAACATGCTCGTCGTCATATCCCCCGCAAAGTCGCTCGATATGGAACCGGTCAGCGTCACGCCGACGCAACCGACGTTCCAGAAAGAGGCGACGAGCCTGGCCCGAACAGCCCGCAATCTGACACTGACAGATCTGCGCAAGCTGATGGGCATCTCGGATGATCTGGCGCGCCTGAACCGGGACCGTTTCAAGGATTTCGCCGCAGAACCCAAACCCAAGGCCACGAAACCTGCCGCCCTTGCATTCAACGGCGACACCTATCAGGGGTTAGAGGCGAAAACCCTGACATCGGATGATCTGACATGGGCGCAGGACCATCTTGGCATCCTCTCAGGGCTCTACGGCCTGCTTCGTCCGCTGGACGCGATTCAGCCCTACCGCCTTGAAATGGGCAGCAGGCTCAAAACACGGCGGGGGCGGTCGCTTTACGAATACTGGGGCGACACCATCGCCAAGGCCCTGAATGCACAGGCCGAAAACCTCGGAACCGACACGCTCATCAACTGCGCCAGCCAGGAATATTTCGGGGCGGTCGACCGCAAAGCACTGAAACTGCGGGTGATCACACCTGTGTTCATGGAACTCAAAGACGACAAACCCCGCATCGTCAGCTTCTTCGCCAAACGGGCACGCGGGACCATGGCGCGACATATCATCGAAAACCGACTGTCGTCGGCCGACGACATCAAAACCTTCAGCAGCGGCGGCTATGCCTATGACGCCGATCTGTCAGAAGGCGACAAATGGGTCTTCTTGCGGGATTACCCGGAAACCGGGTAAACCGCGCTATTGCAGGCTCAGGAACAATTCTGCCACCTTCTCAACCTCATCGCCCGCGCTTACATTCTGACTGTAAAGCGCCTGCAGCAGTCGGAAATCCGGTTCCTTATTCTCGCGCACAATACCGGTGTTGTCGAAAGTGAAAACCGACGACCCATTGGAATCATTCAGCAGCCCGAGTGTCTGCATGAATTCCTCATACAGGCATTCCGCAACCGGGGTCCGGGCGTCCTGATTATCAATAAAGATAAACCCGGCGCGCAACTCGTCATTCTTGGACATCAGATGAAAGTAACATTTGGTGGCGCTGCCTTCGGCAAACTGACGGCCCAGGCTGGGGGTGCTTTGGGTCAGGGCACCAAATGTGATCCCGGCCTCCAACCCCGTCAGAAAGATAAAGATGTTACCGGTCACGATCCGGTTCTGCTCTTCCTCTTCACCCTGAAACAGGGCGCGGACAATCGACCCTTCGACACCGTTGAAATCGACCGTGGGCATCCGGAAATGGGTATTGCCAGCCAGCCGCCGATCATACTGGCTCAGATCAAAAAACTCGATGGCGCCCACACCGGGAAAATTCGGGATTTGGGAATTCACCATGTCCACAAGCGCATTGATCTGATCCCGTTGCGGGTCGCCGTCATGGATCACAGCCACCTTGGGGGCATAGGCCCATTTACGGACCGTGCCGCGCTCAGAGCCCAGTATTTCAACGACCTGATCGAAAATAGGCTTTTCCTCGGCCAGCGCGGTCTGAGGGACCGAAAAGGCGGAAATGGCGGCCAGTGCCAGCATGCGGATCGTGGTTGGAATTGATCTGTTGTTCGTCAACTGTGTTACTCCAAACATGGTTAACCCCCACCATTGTCGCTAATCGGGAAACACGTCAGAAGTTGGGCACTTTCTGGGATTCAGGCCCCAAACACATCACTGTGACCATTATGCATCGCGGTCAGAAATCGGCAGCGATCCGCATCTCGCGCAGCGGGCGGACCACGTCAATCGCCGCCTGATAAAGCGGGTGATCCTTGTATGCGGCCAGATCGGCAGCGCTGGCAAATTCCGCATAAACAACCACATCCACCTCGCCCGACAAGGCGTCATGCCGGGTGTTTTCACGCACCTCGAACAGTTCCGCATGCGGGATGCCTGCCAGCATCCGCAGCCCGGCCACAATGCGTGGGATATCGGCCTTGTCCTTGGCGCTGAAAAACACGACGTGGCGCAGGCTCGGTCTGTCGGTCACGGCTTTCCCCTTGGGTCAGTCATTCGCGGCCATCTGCCACCAATACAACCCCAAGTTCAAGCGGCCACCGATCAGATACGCTCAATCGCCAATGCAATGCCCTGACCGCCACCGATACACATGGTGATCAGCGCGCGTTTACCTTTGATGCGCTCCAACTCATACATCGCCTTGACGGTGATGATGGCACCCGTGGCACCCACCGGATGACCCAGCGCAATCGCCCCACCATTCGGGTTCACCTTCGCCGGATCGAACCCCAGTTCCTTGGACACGGCCAGCGCCTGCGCAGCAAAGGCCTCGTTCGATTCAATAACGTCGAAATCATCCACGGACATCTTGATCTTCACCAGCAGATTGGCCACCGCAGGGACGGGGCCGATACCCATCACCTCCGGGCGCACACCGGCATGGGCATAGCCCAGAACGCGGAATTTCGGGGTCAGCCCGGCCTTTTCTGCGGCCTCAGCTGTCGCCAGCACAACCGCCGCCGCCCCGTCATTCAGGCCAGAGGCATTGCCAGCCGTCACTGTCCCGTCCTTCTGGAACACCGGGCGCAAGCCCGCCAGCGCCTCTGCCGTGGTCGTCTTGGGATGTTCATCGACGATGAAATCCACCATCTCCCGCTTGCGTTTGATCTGCACCGGCACGATCTGATCCTCGAAATACCCCGCAGCAATCGCCGCCGCCGCGCGTTCCTGGCTTTCCAGCGCAAATGCGTCCTGCTCTTCGCGACTGACCTGATGTTCAGCGGCGACATTTTCAGCCGTAACACCCATATGCCCAGTGCCAAACGGACAGTTCAACGCGCCCAGCATCATGTCCTGCGACCGAATATCGCCCATCTTGGCACCCCAGCGGGCATCCGGCAGGATAAAGGGCGACCGGCTCATATTCTCGGCCCCACCAGCCAGACCAAACTCCGCATCACCCAGCATCAGCGACTGCACGACAGACACAATCGCCTGCACACCAGAGCCACACAGCCGGTTCACATTCATGGCCGGGGTCGTGTCTGGCACACCGGCATTCATCGCCGCCATGCGCGACACATACATATCCTTCGGTTCGGTGTTGATGACGTGCCCAACGGCCACATGACCAATCTGCGCGCCCTCGACGCCTGACCGTTCAAGCGCGGCCTTTGCGGCCACCGTGCCCAGTTCAATCGGGGGCGTGCCAGCCAATGCGCCACCAAATGTGCCAATCGCCGTCCGTGCGCCACCCAAAATCACGATATCTGTCATTGAAGCCTCCCCATTGCGGTTTCCCCAACATTATCGCCCCCGGCGCGATGCAACAGCAAGACGTAACGGCACGACGCATATTGAAATTCCCGGATACGCACTTACATATGGTATACAATAGTATACAAAAGAGGTGACATGACCCAGGATATTCTTGATTTCAATTTCCTTGTTGTTCTGATCGTTTTTGTGGGTGTTGTGTGGGTATTGGTACGAGGGAACGACACAACCCGGCGCAAGGGCCGGAACAACACAAGCAGCCGCCATGATAGTTGGAGCGATTGGGGCGACGGTGGTGGTGATGGCGGCGGGGGCGGCGATTGACCTTGATCAAAGCACTTGATCACATCCAACTGGCGATGCCCGCCGGGGCAGAGGACCAGATGCGCGCCTTCTATTGCGACCTTCTGGACATGCGCGAAATCCCCAAACCCGCGCCACTGCAGGGGCGCGGCGGCTTCTGGGCCAATGCCGGACCGATCGAAGTACATTTCGGCGTCGACCCCGATTTCAAACCAGCAACCAAGGCCCATCCGGCCTTTGTGATCAGCGATCTTGACGGGCTGGCCACACGGCTCTCAGACGCTCCCCATCCAGTCACATGGGATCACAGCCTGCCATCAGTAAAACGTTTCTTCTCCGCCGACCCGGTCGGCAACCGGATCGAATTCATCGCGGCTTAATCGCCGCAGGGCGTTTCCTTTGCCCATCTGCATGTTAAGTCATGGCCCAACGCACGAGGGCCCATGTTACTGACCGTCCAAGACATCCACAAAACCTACACCACCGCCGATGGCCCGTTCGAGGTTCTGCGCGGCATCGACCTTAGCCTTGACGCGGGCGAGACGCTGGCGCTGACCGGTGAATCCGGCAGTGGCAAAAGCACGCTGTTGCACCTGATCGGCGGCCTCGATACGGCGGACCACGGCCAGATCATCATCAGTGGAACCGATATCGCCACGCTTGACGACAACGGGCGCGCGGCCTTGCGGCGCGGCACCGTGGGCGTTGTGTTCCAGCAGTTCAACCTGATCCCCAGCCTGAAAGTGGCTGACAACATCGCCTTTCAGGCGCGTCTGGCGGGGCAGCATGACCCGGCATGGGCGGCGACACTGGCCGACCGCATGGGCCTCACCCCGCAACTTGGCAAATACCCCGAACAGCTGTCGGGCGGGCAGCAACAGCGCGTCGCCATCGCCCGCACGCTGGCCCCCAAGCCTCGCCTTGTGCTGGCCGACGAACCCACCGGCAACCTGGATGAGGCGACGGCCAGCATCGTGCTGGACCTGATGCTGGAACTGGTGTCGGAAACCGGCGCGGGCCTCTTGATGGTGACCCATTCCGAAGCACTTGCAGGCCGCATGTCCCGCCGCCTGCATTTGCGGACCGGGCAAGTGGCATGACCGCCGCCACCCTTCAGGCGCTGCTTTCCCATTGGTGGCGCAACCCTTTGCAGCTTTTCACGCTGCTGGCCGGGCTGGCGCTCGCCACGGCACTCTGGTCCGGGGTGCAGGCCGTCAACGCCGAAGCACGCGCCAGCTACGATGCTGCCGCCGCCACACTGGGCGAAGGGCAGTACGACAGGCTCGCCCGCCGCGACGGGCAGCCGATGGAGCAGTCCACCTATATCACGCTGCGCCGCGGGGGCTGGCTGGTCAGCCCTGTGGTTCAAGGTCGGCTGAACGGGGTGCGCATCATCGGGGTTGATCCCCTGACCGCCCCCGGCGGGATCGGCCCGGTCAATATCAGCGAAGACACCGATATCGGCAGCTTCTTCACCGGCCCCGGCCAGCTTTTCGCCAATGCAGAAACCGCCGACCAGTTGCCCGACCTGAACGTCCAGATCACCCCCGAAACCGCCCCCGGCACCGCGCTGACCGATATCGGCGTGGCCCAGCGGCTTCTGGGCAAGGAAGGGCAGATCGACAGCCTGATCATCCTCCCCCGCCAACCGTTGAACCGGCCTGACCTGACAGAGATCGCCCCGCAACTGATCCGCCAACAGGCGCAAGGCGGCTCCGACATCGGACGGCTCACCGACAGCTTCCATCTCAACCTCACCGCGTTCGGCCTGCTGTCCTTCGCTGTCGGCATCTTCATTGTGCACGGCGCCATCGGTCTCGCCTTCGAACAGCGCCGCCCGGTCGTGCGCACCCTGCGCGCGCTGGGCCTGCCCTTGCGGCGGCTGATCCTGCTGATGGGCGCGGAACTGATGCTCTTTGCGCTCATCGCCGGGGCCATCGGCGTCGCCCTTGGCTACGTCATCGCCGCCCTTCTGCTACCTGACGTCGCCGCTACCCTGCGCGGGCTTTACGGCGCAGATGTCTCGGGCACCTTGCAGTTGCGGCCTGTCTGGTGGCTCTCCGGCCTTGCCATAGCACTTGGCGGGACGGCACTGGCGGCCAGCGGCGCACTCTACAAACTTTCCCGCATGCCGCTTCTGGCCGCCGCACAGCCGCGCGCACTGGCCATGGCCGCCGGACGCCGCGCGAAACTCCAAGGCATCGCCGCCGCCTTCCTCCTCAGCCTCTCCGCCATCCTGATGTTCACCGCCAACGGGTTGATCGGTGGCTTCTCCCTGCTCGGCTCGCTCCTCATCGGTGCCGCCCTCGCGCTCCCGCTCATCCTCGACCGCATCCTTGCCGGCACCAGTGCCATGGCCAAATCGGTCACCGCGCAATGGTTCTGGGCCGATACCCGCCAACAACTCCCCGGTCTCTCACTTGCCCTCATGGCGCTCCTGCTTGCGATGGCCGCAAATGTGGGTGTGTCCACCATGGTCTCCAGCTTCCGGCTGACCTTCACCGATTTCCTCGACCAGCGGCTCGCCTCCGAACTCTACATCAGCACCGAAGACGACGCCCAAACCGCCACCTTCCTCGCGTATGCCGCTCCACGGGTTGAGGCGATCCTGCCGATCCAGTCCACCGACACCGACATCGCAGGTCAACCAACGCAGGTCTTCGGCGCCCGCGACAACCGGACCTACCGCGAAAACTGGACCTTCCTGCAGAGCACCGCCAACCCGTGGGACACGACATTCGCCGGTGACACGATCCTGATCAACGAACAGCTGTCGCGCCGCGCAGACCTGACCATCGGCGACACGATCCAACTGCAGGACCAATCCTTCACCGTCGCAGGTGTCTACGGCGACTACGGCAATCCCATCGGACAGGCGCTGATCAACGAGGCCCATTTCCAGCGCCTCTACCCCGACATTACGCCAACCCGGTTCGGCCTGCGGATGGACCCGGCCACGGTCCCGGAGTTTGTGGCAAGCCTTGAGGCCGACACCGGCATCCCCGCCAGCCAGACCATCAATCAAGCCGGGATCAAGGCGCTGTCACTGCAAATCTTCGAACGGACCTTCACGGTGACAACCGCGCTGAATATCCTGACCCTCGCCGTCGCCGGTTTCGCCATCCTGATGAGCCTGCTGACCCTCGCCACCATGCGTGTCCCACAACTGGCCCCCGCATGGGCCATGGGCATGACGCGGGCGCAACTGGGCAAGCTGGAACTCCTGCGTGCGGTGCTGCTGGCCGTGCTGACGGCAGTCATCGCGTTACCCCTCGGCCTCGCACTGGCCTGGGCGCTGCTGGCGGTGGTCAACGTCGCCGCATTCGGGTGGGAACTGCCGATGTACCTCTTCCCCTACGACTACGCGCGACTTGGCCTCTTTGCGCTGCTGGCTGCAGCCCTCGCAGCACTCTGGCCCGCCAGGCGGCTGGCACGGACACCACCCGCCGATCTGCTCAAGGTGTTTTCCAATGAACGCTAAGGTGTTGATCGTCTGCCTATTGCCCCTTCAGGCCATGGCCCAAGGCTTCGCCGGCCTCGGCACCGATGCCGAAGGCTTCGCCGTCCCCCAAACCAATCCTACATTCAACTTCCCCGCCGACCACGGCCCGCACCCGGACTACCGGATCGAATGGTGGTATCTGACCGCCAACCTGACAGCAGAGGACGGCACCCCCTACGGCCTGCAATGGACGCTCTTCCGCTCCGCCCTTGCCCCCGAACAGGGCGACGGCTGGCAGGCCCCCCAACTCTGGATGGGGCACGCCGGCGTGACCACACCCGACACGCATTATGTGACCGAACGGCTGGCGCGGGGCGGGATCGGGCAGGCCGGGGTCACCGCCGACCCGTTCGAGGCGTGGATCGACGACTGGACGCTGCAAGGCGACTGGACCACCCTGCAAATGACCGCCAGCGGACCCGACTTCGCCTATGACATGACGCTGACGGCCCAAGGGCCACTGATCTTTCACGGCGACGCAGGCTACTCCGTCAAATCCGCCGCCGGGCAGGCATCCTACTACTATTCACAACCCTTCTTTGCCATCGAAGGGACGCTGCAACTACCAAACGGAGACATCCCCGTCACAGGCCATGCATGGCTCGACCGGGAATGGTCCTCGCAACCGCTGTCGGACAACCAGACCGGTTGGGACTGGTTCTCGCTGTCCTTCGATGACGGCAACAAACTGATGGGGTTCCGGCTGCAGCAGACCGACGGTAACAACTATACCTCGGCCACATGGATCACGCCCGACGGGCAGACCACAGCCTATCCTGACGGGGCCTTCAGCGCCACGCCGCTGGACACGCACAATACCGCCGGTCGGGATGTGCCGATCCGCTGGCAGGTGCAACTGTCCGCAAAAGATGTCAATGTGACCGTCGAGGCTATCAATGCCGACGCATGGATGGCCACATCAATCCCCTATTGGGAGGGGCCAGTGACGGTCACAGGCAGTCACACTGGGCAAGGGTATTTGGAAATGACGGGTTATGAGTAACTGGTTCGAAACACTTGAAGGCATCCACACCCAAATCTGGGACACATTGGTGCAAGGGGTCGTTGATGCCAATCATCCAGCACGCCAGCCCACCTTCGCCACCGTGTCTCCTGACAATTGGCCAGAGGCGCGCACCGTTGTCCTGCGCGGATCGGATTCAGAGGCTGCAACGATCTGGGTCCATACCGACCTGCATTCCGACAAGATCCGCAGCCTGCAAACCACGCCACGGGCGGCCCTGCATATCTGGGACGCCGATCAGGCGCTGCAAATCCGGCTGCAGGCGGAGGTTGAGATCGAATCCGGCCCAACCTTGCGGCCCATCTGGGACAACATCCCTGATCACTCCAAACAAAGCTACGGCGTGACGCCGCCGCCCGGCACGCCGATCGACACAGGCCTCGACTACGTCAAGGACCCCAATCCGGACACCTTTGCCATGCTGCACTGCCAGATCACCCATATCGACGCGGTGCATCTGGGCGAACAGCACCGGCGCGCCAGCTTCTCACGTCATCGTCAGTGGACCGGACAGTGGCTTTCGCCGTAATCGCGCGATCGCTACAAGACCCCCATGAACAATTTGCCCATCACCCGTGACCTCGTCCTGATCGGCGGCGGTCATACCCACGCGCTGGTGCTGCGCAAATGGGGGATGAACCCGCTGCCCGGCGTGCGGGTGACCGTGATCAATCCCGGCCCGACCGCGCCCTATTCGGGGATGCTGCCGGGGTTCGTGGCCGGACACTACACGCGGGATGAGCTGGATATCGATTTGGTGAAGCTCGCCCGTTTCGCAGGCGCGCGTCTGATCGACGGGGCGGCCACCGCTATTGACCGAACGGCGCAGACAGTCACCGTGCCGGGCCGACCACCCGTCGCCTATGACACGCTTGCCATCGATGTGGGCATTACGTCCGCCATGCCGCAAATGCCCGGCTTCAGCACCCACGCGATCCCCGCCAAACCTCTGGGCACCTTCGCCACACGCTGGGACACCTTCCGCAACAGCACCACCGACCCGCAAATCGCCATCATCGGCGGCGGGGTCGCAGGGGCAGAGCTTGCCATGGCCATGGCCCACGCCCTGCGCGACAAATCCCCCACCGTCCGGCTGATCGAACGGGAAAGAGTGCTCACCACCCTTGGCTACAAGGCGCGGCATTTGATGCTGACCGCCCTGACCGAGGCGCAGATCGACATCATCGAAGACGCCCACGTGACCGAGGTGTTTGCCGAAGGCATCGTTCTGGGTGATGGCCGCACGATCCGCAGTGATTTCACCACCGGGGCAGCGGGCGCAAAACCGCATGACTGGATCGGGACCACCGGGCTGGATCTGAAGGACGGGTTCATCACCGTCGATGCCAACCTGCAATCCAGCGACCCGAACATCTTTGCCGTCGGCGATTGCGCACATCTCAGCGCCAACCCCCGCCCCAAGGCCGGCGTCTACGCGGTGCGCGAGGCGCCCGTGCTTTACGATAACCTGCGCGCGGTCCTGTCCGGCGGCGATCTGCGGCCCTACAAACCGCAGCGCGATTACCTCAAACTCGTATCGTTGGGGGACAAATCCGCACTGGCCGAAAAATTCGGCACTGCGCGCAAGGGGCCACTGCTCTGGCGGCTCAAGGACCATATCGACCGCAAGTTCATGAACCAGTTCGATGACTTGCCCGCGATGACCCCGCCCAAACCGCCCCGCACAGTGGCGCTCGGCGTGACCGAGGCGCTCGGCGACAAACCCATGTGCGGCGGCTGCGGGGCCAAGGTCGGGCGGGCCGCCCTGCAAACCGTCCTGACCGACACATTTGGCGACGATGCTGCCCTGATCCAGCCTGGACAGGTCATCACCACCGACCACCTGCGCGCGCTGACCCATGATCCCGCCCTGATGACCCGCATCGCCGCCATCCACGCGCTGGGCGACATCTGGGCCATGGGGGCCACACCACAGGCCGCGACCGCCAGCATCATTCTGCCGCGCATGTCTGCCGCGCTCCAGCGACGAACCCTGGCAGAGATCATGACGACAGCGACCGAGGTGATGACCGCAGATGAGGCGAAGATCGTCGGCGGGCACACATCGCTTGGCGACGAGCTGACCATCGGCTTCACCATCACTGGGCTGACGGATAATCCGATCACGCTGGCCGGGGCAAAACCCGGTGACGCCCTGATCCTGACCAAACCCATCGGCAGCGGCACGATCATGGCCGCGGAAATGGCAGAGCAGGCGCGCGGCGCCGACGTGATCGCCTGCCTTCAGCACATGACGCAAAGCCAGGCCAAAGCCTCAAAAATCCTCGCAAAAGCGCACGCCATGACCGACATCACCGGTTTCGGGCTCGCCGGTCACCTGCGCGGGATCTGCGACGCATCCGGGGTGGGGGCCACGCTGACCCTCGACGCCATCCCGATCATGAACGGGGCCAGAGCACTTTCCGACAAAGGCACCCGCTCAACCCTCTTCACCGACAACCGGGCCGGTGCCGGACCGATCATTGGCGCTATAGACGATCTGCTCTTCGACCCTCAAACCGCCGGCGGCCTGCTTGCTGCGGTTGATGGAAATCAGGCGGACGCGCTCGTTCAAAAGCTCAAAAAGGTTGGCTACCCGGCGGCCATCATCGGCACAATCACCGAAGGATCGCAAATCACGACAAGCTAGGGACGATAGTCAATCTGCCGCTCAGGCCGCGCCGCTTGAAACGCCTCCAGCGCCTGACAACGTGCATCAATCCGGCACAACACCGGGTAGGCCGAAAGATCACAGTCAAAGCGACGGGCATTCGCCATCTGCGGCACCAGCACAATATCCGCAAACGTCGGAAAGTCGGCAAAGCAGAACGAATAGGTGACAGCGCGATCCACCAGCATTTGCTCCAATGCCGCAAAAGTCGTGGCGGTCCAGTGGCCATACCAGCCATCCACCTGACCGGCCGTCAAACGCCGTCGTACACGCTTGACTGTCACTGCATGCAACTCCGCACAAATCGCCATCGCAAAGGCGCGCGACTGCGCGCGGGCAATTGGATCAGCGGGCAGAATGGATGGCTCCGGATACGCCTCCTCCAGATATTCAAGGATCGCCAGGGACTGGGTCAGCACATGCCCGTTCACCTCCATCGCTGGCATCAACCGCTGGGGATTCAGCGCACGATACGCCTCATCCGCAAGCGCGGGGATCGGCACATATTCATAAGCCACCCCTTTCAGGTTCAACGCAATCCGCACCCGCTCCCCGGCAGAGTTCCGGGCTTGCGTATGCAGCCGCAACGTCATAGGCGGCCCAACGCTGCCACAACCGCATCCGCCGCCCGTTCCTGCCCGGTCTCGTCCAGCCCGGTGGCCTCCACCACCGCCAGCACGGCGCGCTCATCGATCCGGCGGGACTTGGCATAGGCCGGATCGTAATGGTCCACCATCAGCGCCAGCGACAAATCCTCCAATGCCCCGGCCTGCGACAGCGCCACCCAGCGATCCACCACCGCATGACCGCGCACCCGGCGCAGCGGGGCCAGACGGGCGGCGACCACTTCCGGATCAGCAATCACCTCGCGGTAGGCGCGCGCCAGATACGCGGCCCGCGCCTGCAAAGGCACATCCATCACGATACGCGGGGCGGACCACATGGCCGACAACAGCGATGGGGGCAATGTGATCCGCCCGATCTTGCTGCTCTCGGCCTCGACGACCACAGGACGGCCCGGATCAAGCCCTTGCAAAGCCACGGCCAACGCGGTCTCAAAACGCTTCTGCGGGGGTTGTCCACCCGGCATTGCACCCAAAAGCGACCCCCGGTGGCAAGCCAGCCCCTCAAGATCAAGCACCTGCACATCGCGCGCCGCCAACCGGGGCAGCAGCGCCGTCTTCGCCGTGCCGGTATTGCCGTCCAGCAGCACCACCCGATGGGGCAGGGGAACTTCATACAGATGGCGATTCACCAACCGGCGAAAACTCTGATAGCCACCCTTGACGGTCTCGGCACGCCACCCGATCTCGGACAGGATCGTGCAAAACACACCCGACCGCTGACCACCCCGCCAGCAATAGATCAACGGACGCCAGGCGCCATCCTTGCCCTTCAGCGGACCATCCAAATGGGCAGCGACATTACGGATCACCATACCAGCCCCGATCTTGCGGGCATCAAACGGGCTGACCTGCTTATACATCGTGCCCACCTCAGCGCGCTGGGCATTATCAAGTGCCGGCAAGTTAACCGCCCCGGGGACATGATCCTCAGCAAACTCCGCCGGAGAGCGGACATCCATCACAGTATCAAACCCGTGGTTCAGGATCGCATCAAGACTGTCAAATTGCAGCGGCATGAAGGCCGGGATAGCCCCCGGACGGGCAATGCACAAGCGATGCAGAACGCATGCAGAAACGATGCGCATAACGATACATGCCGCGGACCTATGTCATTCGCCCTAGATGTGTGCATCTTGCTCGCGCGACACATACAGACCGCCAACCGATCGCCGCGTCATGAAACATGTGAGGATCGTCATAATCAGCGCCGGCGTTCTGATCATCTTGCAGCCTCCGCCCATCAACGGAATTGGCGTTGTGCGGACAAAACCGCCATCCGCGGTGCGCTCTCCAATGGCACCTATCCGTATCTGAGCAGTAGATAAAAACCCAAAGTTCCCTCAAATCACTCACAATTCAGCCTTCATTTAACTATACTTCGACCATCAAGAATAAGGAACGTGGGATGGCACTTCTATCATTCGAAGGTAATCTTGTAGGTCAGGTTAACTCGTTCAATGACGATGGCTCTGGCGGCACTGACATCGAAGTTGACGATTCCGCTGACCTCGATGGCAACGGAAATCCTTATTACAGCGCGACCGACTCTATCCAAATCGAAATCGATGATGCCGATATCGACGCCAATGGCGAATTCAACGAAGGTGGCGCTGACGGAAAAATCACCGTGCTCTCGATCAAGGTCAACGGCGTAGAATTGCTATCCTCTCCGGACAACATCAAGTTTGGAGGCGGCTCGATCACCGAGATGGGGGACGCCTATTTCTTTGTCGAGGGTCTCAAACTTGCATTCTTGTCCCCGGTCAATGGGGTGACATTCGAAGATGCCCTGCTGGATGGCGGCAAGCTGATCCTGAACATCCCCGAACAGACAGGCGATTACGACCTAGATGGGAGCGGAGCAGTTGATCCCGGTACCGCCGAAGAAGGCGACGGCATCTTCAACATCTTCACCACAAATGTTGTTTGCTTCGCCAAAGGCACCCTGATCATGACGCCAACAGGCGAGGTGGCAGTCGAGATGTTGAAAAAGAGCGATCTTGTCGAAACACTCGATGGCCCAGCCCAGCCGATTCAGATGATCGTTCATCGAAAACTGGACTTTGCCCATGACAACGAGGCATACAAACCGATCGAATTCAAACCGGGCAGCTTGGGTCCCGAGCTGCCAAGGCGCACGCTTTGCGTTTCGCCGCAGCATCGCATTCTGATCACCTCCGCTGCCCCCAATACCGCGCAAAGCACAGTCGGGCAGTTGGTCGCAGCCAAGGGACTTTTGCATCATCGCGGAATTCGCCAGAAAAATGGCTGCAAGGCGGTTGAGTACTTTCACCTGGTATTCGAACGACATGAGGTAATCTATTCAGAAGGGGTGGCGACGGAGTCGTTCTATCCTGGGCCGGCCGCTGTCGGGACGATGGACAAGGCAGCCAGACGCGAATTATTGTCGATCTTCCCTGAACTTTCCCAAATCAACCATGAACCAGTGGGGTCGGCCCGGCAACTTGTCGGCGCGGGCAAAGCGGAACGGCTTTTCCCAAAAACCTGTAAGCTGGAAACTGTGGGTAGGTACAAGGACATGCCATCAATTCGATTGCACTGAAAGCAAAGCCTCTGTCTGGAGTCGCTCTGTAAGCCTATAATGGGTCAGTTGTGGTATCCGAAAAACACCGAGCCGAACAAATTTAACTCTACGCCCCTACCCAAGGGTGAAGGTTGAGGTTGATCCCATCTACTTCAAAGAAGGGTCGATCTGGACATCAGCAGGGATCACAGCGGGCATCGACATGGCCCTTGCGGTTGTTCAGGAAGACCTTGGAAAGTGCCCGGCATTGCGGCTGGCCAGGTCCCTTGTGACGCCAATGATCCGGTCGGCGGGCCAGTCACAGTTCAGCGCTGATCTGGCTCGGCCAACACAGGATGCCAAAGGGGAGTTCGCTGCTTTGTACGATTGGCTGCGCGAGAATTTGGCACGTGTGACCGGCGTTTCGGACATGGCGGACCGGTGTGGAATGAGTGGGCGAAGCCTTTCTCGCCGATATACAATCAACGTTGGCCTGCCTCCAGCTAAGTCGCTGCAACGCATGCGGCTCGATGTCGCTCGGAATTTACTGATTGACAGCAAGCGCAGTATGAAGGCTGTTGCATTGGCCTGCGGCTTTCGTGATCAAGAGAGAATGCGAAGAGCGTTTCATCGTCACCTGCAAACCTCACCATACAGCTATCAAGCCTTGTTTCGCGAAAGCTGACATTCATGACAGCCGCAGCATTTGGTAATAGGGGCTCATAGCAGATCTCGGATGCACCTTTAGAAGTTTGGGTCCCTACTGATCACTTAGCTTCCATTTCCCATGAGATATTGCGCGTGTGGGGCCATTCGTCACCGCCATTGGTGCTGCCGCGGTCACAGGTGTCATCCGCCGCGACTAAACCCCATTGCGACGCCGCCCCGGCCCCCCTAGCGTACCCGCATGAATTACGATGACCTGCATTTGATCACCCAGTGGTCCCAGGTGGTGCAACTGCGGGATGATGACCTTCTGACGCCGGCAGAACTGACGCTGATCGATGTCGCCACGCGGGGCGAGACGGCGCGGATCGGCCTGACCCTCCCCAATCTCAAGACACCCAATGTGCTGATCCGGGCCGCCCTTTTGCGGTATCTGATCGGCGGCGGATGCAAGGACTTCGTCACCCAACCACAGGGCATCACCATCAACGGGGCGTGGATCGCAGGCACGCTCGACCTCAGCTTTACCGCCGCGCGCGGGCCGATCAACCTGTTCAACTGCTACATCGCCGACCGGCCCGAAATGGTGCAATTGCGCGCCGACGGGCTGACACTGGTGGGCTGTGCGCTGCCCCAGGGGCTCAACGCCGCCCGGATCCAGATCAGCGGAAACATCACACTCAACGGCAGCCGGATCGACGGCAAGGTGTCGCTATCCGGGGCCGAGGTGCAGGGGCATCTGTCCTGCGTGCGGGCGACCCTGCGCAACCCCGGTCAATCGGCATTCAAGGCGCAGGGGGCCAGCATCTCCAGCAGCCTCCTGCTGGAAGGGACAACCGCCCAGGGGCTCGTCAGCATCCTTGGGGCGCGGATCGGGGGGCAACTGGTCTGCATCGGGGTCGATTTCAACAACCCGGACGGTTACGCGCTCAACGCCCAAAGCACGCGGGTGCAGGGCGATGCGTTCCTGCGCTACGCCAGTACCGTGGGCGAGGTCAGCCTTGTCGGCTCCGAAATCGGCGGTGTGTTTGATTGTAGCCATGCGGACATGCGCAACCCGGACCGGGCGGTGCTGAATGCCCAGCGGCTGGTGGTCAAGGAAGGGTTCGTCTGGCTGAAGATCAAAGGGGTCACCGGGGCCGTCGATCTGACCTCGGCCCATGTGGGCGATCTGTGGGACGATGCGGATAGCTGGGCGAAATGCGACCAGCTGTTCCTCAGCGGGTTCCGCTATGACGTGCTGCACGGGGGGATCGACATTGATGACCGGCTGGCCTGGCTCAAGAAAGGGGCGGTCTCGCGCCGCGAATTCTATCCGCAACCCTACGAACAATTGGCCAAACTACTGCGCGACACGGGGCACCGGTCGGACGCGCGGGCGATCATGGTCGCCAAGGAAAAGGAACAGCGCAAGGCGGCCCGGATGCGCCGGGTCCGCGAACAGGGCTGGCGGCAGGACCTGATCAAGGCCACCCGGCTGACCGGCACGGCCCGGGCAGAGGCGGTCGCGGCACTCACCAAACGCCGCCCGCATGATGAAAACCTGGCCCGGCTGACCATGCTCTATCCCGCCAATGGTGACGATGATTTCACCGACCCGCTGACGCTGACATATGCAAGGCGGCAATTCCGGGGCGAGCAGTATTGGTTCAACATCCGCACATACGCTTATAATTGTGGCAGCTTCATCGCCGACCGGGTGCTGGGGCTAGTGGTGGGCTATGGGCACAAACCCGAACGCAGTTTCTACATGCTGGTGGCGCTGGTGCTGATCGGCTGGTTTCTGGCCGATCAGGCCTGGAAAGAGGGCGATTTTGCCCCCACCGCAGGCCCCGTCCTGATGTCCGAAGGCTGGCAGACGCTTGCCACCGATGACCGCATCGCCAATCCCGCCCAGCTCTGGTCCGACAAATACATGGCCGCCCCTGATGGGACAGCAGTATTCACCCCGGGCCGGGATTACGAGACCTTCAACGCCGTGGCCTATGCCGTCGATCTGGTCGTGCCCATCGTATCGCTGGGGCAAGAGGCGTCATGGGCGCCCTCCACCACACGCGGCCCCTGGGGCTGGTGGCTCTGGTGGACCCGCTGGTGGCTGATCGCCCTCGGCTGGATCGTGACAGCGATCGGGGCGGCCGCGGTGACAGGGGTCATCCGGCGGGATTGATGGGTGTGACCGGACGCCTTGGGTGTTGCGGCGGGGGAGCGGTGGGCATCTAGAGCATGGTCGATGTGGGAATGGCGAGAATGAGCCCAATCTGACGGATGCTGCGCCGAACACGGAGGGCAGCTTTAGAGATTTTTGAGCTTTCTCGCGCGAAAATGACCATCTGCGCTGTTCGCATCGACGTGTTCACGTCTCATATTTTGCCTTCAAAAAGTGGCGCAATACGTTCTATTTCTTTCGATAGATGAGCACGAAACAGGGACACACGCTTGGTGTCACGCAAATCGCGATGATAAAGGCACCACAGGCCCAGATCGTGTTTTTGCTCAGGGGCACGAAACCGGGTAAGGGTCGGATCGCTATCGCCCAAAAAACATGGCAAATATCCAACACCGAGGCCTTCTCTGAGGGCAGCGGCTGTGACCGAGGTTTCATCAACACAAAACACGTGATCCGCTGCAGGGCAGGCGTTTCTTGTCCAATTTCTGTGGTAATCACAGCAGTCCACTCCGATCCATCTTTCGGTGGCTTTACCTTGTTTGACCTCTTCGCAATATCCAACTGATCCGTAAACCGCAGAGGACACAGTAGTTAACCGCGTTCCGATCAGGGTTTCAGCGGGCGCGTTGGTTTGACGAAGGGCGATGTCTGCGTCCCTTTCAGACAAGCGCACTGAGCTGTTTGTGACGTTTACTCGTA
Organism: Yoonia sp. R2-816; assembly: GCF_046762905.1. Classification (NCBI taxonomy): domain Bacteria; kingdom Pseudomonadati; phylum Pseudomonadota; class Alphaproteobacteria; order Rhodobacterales; family Paracoccaceae; genus Yoonia; species Yoonia sp. R2-816. The sequence continues at coordinate 10,772 of NZ_JBKQXN010000185.1, read as the reverse complement.
GGTTGATCTTTGGATGGGTTTCGCTGAAGCGTGCAAAAATTGGCATGAGAAGAGAAGACGCCATATTTGCAATCGCCGAAATCGTCAGGTCGCCGGATGCTTCATCGCTTTGGCCCGCACTCACCGTTTCAAAGGCCCGCAATTCTTGCTCCATTCGCAATGCCGACGCACGTAGGTCTGTGCCGGTCTGTGTAAGGATATAACCATGCGCACTGCGTTTTACCAAAGGCACGGCAAGCTTGCTTTCCATCGCATGAATGCGTCGGGACACGGTTGAATGTTGGACGCCCAATCGTTTGGCGGCAGCACCAATTGAGCCCTCACGTGCAAACGCGAGAAATATGCGCGCATCATCCCAATTCATCGCGCATTCCTTGCCCTATGCATTTATGCAAATCGCGTTTTCGAACTTCATCAGTTTTCAAAACACTGAGTGAATGCATGATAATTCACAACAAAAAACGGTTTTCGCCGCGCAAAGTGCGCTCGAGAATCCAACTTGGGCGAAGATAGGAGATTTAAGATGACCGTTTCACTTTACGACCGGCTTGGTGGCTATGACGCGCTTGCGATGTTTGCAGCACAGGTTGTTGAAAAGGCGCAGCGCCATGATGAACTGGCGCGGTTTTGGGTCAATCGTAACGAAGATAGCAATGCCCGCGACCTGCAATCGCTAATTGATTTTCTGGTCAATGCCAGCGGCGGGCAGATGTATTACCGGGGTCGTGACATGGCACTTGCGCACAAGGGTATGGGGATCACGGCTGCTGACTGGGAAAGCTTCGTCGGTGTTATCGTCAACGTTGCTGGCGAAACGGGCGTCGGTGAAACCGAAGGCAAAGAGGTCATGAGTTTCCTCGACTCTCTGAAAGACGATATTGTTGCAGCATAGTTGCTGAAATTGGGTCTCTTTGGGGCCCCAAATTTTTTGATCGCACGGTCGAATTTGAACAGGGAACATGACATGACTGAACCAAGAGCACCGTTTGCAGGTGGCTGCGCATGTGGCCATGTACGCTACGAAATGGCCTCGGAACCGATGATCGTTCACGGTTGCCATTGCCGCTGGTGCCAACGCGAAAGTGGCGCATCTTTTGCTGTCAACGCGCTGATTGAGGCGGACCGTGTCAAAGTCACGAAAGGCGATGTCGCAGAAATCCTGACCCCGTCGCTCAGTGGTATTGGCCAAAGGTTCGCACGCTGCCCGAAATGCCAAGTGACCCTTTGGACAAACTACCTGGCCATGCGCGGCGGGTTGGGTGAGGTCGTGCGGTTCATCCGCGTGGGCACATTAGACGACCCAGACCCGTTTTCGCCGGATGTACATATCTTCACATCGACGAAACAACCTTGGGTCATTCTGCCACCAGACGTGCCTGCCTTTGAAGAATATTTCGTGATCAAAGACGTTTGGTCAACCGAAAGCCTAGCGCGAAGCGCTGTCTTGCACGAGGCCGTTGGCACCCCAGCACCTTGATGCGAAGATGCCTTTGTATCAGAACGCAAAGCGAATTTAACTTGCGCACGCAGAACGGCAGCATAGTCCGCCAACCAGTCATTCGGCCACCAGCAGCACGCCTCCGCCCTCCTTCAGCAACCAGCAGTTGTGAGCCTCAAACGCCGGCGGGATCGGCGGGGCGCTGTAACCCGTTTGGCCAGCGTAGGGTGGGTGATTTCACCCACCACCCCTCATGGTGCCAGCCATCGCCCTTCCAGCGGACCAACAAACATCAGCTTCGCGGTCAAACCCTTCCGCAATCCTTAACATCGCATTTACACTTCAACCGCACGCAGCCTTAACCCCGCCAAATCGCCAAATGGGGTCCGACGCAAATCCGACGTTTTGCCGACGCGATGCCGACCGCTGATTTCCCCGAAAACCCTCGCGTTAACTGGCTTTGGCCTGATTCGCGGCAACACGGGTGTTGCACCCCCTCGCACCACCCACCGAACGTTGCGGTCACGCCACTAGTGGCACCCGCCCATTTTCCGTCAGCAACCAGCAATCGCGGCCCTCGAACACGGCCGGGATCAGCGGGTTGCCGTAACCCGCCCCGCCATCCAGATTGACGCGGTTGCCATGGTGCCGGGGATGGTCGAGCGCGGTGTGCCCATGCACCACTAGTCGGCCGAAATCGGCATTGCTTTTGAGGAACGGATCGCGGATCCAGATCAGATCATCCTCTACCTGATCTTCCAGCGGAATGCCGGGGCGCAGGCCTGCATGCACAAAAAGCAGATCATTGGTCTGATGCCAAAGCGGTAGAGCCTCGAGAAAATCCAGATGGGCCTGCGGCACCGCCCGCAGTGCCAGTTGCTGCAGCGCATTGGTATCGATCCAGCCAGCATTGCCTTCGAAATAGTCCATATATTCCAAAGCGCTACGCGCATCTTGCCGGAAATGCATGACACCTTTCAGACCGTAAGACGCCAGCGTCACCTCACCGCCCAAACGGCGATTGAGCCAACTGATGCCCGAACTGACCCTGGCGTCATGCTCAACCCCGTAGCGCACGAAGTTGCAAAACATCCGGTCGTGATTGCCGCGCAGGAAAACCCAGTCACGACCCGCATCACGGCCCGCAATCAGCGTTTCGATCACGCCCCGGCTGTCCGGCCCGCGATCGGTGTAATCACCCAGAAAAACAATCCGCGCCTCAGCGCCCCCATCCGCCGCGATCAGCGACAGGGCGTGGTGCAGCAGCGCGTTCTGCCCATGGATATCGCCGATGGCGTAAATTGGTGTCATACCCGCCTTCATGGCACATGGGACACCGCGACGTAAGATGGGTTTAAACCCATCTTACAGTGCCACTTCTGCCACGCTCACACGGCAAAGGTAAGCGGCTTGACCTGCTTGAAGAGCCCCGTGTCCTCCAGCGCCTTGATCGCGGCGGATGGGACAGGTTCGTCCACATAAAGCAGGGCAATCGCCTCGCCTTTGGCCGTTGACCGGCCCAAGGTAAAGTTGGCGATATTCACGTCATGAGAGCCCATCGTCGTGCCCAATGCGCCGATGATCCCCGGCACATCTTCGTTCGTTGTATAAAGCATATGCGCCCCGATCTCGGCGTCAATATTGATGCCTTTGATCTGGATAAAGCGCGGTTTGCCATCGCTGAACACCGTGCCCGCAATCGACCGCTCGCGTTTTTCCGTGACCACCGTCACCTTGATATAGCCTTCAAACGCGCCGGACTGATCCTGCTTGGTCGTCGAAATCTTGATCCCGCGCTCTTTCGCGATCACCGGGGCGGATACCATGTTCACATCCGGGTTGCCGCATTTCATGATCCCCGCAACCGTCGCCGCCGTCAGCGCCTTGAGGTTCATTTCACTCGCTTCCCCGTCGAACAGGATATTGATCGCCTTGATCGGCTCGTCTGTCATCTGGCCGATGAAATTGCCCAGATGCCCGGAGAGCTTGATCCACGGCCCCATAACCTTGGCTTCTTCCGCCGTGACCGACGGCATGTTCAGCGCGTTCTGCACCGCCCCCGTCAGCAGGTAATCCGACATCTGTTCAGCCACCTGCAGCGCCACGTTCTCTTGCGCCTCGGTCGTGGCGGCCCCCAGATGCGGGGTGACCACCACATTGGGCAGGTTAAAGAGCGGGCTTTCGGTCGCCGGTTCCACGGCAAACACGTCAAAGGCCGCACCAGCGACATGGCCTGATTTCAACGCCTCGGCCAGCGCGGCCTCATCGACCAACCCGCCACGGGCACAGTTCACAATCCGCACGCCTTTTTTCAGCTTGGCGATGTTTTCGCGCGACAGGATGTTCTTCGTCTGATCAGTCAGCGGCACATGCATGGTGATGAAATCCGCCCGCGTCAGCAGCTCATCCAACTCCACCTTCTCAACGCCGATATCCACCGCCCGATCCTCTGACAGGAACGGATCATAGGCCACAACTTTCATGCGCAACCCGTGCGCCCGGTCAATCACGATGGACCCGATATTGCCCGCGCCGATCACGCCAAGTGTCTTGTTGGTCAGCTCTACCCCCATGAACCGGGACTTTTCCCATTTGCCCGCATGGGTGGATGCATTCGCCTCGGGGATTTGCCGCGCCACGGCCATCATCATCGAAATCGCGTGTTCGGCGGTCGTGATTGAATTGCCGAAGGGCGTGTTCATCACGATGATCCCCTTCTTGGATGCGGCGGGGATATCCACATTGTCCACGCCGATCCCGGCCCGCCCGATCACCTTCAGATTATCCGCAGCGGCGATGATTTTTTCGGTTGCTTTGGTCGCCGATCGGATCGCCAGACCGTCATATTGCCCGATGACTTCCAGCAGTTTGTCCTTGTCCTTGCCCAGATCAGGCTGGAAATCCACGTCAATACCGCGATCCTTGAAGATTTGCACAGCGGCGGGGGAAAGCTTGTCAGAGATGAGTACTTTGGGGGCCATGTTGCCACTCCTTTAACGTCGTCAAATTTTGGGATGTAAGGTGGGGTTTCACCCCACCGATGCGATCTCGGCCTCAAACGCCCATTCCAGCCAGGGCAGCATCGCCTCGATATCCGAGGTTTCAACCGTCGCCCCGCACCAGATACGCAAGCCCGCCGGAGCGTCGCGATAGGCGCCGATATCCAGTGCGATGCCTTCGGCTTCCAGCCGCTTGGCGACGGCCTTGGCGAAGGCAGCACCATCGGAAATCCGATCATCGGTGAATTTCAAACAGACAGAGGTATTCGACCGCGTCGCCTTATCCACCGCCAGATTGTCGATCCAGGGCTTGTCCGCACAGAAATTCCAGATCGCCCGCGCATTGGCATCCGCCCTGTGGATCAGCGCATCAAGCCCGCCAATCGACCGGCCCCATTTCAGGGCAACCAGATAATCCTCGACCGCCAGCATCGACGGTGTGTTGATCGTCTCGCCCCGGAAGATCCCTTCAATCAGCTTGCCGCCCTTGGTCAGGCGGAAAATCTTGGGCAAGGGCCAGGCCGGGGTATAGTTTTCCAGCCGCTCCACAGCGCGGGGCGACAGGATCAACATGCCATGGGCCGCTTCCCCACCCATCACCTTCTGCCAAGAGAACGTGGTCACATCCAGCTTGTCCCATGGCAGATCCTGCGCAAAAGCAGCCGACGTCGCATCACAGAGCGTCAGCCCAGCCCTATCGCCGGGGATCACATCACCCGAAGGGACGCGCACGCCGGATGTCGTGCCGTTCCAGGTAAAACAGACATCATTGTCGTAATTCAGCGCGGCCATATCGACGATCTCGCCATACTCCGCGGTATGCACGGTCGCCTCGATCTTCAACTGTTTGACCACATCCGTGACCCAGCCCGCGCCAAAGCTTTCCCAGGCCACCATCTCGGCCGGGCGTTCACCCAACAGCGACCACATCGCCATTTCAAACGCGCCGGTGTCTGACGCAGGCACGATGCCAATGCGGTAATCGGCCGGTACGCCCAGCACCTCGCGGGTCAGGTCAATCGCCTCGGCCAGCTTGGCCTTGCCCACGGCTGCCCGGTGCGACCGACCAAGGGCGGCGTCGCGCAAAGCATCCAGTTTCCAGACAGGGGGTTTGGCACAAGGGCCAGAAGAAAAACGCGGATTAGCCGGCCGCGCAGCCGGTTTGGTCTTAACCATCGGTGGTATCCTCACAGATATGCGCCCTTCGTTGGGGAAGGGTGTCCCACTGGCCGCAATAGCCGCGGCTTTCACCTTTCACAACCGGCAAAATGTCACTAGACCGGCACACGACACGATTTTTGCGACACCAGCGACGCCAATAGGAAACAGCGCATGTTTATCGTCACCCTGCTGACCACACCCACCGAAAGCACGCTGGACGCGGCCTTGGTGGACAGCCTGCGTAATGCGTGGGGCGGGGGCGACGCCACATGGCTCGCCATTGACGAGGCAGCAGAATTTGCGATTCCAGTCATGCCTGACAACAGGTGGGATGTGTGGGCCGACCTGCAGGATGCTTGTGTCGATCTGATCATCCAACCGGCTGAAAACAGACGTAAAAAAATGCTGCTTGCCGATATGGACAGCACCATCATCCGGCAGGAATGCATTGATGAACTCGCGGCCGAGGCCGGGGTAGGCCCGCGTGTGGCGGACATCACCGCACAAGCGATGAATGGTGAGTTGGATTTTGAAGCAGCGCTGAAGGAACGGGTGGGCCTGCTCAAGGGCCTTGATGAAAGCATCATTGAACACGTGCTCGACACGCGGATCACCCACATGCCGGGCGGCTATGAACTGGTCAACACAATGAAGGCGCACGGGGCCTATACCGTGCTGGTGTCCGGTGGGTTCACGGCCTTCACCTCACGTGTGGCGGCAGCACTTGGGTTCGATGAAAACCGGGCAAATACGCTGCTGGTGGAAAATGGCAAACTCACCGGCGCGCCGGGCCTGCCGATCCTCGGCAAACAAGCCAAGATCGACGCCCTGGTCGAGATCACGCAGGCGCGCGGTCTTGCCGAGGCTGATGTGATCGCCGTCGGCGACGGGGCCAATGATCTGGGCATGCTGGGCCGGGCCGGGATGGGTGTGGCATTGCACGCCAAACCGATCGTGCAAGATGAATGCGATATCCGGATCAACCACGGAGACCTCACGGCGCTCCTGTTCTTGCAAGGCTACGGACGGGATGAGTTTGTGACGTAGCGGACGGCGCTTCTTTCATCTGGCTTGCGAGACGCATTCGCTGAACGCAGCCGACGCTATCGCAGTATCGGCCGGTCACATGCCGGACCAAATCCTTAACGTCGCCTTTACACTTTCACCGCACGCCACGTTAAACTGGCCATTCCGCGGCGAACTGCCCGACGCAAGTCCGACGTTTTGCCGACGTGATGCCGACCGGCCATTTGGGCGCAAAACAACGCATTAACACGTGATTCGCACCCAACGCCGCAATCCGGTGTTGCGACCCCCACCGAACGTTGCATACCCGGCTTGATCTTGATCAAGGCCGGGTTGGTCCATTGCGCGGATACTGCTTGCAGGCTCCGGCGCGCGCAGGATGTGCGTCCGGATATCGGTCGCCCGGAAAAGGACGCGCAAAATGACAGTTGCCATCATCTTTGAGACCATCGAAGGCCACACCGGCAAGATCGCCAAATTCGTCGCCGATCATGTCCGCAAATCAGGGCAGGAGGTGACGCTGATCGACACGTCCGACAGAACAGGGCAGGCCAGTTTCGACGGGGTGGACAAGGTCATCCTGGCAGCACCGGTTCATGAACGCCGCCACCCCAAAGCCTTCGAGGTGTTCGTCAGTGCCAGCCATCAGGATCTGGCCGCGCGGCCGACCCTGATGATCTCTGTCAGCATGAGCGCGGCCTTCCCCGAAGGTCTGGACGAAGCGCAGGAATATCTGACCGAAATGGAAATGCGGACGCGGTTTTCGCCGACCTCGGAAGCGCTGGTTGCGGGTGCCGTCAAGCCCGGCGGCTACGATTACTTCCAGTCGCAGGTCGTGCGCCATGCCGTGCTAGGTGATCGGGATTATTCGCTGGACGAGGGCGAGCGCGAATTCACCGATTGGGATGCGCTCGCCAAGCAGATTGATGATTTCATGAACGCGGCCTAAACAGCCGCGTTACTGGGATGAAACGCCTCGCTCTGGCCAAGGTGGCAAGCGCAGGAATTTGCCACCGCAGGCTCAAGCCAAAACACATCCATTAGTCTTCGACAGGGCCACCCGCTTCTTTCCAGTCACCGATGCCGCCGACATTGATGACATTGGTATATCCCATTTCTTTCAGGGTCTTGCCGGCCAGCGCAGCCTGACCACCGGCACCGCAAACCAGACATAGTTCAGCGTCTTTCTGAAAGAACGGCTTGTGAAACTGGGTGTTGGGATCTGCGGCAAATTCAATAAACCCGCGTGGCACACGCATCGCGCCTGCGATTGTGCCTGACTTGGCAATGTCGGCACTGTCGCGCACGTCGATAAACGTCACACCGCCAGCGGCATGTTTGGCGACCGCGTCTTCACTGCTGATCCGGGGCACGTCTGAATTTGCGGCATCAAGGTAGTCTTTTGCGGATTTCATATCTGGGCCTTTCAAGTTGGCGCAATTGCAATAGAACATAACAAATGGGAACCATTTGCGTTCCCTTGGGATTGTAGCTTCAAATTGTTGTCTGGCCAGTGGCCGCCCTACAGGAACTGCCGATGTCCAAGCCCATCCTACAGACGATTGCCACCTTTCGCGCCAGCCTGCTGCGGATTGCCCCGGCCAAGATGCTTCTTCTGGGCTATCTCAGTTACATGCTGATCGGTTGGGCGCTGCTGTCGATGCCGTTTGCGCAAGAGGTGGCGGTCAGCGCGCTTGATACGCTGTTCATCGCCACATCTGCCGTGTCGACGACGGGACTGGTCACCGTCGATCCCGGCGGCAGTTTCACCTTCGCAGGCGAGGTGATTATCCTGCTACTGATCCAGATCGGAGGTCTGGGCTACATGACCATCGGTTCGTTCACCGTGCTTGCGGTGCAGCAGCGTATCTCGGGGCTTCGGACCCACGCGGTCAAACACGCCTTCAACCTGCCGGATGATATCAAGCCCGCAGTCTTCCTGCGCGCGGTCATCCTCTTCACCGTATTGTGCGAGGCGTTGGGCGCCACGGCGCTCTATTTTATATTTGTAAACAATGGGGTAGAGGATGCACTCTGGAGCGCGATTTTCCATGCCGTCTCTGCCTTCTGCACCGCCGGTTTCTCACTTTTCAGCACCTCGTTTGAGGCGTTTCGCGCCGACGCAGGCCTGAACATCGTCATCTCCGTGCTCAGCCTGCTGGGCGCCATGGGCTTTCTGATCGTGGTCGATAGCTGGCGGACATTGACCGGCCAGACCAGCCATCTGGGTTTCACCTCCAAGGTGATCGTGCGGGTCACATTGTGGTTCCTGCTGATCGGCACGCTGATCGTGGGGCTGGCCGACAGCACCATCGCCGCCTTGCCCGCCTCCGAACGCTGGCTCGCCGCGTTTTTCCAGACTATGACAGCCTCAACCACGGTCGGGTTCAACACCCACCCGTTCAGCAGCCTGACACCGGCGGTTCTGATGATCATCTTCTTCCTGATGATTTTCGGGGCCTCGCCTGCAGGCACAGGGGGCGGGCTGAAAACCACCGCCTTTGCAGCACTTGTGGGTCTTGTCCGGTCCACACTGAAAGGGCGCGAGCGGATCCGTTTCTTCAAACGCGAAGTACCAATCGTGAAACTGCAATCGGCCACCGCCGGCTTGGCCTTCTATTGCACGCTGTTGCTGATCGCGATGTTTATCCTGTTGCTCACCGAAACCGGCGCCGCGTTCGAGGTGGTCATGTTCGAAGTGATCTCGGCCATGGGGACAGTGGGCCTGTCAATGGGGATCACCGGCGATCTGTCAGATATCGGCAAGATCGTGATCATCGTGCTGATGACCGCCGGGCGGGTCGGTATCCTGACCTTCGGTATCGCCTTTGCCGCAGCGGATGAAACGCGCGAGGAAGAACAGGATAATGAGCTGATCCTGTGACGACGGGGACGTGCGTTTCGGGTTCACCCTGTTGCTCCCACCATGCCGTGAAATTCTGTCAGTGCGTTGGGGTTGCTTGAGATGGATGGCGGCTTGGAGCCAAAAGCCACAGCAATTACACCTAGATTCTTGTCTTGGAAAAAGGCGATATGTCAGGGTTAGATTTCCTTGAAGCCAACAGAGTTGGGAACAGAATTTGACCTTTCAGTGGACGCCAGGTGTAGGACCCTCGTCTCAGGCTCTGAGCGAGATGAGTAAGGCGACTTGCGAACCGGACGGGCTCATGGGCGAAGCGTGGTTCATGGGTGAGACGCGTAAAATGTACCCTCAGCTCAAGCACGCTCTCGAATCCACATCCACGCGTTATCTGCAGGAGGTCTTAGAGGCCATCGGGAGTGGAATCTCTGCATTTGGACTAATTGAAGAATGGGAAAATTGGTTTCAGTACTTGCTGCCAAGGCTTATCCCGCGCTGCGACGAGAAATTTGTCTATTGGTTGTTTGAAGACCTTTGCACAGCCTTCCTTCAAGTTGACCTAGCTACCGCGGATAGTACTCATGTCACTCCCGATCCACAGCTTGTACTTCAAACGCTTGGTTGCGTGATCATGAGCCCAGATCGTTGGAAAGATGGACGAATAAACGTCGGACGCGTCTTACATCCCTCAAACAACAATCCAGCTGGGATTTGGGGTTGGGCAAACGTCAGCGGCGACTTGGCAGCATCTTTGATTGTCTGTCTACGAAAGGTTTCTGATGAGGATTTGGATGCTTGGGTCGGCTCTATCTTCTCAATCGAATGCCCCTACTGGCGAGCCCAGCTGCTTACTTGGTATGTGGGGGCACAACCCCTCCTAAGCGGCAAAGCGAGATTTCCTAGTCAATTCGATGACTGGACACCAAAGATCGGGTGGAGTTGGTCTCATGTCATCGGCGGGACGCAAGGAAACATCATTGTCGCAAAGTCTCTCTTTCCAACAGGACGAGTTGAAGCATTTAGAAGCGCTTTCGAAGGAAATCTTGCCAATGCCAAACTGAAAGTCTGGAAGGACGAAATCCTAGAGATTGAGGCACTTCGGTCAGAAGTCGGCAACCTAGTCCAGAATTTTCAACTCTAGCAAAGACTGCTTTGTCCTGTGTGGATGGTCCCTGCAAAGCAAGACTTTTTTCGAAGCAGTTAGCAATTTGTCAGATACGGTCTTGTGTTCGGCCTGTTCGCGCGGTTCTTAGGTCCGCTGGCCTTGATGGTTTCCGCAGATCAAGTC
>NZ_JBKQXN010000184.1:0-1237 GCF_046762905.1 Yoonia sp. R2-816 | reverse complement strand
CTAGAGGCGTGTCTCACAAATGGTACCTGCTATTCCTACAAGCGTGACCCTAAGCAGCCATAGACGAAGTTGCAACGAATGTCCCCTTGGTCCCGCTGACCAGCCAATCCTGCCCGGAGATCGAATGGCCGGTTCGGGCTGGCACCAGTCAACCGACCAAAAGCGTCAGGTGTCTGCAGCGAGCCCAGGGTTCCGATTGCTGCAGGTTGCGCTGACGACGGCTTTGGTATGAACTCTGCTTTAAAATGCCAGCCTGGAACCAAATTCGAAGCTAGGAAATCAAAGATCGCCCCGGCATGCGCATGTCGACAGTCCGCGCAGGCGCGAGCCAAACCGTTCGTGTCATCTCAAGAGCACGTCCAAATACACGCTGGACCGAACATAGTCGGATGCATAGGCAGTGTGGTAGAGACCGATTCTAGATCGGCCTGGGACATGAGTCAGGCAGCCGACAGTCTAATCGCCAAGAACGCTGCATTTTTCTTTGAGTATGTTACACACGAGTGACCACGATCACTACAATGAAAATGGATTTCGTTTTTGGATTTCACGATTTATCGAAGCACTTCTTTGGTTGAGAAAGGTTCTGACGCGTATCATGATATTTTTTTCGCTGCACGCAGAAACAACGCGAGGGCAAACATTACCGGATATCTGCACTGCGAAGATGGTTGCTTTGTTCAATACATAGAAGGGACAACAGTCGCAGTTGATTTGGTCTTGGAAAAAATTTCGCAAGATATTCGCCACAAAGACCTTATCATTCTCGCATCCGGTCCTATCGGAACTCGTCGCTTCGGGCGGTGGGATATGGCATTGGTTGATCAAGAATTGGATTTGTTTAGAAATTGGAACAATAAGCAAGATTATGTTCCATTTGGACAAGCTCCTATCGAGACAATTCTTGCCTTTTTTTCCCACCACGATCAAACGAGTTAGACCTTCGGCCGCCGACCCTTCCTAGGCATGGAAACCACCCCGCGGCGAATTGCGCATTGGGGACCGCGGAGAGCAAGTTGATTGCCTTTGAGTGGCAGCGATTGAATGGCAACTTTGCCGGCTGAACGACTGGATGGATCGGAGACACAAATGTCCAGTTTGGGCTGGCACTAGTCAACCGACCAAAACTGTCAGATGACGGCAGAGAGCCCAGACTCACCGATGCTGCGCCTTGAACAAATGTCCGCTTCTCGGAGCTGCGGCTACAGACGCGCCAAAATCAAGGACAGTTTTGCAA
>NZ_JBKQXN010000183.1:0-225 GCF_046762905.1 Yoonia sp. R2-816 | reverse complement strand
GGCCCTGTTCATAAAGAACGGATCGCAGCGCATTGATCTGTTCAGTGCGCTGGCGCACCAGACGGTCGCGTGAACGGAACACAGCGCCCCGGGCGATTTGCGCGTTGCTTTTGGGTTCCACAAACCGCATCTCCGGGCGCTGCGCCGCAATCACAATCGCCTCAGCATCAGCCGCATCATTCTTCTGCCGTTTGACGAATGGCTTCACGTATTGTGGAGCAATCA